>CAJTOE010000204.1 GCA_910577805.1 uncultured Oscillospiraceae bacterium | reverse complement strand
CAACGGGGACAACGCCGGTGTGGTGGGCCATATCTTTACGGTGATCGCCAAGGTCTGCCAGGAGCTGGGCCTGGAAAGTTACCGGGTGGTGTCCAACATCGGGGAGCAGGCGGGGCAGTCCGTATTCCATCTCCATTTCCATGTCCTATCCGGCCGGGATATGACCTGGCCGCCGGGCTAACCCTCGGGGCAGGAAGGACCAAAAGAAAAGTCTTCTGGACAGCTGAACCGGTCCAGTAAAAATGGACAATAGACAAAAGCCTCTTTGTGTAGGAGAATCACTGCACAAGGGGGCTTTGTTATGCCATAGGCCGGGCGTATTGCTTGCGTCCCTGTGTTCACATGTAGTAAAATAATCCTGTACCGTCCAGTCACGCCATCAAACCGTCCAGTCACGTCAACCGGGCTTACCCTGGCGGCCATTTGAACGAATAAACAAGTAGAGGAATATCGCCATGATAAGAATTGCGATTTGTGATGATGAAGCCCCGGCCCGCGCCTATCTTGCGTCCCTGATCCGGGCACGGGACTGCCCCTGTGAGATTGTTGAGTACGCTTCTGCCAGTGACTGCCTTGCGGGCAGTGGAGAAATTGACCTGCTCTTTCTGGACATTGGGCTGAACGCTGCCGGCCCGGATGGTATGGAGTTAGCTCGGAAGATCAGGGAACAGTCAGCCGCGACACAGCCGGTGATTGTTTTTGTAACCGGCTATGAGCGGTATGTGTTCGACGCCTTTGACGTGGGCGCGTTCCAATATCTGCTGAAGCCGGTGGACGAGGAAAAGTTCGCCCGGGTCTTTACCCGAGCCATAGAACAGATCAAGACAGGCCGTGCCCAGCCGCGGTTTTCCCACGCGCTCGCGCTTCAATCCGCTGGCGCCAGCCGGACCGTGCCGCTGGACAACATTTATTACATTGAAAGCAGCAATCACAAGGTTGTGCTGCGGCTAAAAGACGGGGTATTTTCCTGTTACGGGAAAATCCGGGACTTGGAGGCGGAACTGGGCGATCAGTTCTTCCGTATCCACAAGGGTTATCTTGTCAACCTCGCCTATGTGGAGGGGTATAGCAAGACGGAGCTGACGCTGGCCAACGGGGAAAAACTGCTGATCTCCAAATACAAGTACCAGGACTTCGTGAAGGCCTACCTCCGCTTTGTGAAAAAAGGGGCGGGCCTATGAGCGAGACGGGATTTTTGATGTTCAACCGGCTGTTTTCCGTTGGGGTGGAGCTGCTGTACGCCACGGCGCTGGCCTGGTTCCTGCGGCCCTTTCTCCCGGGGCGCCTGTGGAGAAAGCTGCTGTGTGTGTTTGGGGCGTATCTGTGCGCCAGCCTGCTCTACAACGGCATATCCGCCCCGCAAGGGCTGTTCAGCCTGTTTTTAGTCGTGATGCTGGTGGTGTTCTCCAGGGCGCTGGGGCTGGAAAAAGCAAAAGCCTTCCTGTTGGGACTGTTCTATTGGAGCACAAAGCAGTCCGGGGCGCTGATGGTGGAGAGCGTGTATTTCATAGCGGAGCGCCTCTTCCCCCTGTCTGTGGAGCCGCCGGAGGCGGTCTACCGGAGGGGCGCGTGTCTGTTGACGCTGCTCTTTGTCTCCCACGCTGTCGTGTTTTCCGCCATGCTATTCGCTCTCCAGCGTCAAATGCGAAAGCGGGCCATAACACTCCACCGGCGGGAGCTGTGCTACCTCAGCCTAGTGCCGGTGGCGGAGATTTTGTTTGGACAGGTGATCTCCCGGCTGCTGGTGGAGTTTAAGGACGGCGTTTTGCTCCAGCTCTACGAGCGCCACCCGGCGTTTTTGGCGGTTATCCCGGCGCTGGCCCTGCTGTTCTACGCCGGGACCTGGCTGACCATCTCCTTTCAGCAGGGGATGGCGGCCCTCCAGGAGGAACAGACCATCCTCTACACGGAACACCAGCAGAGCCAGGCGATCCGGGCGCGGATCCACGAGACAGAACAATTTTATACCCGAGTCCGCCAACTGAAGCATGAGATCCGGGGCCACATGGCCAACATCATCGGCCTGGCCCGGAACGGCGAGTATGAAAGCCTTGCGGACTATATCGCCAAAATGGACGAGAGCATGGGCGGCTTTGAGCTGACGCTCCAGACAGGCAACCCGGTCACGGATGTGATTGTCAACGATACGCGGCGGCGGTGCCTTGACCTGGGCATCCGCTTCCACGTAGAGTTCCATTATCCCGATCCAGAGGCCTATGATGCCTTTGATATGGGGATCATCCTGCAAAACCTGCTGCGAAACGCGGTGGAGGCCTGTGAGAAGGTAAGCGAGGGTGAGCGGTTTATTGTACTGACTGGAACAAGAAAAGGGCGTTTCTTTCTGATCGAGGTCAAAAACTCTTTTGCGGGCGAGGTGGTATTCGGGCAGGACGGTTTGCCTGTCACAACGAAAAAAGAGGATGCCCCCATGCACGGGATCGGCCTTGCCAACGCGCGCCGGGAGGCGGAGAAGTATATGGGGGAATTGGAGCTGAAGGCGGTACGGCAGGAATTTTCCGCAACAGTTTTATTGCAGGAAAAACATGACTAAGGGAGGACAATCGAATGGGTATTACCAGTATTGAGAGAGGCGGAAATCGTTATTTTCCGCAAAGAGCGGAAGGGCTCAAAAAAAAGGAGGCCGTCCAAGGGACTCGAGCCCCTCAGTCCGACAGCATACACATTTCCAAGCCCGACGGAGCGGCCTACTATGACGCTTTGCGGCAAAAATATGACTGCGTGAAAAGCGGTAAGGTCGCCATTTCAGGCACATACCTGGACAAATGCGCCAACGACCCGGAACAGGCGAAAAGGCTGGAAGAAAATCTGTCCGCTTTTACCGACCTCGTCCGGCAGGGCTATGAAAACGCAGTAAAGTCCGCCCAGGCGGCGGGCGGAAAGCTGCTCAGCTATTCGGAGACCTGGAGCATTGACGGCGAGGGCAACCTGACCATGGTCTCGAGCGGCACGGTGGAATATGACAGCGGCACGGAGGCGTGGGAAAAAATCCGGAAAGAAACCTTGGAGCGTATGGAGCAGGCCCGCCAGGAGAAAGCGTTGGAAGAAGCCGAGCACGGCGGGGAGGACGAGGAAGAAGTATCTGAGCGGCAGGGCGGAAGGGTTGGTGTCAACCAGGGCAAGCGTGCCCGGCAGATCGCCGCCGCAAAAACACGGGATCAAGTTCAGCAGGTTATCGCCCTTCTGCGCCAGGATCTGGCCGACTGCAAGGCTGGCCTGGAAAATGGCTGGTGCGATGAGGCGGAGATCGACAAGGTGGAGGCTCTGCTCAGTTCCGCCCAATCCAAGCTGAGCCAGGTGCCCAAGGAGGCAGAGGATGAGCTGGGCGTCAGTGAGTTTGACCTGGCCGGGCTGATGTGAGGGAGCGGAAACACCATGAGCAATACGATTCAACCGGGGTACGGGGCGGGGGTATACAGTGCCCCTGCGAGATCCCGTGAGGCAAAGCGGGCCGGGACGGGGGGCGGCAGATTTCTGGATATGGCGGCGCGGCTTCGGGCCAGCGAGAGCAACCCCGCGCCAACCCCATCCGAAAAGAAGGATATGAGCATGGAGGCGTACCAGCAGACGATCCGGGAGAAGATTTCACAGATACCCCTCTCAACTACCCGGCAAATGGAATCTATCTTGATTCAGATTTCCGACGCGGCCTTTGAGCGGATGAAAAACGATCCCGACTATGAAGCGTGGGTGCTGAACGATTTGAGGGAGGCGTTTTCTCAATCAAATCCGTGGGTAGCTACCGCTGGCGGCGGATATAGCGTTTTCTACATTGGCGAGACAAAGGAGCAATGTCATGCTGAGGGCTGGTATCCGGGCTATATGGGGAATCAAGGCGCGGCCATGTTTGAGGATAAGGCCAAGGGCAGCTTTTGGGAACAGCGTATGGAAAACCACAAAAAATATATGGAGCTTCAGCAGGAAGCGGCGGCTCGGCGGCGGCT
>CAJTOE010000203.1 GCA_910577805.1 uncultured Oscillospiraceae bacterium | reverse complement strand
GCTTCGACTATGTGAAGGGCGGCGGCGGCAGCGGGGATGTGACTGTGAGCTATGCCAAAAATCTGTATGACGGCCTGAAGGAGGAGGGGATATCCCTCTATGAGCCACTGTCCGATTTTTACCGGGACTATGTGGAGCGGCGGTATGAGGCGGGGGACGTCCCCGGCCTGATGGCCGAGCCGGCGCTGCCCCAGAGTCTGGTTGAGTCCGCAAAAAAGGACGCGGATATAGCGGTGATTGTCCTCAGCCGCTTCTCCGGGGAGGGCTGGGACCGGGAGCCGGTCTTTTATCAGGAGCCGGACTACCCCTGGCCCGATGAGCTGAATATGCCCCGCAAAGCCAAGGCTGTCTTCCCCAGGGGGGACTACTACCTCACCGAGGAGGAGCGGGCCATGGTGGAACAGGTCTGCGCCGCCTTTGACAAGGTGGCTGTGGTGCTCAACGTGGGTGGCGTGGTGGACGTGTCCTGGTTCTGTGAGGATGACAGAATCTCCTCCGCCCTGCTGGCCTATCAGGGGGGCATGGAGGGGGGCGCGGCTGTTGCCGCCCTGCTCACCGGCCGGGACAATCCCTGCGGCAAGCTGCCCGACACCTTTGCCCGGGATTTGTCCGACTACCCCTCCACGGAACACTTCCACGACTCCCCCCACTATGTGGACTACACCGAGGATATTTATGTGGGCTACCGGTATTTTGAAACTCTTCCGGGGGCGGCGGAGCGGGTGTGCTACCCCTTTGGCTACGGCCTGTCCTACACCAGCTTTTCTCTGGAGACGGTGAGCGCCGGGGAGTCGGAGGGGCAAATCAAGGTGTCCGTCCGGGTGACCAACACCGGGAAACGGACGGGCAAAGAGGTGGTCCAGCTCTATTACGCCGCTCCCTGGGGCCTGCTCCAGAAGCCGAAGCGCTGTCTGGCCGCCTTCCAAAAGACCAAGCTGCTGGAGCCCGGGGAGAGCGAGACGGTAGAGCTGACTTTCGCTGTGTCCGACATGGCCAGCTTCGACGACCTGGGCAAAATCGCCCCCTCCGCCTGGGTGCTGGAGAAGGGGCGGTATGCCCTGTATGTGGGAAATTCCGTTCGGGACGCTGTGGAGCTGGATTACGCCTGGGAGCAGGCGGAGACGGAAGTGCTTGTTCGGCTCAACGCCAGCATGGCCCCCTCCCATCTGTCCAAGCGCCTGCTGGGGGACGGCAGCTATGAGGACCTGCCCGCCGCCCCGGCGGCGGATACGGTGGAAAATCTGCTCCAGCCCCTCACCACCGCCCAGGCGGAGGGGGTGGCTCCCGCCACGCCGGGGCGGGGACGCTATATGTTGGCCCAGCCTTACGCCCCAGGGGTACAGCCCCTGTCCGCTGTGGCGGAGGGCAAGCTGTCCTTGGATGAGTTCATGGCCCAGCTCAGCGACAGTGCCCTGATTCACCTCCTGGGCGGCCAGCCCAATGTGGGGGTGTCCAACACCTTCGGCCTGGGCAACCTTCCGGAGTACGGCGTGCCCAACCTGACCACCGCCGACGGCCCTGCGGGTCTGCGTATCCAGCCCGAGGTGGGGGTGTACACCACCGCCTGGCCCTGCGCCACCCTGTTGGCCGCCTCCTGGGACCCGGAGCTGACTGCTCAGGTGGGAGCCGCTGCCGCGGCGGAGGTGAAAGAGAACAACATCTCTGTCTGGCTGGCTCCGGCGGTGAATATCCACCGCAGCCCCTTGTGCGGCCGGAATTTTGAGTACTGGTCCGAGGACCCCCTGCTCACCGGCAAGCTGGCCGGGGCCATGGTCCGGGGCATCCAGTCTCAGAATATCGCTGCCACCGTGAAGCACTTTGCCTGCAACAACAAGGAGACCAACCGGAAGTACAGCGACTCCCGCCTGTCCCAGCGGGCCCTGCGGGAGATTTACCTGAAGGCCTTTGAGATTATCGTCCGGGAGGAACAGCCCTGGGCCATTATGAGCTCCTACAATGTCATCAACGGCCAGCGGGCCTCGGAGAGCCAGGAGCTGCTCACCACCATCCTCCGGGAGGAGTGGGGCTATGCCGGTCTGGTGATGTCCGACTGGTGGACCCGCGGAGAGCACTACAAGGAGCTCCTGGCAGGCAACGACCTGAAAATGGCCAACGGCTACCCGGAGCGGGTGGAGGAGGCCATAAAACTGGGGGCGATCAGCCGTGCCGATTTGGAAATCTGCGCCCGGAGAGTGTTGGGGTTGATTTTGAAAATTGATTGACTCCTTTTTGTCTACTGAAGTCCAATTTCCAATTCATTAAAGGTATATAAGGTACCTGAAAATCAGGGGCAGATCATGATCACGATCTGCTCCTGATTTTAGGTCTGCGTTTTTGGAATTTCCACATTACGCATAGAAGTTGACACTGTTGGGTATCCCGACGAACATGTAGCAGTAGGTTATACCATCGTGCTGGGTTACTCCCACGCCGATGCAGTCACATCTGGGGTCAATTATTGTTTCGAAATGTCCAGGATAGTTGATCCAGTTGTTGATGGTGCGTTGAGCGGCATCGGCAGTGCCGGTGAACACGGTGAGGTTGGACCCGAAGCCGTAGAGGTAGCCAGCGTCGACTGCGGCCCGGCTCTCCTCCGGAGCGTGATGCCAGGTGTAGCGCCGGTTGGAGCAGATCTGGGCGGCATTCATCAGGGCCTCGTTGATCGGCAGCTCTGACACTCCATTAGCCTTTCGGGTCTGGTTGATGAGCCGGATCGTCTCCTGCCGTATCTCCAGGTTGTCCGTCAGGCCGATGCTGTCTCCGCTGTCTGGGATTTCTGGCGTAGCAGGGGCAGCAGAGCTGACTGTCAGCGTTACACTCCCACGTTCCCCGGCGCTATTGGAGGCGGTGATTTCCGCAGTCCCCTCTGACTTGGCGATAGCCACCCAGAAGGTCAGCACCTGCTCGACCGCTATTGTGTCCGGGTCGCTGGAGGTGACGGTGTAGTCCGCACCGCTGGGGCCAATGATGAGGCCGCTGCGCTCTCCCACCTCCAAGGTACTGCCCTTGTAGCTGCTCACCCGGACGGGGTCGTCAGGCGATTCCGCTGCCATTGTGGGGATTGTGAGAACGATAGCGAGGGTGGCCGCAGTCAGTGCGGCGGCAATGCGCTTTTTCATGCTGGTCATACTCTTTCCTCCTGTATTTCGTATTTTGTGGTGCTTTTGCAAGCAATACAATACTGGAATGGAGTCCGTAAGTCGAGTGATTTTCGAGAATAAAATGTAGAAATACAGAGGTGAAAAGCAAGCAAATTACACAGTCGACAGGACTTTAGGAAATCTGCTTATCATTGTAGACGGAGGTGCAATTCATCGCTTGATATTTCCTCTGAGTTGACACCCGGTTAAGACAGCCTGATTCAAATTTGACCACTTTCTTGAGTTAAAATAATGTTGCTCCTGGCTTGAAACCTCAAGTGCCGCAAGGGGTTCTGACCACATAATCAGCCACAGACAGGTGTGGAACACATGGAAATGCTGTTTTCAAAGAGTGTTGGAAACATCGCTTGACAATGGTAAACACACCATTGAATAGGGCGCTGGGGGTAAGAAATTAGATTTTCCACTCAAACGACACACGGTCAGCCGTGGCGTGGACCTGGGAGAGAATGATGTCGGCTACCTGCCGCCGGTCGTCGAAGTCGATGTTGTCCCAATTCCCCAGGTGGGAGGACAGGTATTCAATCTTTTGCGGGGAGACGCTTTCAGCGTTCAGCGCGGCAATCTCCTTGATCAGCCCTTGACGGCGAGCGTCCAGCTCCTCAATTTTCCCGTTGGCATAGGACATCAAAACCGCGCTGGCCCCGGTCAGGGTGTTCAGCAGCTTTTCGATCTCGTCCTCCACCTGGGCCAGCTCCACGTTTAAGGCGGTCAATTTGGGGTTGATCGTCTCCGCCTGGGCGGTCAGGGTTTGAAACTCGGACAGCTTTTGTACCATGGCCTCATAGACGAACTGCTCAAACTCTGGCGTCCGAAGCGTTCCGCAGCCCTCGCAGCTCATGTTGTCCGCCCGCTTGGTACAATAGAGGTAGTGGGTCCCCGCCCGGTTGCCTACGCTTTTC
>CAJTOE010000202.1 GCA_910577805.1 uncultured Oscillospiraceae bacterium | reverse complement strand
GCGGTAGCGCAGCAGGGGGAAGGCCTCCTTGGTGATGGAGGTGAACACCAGCTCGCCCTGGGCGCCCTCCGGGAGGACCTCGCCGGTGTCGGGGTCGATGATTTCGGCGATGAAGTGGTCCTCGTTGACGTGCATCCCGCTCTGGGCCGAGCATTCAAAGGACACGCCGGGGCCGGACAGCTCCGTGAGGCCGTAAATATCATAAGCCTTGATGCCCAGGGTGTTCTGGATGTCCTGGCGCATCTCCTCCGACCAGGCCTCCGCACCGAAAATGCCCGCCTTCAGAGGGATCTGGTCCGGGGTGAGGCCCATTTCCTTCATGGTTTCGCCGATGTAGGCGGCATAGGAGGGGGTGCAGCACAGAATCGTGGCGTTCAGGTCCTGGATGAACATGATCTGACGCTCGGTGTTGCCGGAGGAAGTGGGGATGGTGAGACAGCCCACCTTATGAGAGCCGCCGTTGAGGCCGGGACCGCCGGTGAACAGGCCGTAGCCGTAGGACACCTGGCACACGTCCTCATTGGTGCCGCCGGCGGCCATGATGGCACGGGCACAGCAGTCCTCCCAGAGATCGATGTCATGCTGGGTGTAGAAGGCCACTACGCGCTTGCCGGTGGTGCCGGAGGTGGACTGGATGCGCACGCAGTCCTTCAGAGGCTTGGCCACCAGGCCATAGGGATAGGCCTCCCGCAGGTCCGCCTTGGTGATGAAAGGCAGCTTGTGCAGGTCGTCTCTGGATTGGATGTCGTCCGGGGTGAGGCCCTGAGCTTCCATCTTTTTGCGGTAGTAGGGGACGTTATCCCAGACGTGCTTGACCTGCTTGACAAGACGCTCGTCCTGCCAGGCCTTGATCTGCTCCTGGGATGCGGTTTCGATTTCGGGCTGATAGTATCGTTCCATTAGGTATCATTCCTCTCCAAAATAAGGTGCGTTATTTCTTTTTTTCCAAAAGGTCGAGAATGCGCCATAGGGATAGACAAATTGTCATATCAAGCAGGGTATACCGCGCCCGGACGGACCAGTCGTCCATCGGAATAGACCGCTCGATCAGAAGATAGCCGAGGTAGAGCAGGTAGAGCGCGGAGATAAGACCAAGAATGAGGGGCAGATATTTTAGCTTCTGTTTGACGGCTTCCTTGAATTCGTTCCATGCGTTCATACAGCTCTCCTTTCTTGCAGGCAGGTTGTGTGTTCTCTCCCCCTCATCCGTCTGGCCTTTGGCCAGACGGATGAGGGGGGTTCCCAAAGGCTTTGCCGCACTTCAGGATTTACGCATTCTTGCCCAACGCAAATGCTTTCTTGTTCAGCTCCAGGAACTTGGGGGGCACCATGGCCTCCAGAGATTTCTGCCACGCCTCCTCCGGCAGATCAAAGTAGTGGGACAGCCGGCCCATGAGCACGATGTTCACCGCCTTGCTGCTTCCAGCCTCCTCCGCCAGCTTCAGGCAGTCCAGCGCGTCTACCTTGGCTCCGGCGGCCTTCATCTTCTCCACCAGATTGTCCGGGTAGACCGCCGCGCCGGTGATCACAGGCATGGGGTCGATTTGCTGGGTGCTGGTGACGATCTGCCCGTCGGGCTTCAAGTAACTCAGCCAGCGGGCGGCTTCCAGCAGCTCAAAGGACACGATATAATCCGCCTCGCCCTTGTCAATGACCGGGGAAGCTACTTTATCGCCGTAGCGCACGTAGGTCACCACCGAGCCGCCCCGCTGGGACATGCCGTGGACCTCCGAGACTTTTACATCAAAGCCCTGCTCCATCAGCAGATGGCCCAGAAGCTTGCTGGCCAGCAGAGAGCCCTGGCCCCCTACGCCGACAATCATAATATTTTTGGTTTTCATTATACACCCTCCTTCCCAGTGCTCTGGAAGGCGTTCACGCCGCATAGCTGCTCGCACACGCCGCAGCCTACGCACAGGGTAGTGTCAACATGGGCCTTGCCGCCCTTGATGGAGATGGCCGGACAGCCGATCTTCATGCAGTTCTTGCAGCCTACGCATTTGTCCGTGTCCACCGTCAGGGGCGCGCTGTGCTTGACGTACTTCAACAGCACGCAGGGACGGCGGCTGATAATCACAGACGGCTCGTTGGCGGCCAGCTCCTCCTTGACCGCCGCGTCACAGGCCTTCAAATCATAGGGGTCAACCACACGGACCCGGCGGAAGCCCATAGCCCGGCACAAGGACTCCAGGTCGATTTTCCCGGCGGGATCGCCCTTGATGTTGTAGCCGGTGGTGGGGTTCTGCTGGTGGCCGGTCATGCCCGTGATGGAGTTGTCCAGAATGATTACCGTGGAGTTCGACTGGTTATAGGCAATATTCGCCAGACCCGTCATGCCAGAGTGCATGAACGTGGAATCACCAATTACGGCTACGGTCTTGCCCTCGCTCTGTGCGCCTAAGGCCTTGTTGAAGCCGTGGATGGCGGAAATGGATGCGCCCATACATAAGGTCATCTCCATGGCGGACAGAGGCGCGACTGCGCCCAGGGTGTAACAGCCGATATCGCCCAGAACGATGCACTTGTTTTTGCTCAGCGTGTAGAACAGGCCGCGGTGGGGGCACCCGGCGCACATCACAGGAGGACGGGGCGGAATGGGGTCGTCAAGGGCCTTGCCGGTATGTACAGGCGAACCCAACTTTTCCGCCACCAGATTCTGTGAAAATTCGCCCATACAGGAGAACGTCTCCTTGCCCACAGGGTCCAGGCCCAGGGAACGGCAGCAGTCCTCCAGGAAGCCGTCCAGCTCCTCGACGACCACAAGCTTCTCCACCGAATGGGCAAAGTCCAGGATTTTCTGCTTGGGCAGAGGCCAGACCATGCCCAGCTTCAGCACAGGGTAAGTGTCCCCGCAGACTTCCTTTACGTACTGATAGCTGGTGGAGGAGGTGAGAATGCCCATTTTGAGATTCGTGCCCTTGTCCAGACGGTTGATCAGGGCGGTCTCCGCCCACAGGGACAGGTCCTGGAGGCGCTTCTCTACCACAGGATGGCGGCGGATGGCGTTTCCAGGCATCATTACGTACTTGCCGATGTTCTTTTCATAGGGCTTCGCCGGGGCTTCTATGCGGGGTCCGGTCTCCACGATGGACTGGGAGTGGGCCACCCGCGTACACATCTTTAACAGGACAGGGGTGTCGAACTGCTCGGACAGCTCGTAGGCAATCCTGGCAAAGGCCAGCGCCTCGCCGGAGTCGGCGGGCTCCAGCATGGGGATCTTGGCGGACCGGGCGTAGTGCCGGGAATCCTGCTCGTTCTGAGAGGAGTGCATTCCGGGGTCGTCGGCTACGCCGATGACCATACCCGCGTTCACGCCGGTATAGGCCACCGTGAACAGGGGGTCTGCGGCTACGTTCAGGCCCACGTGCTTCATGGCACAGAAGGACCGCTTCCCCGCCAGGCTGGCCCCGAAGGCGGTCTCCATCGCCACCTTTTCGTTGGGCGCCCACTCACAGTAGATCTCGTCGTACTTGGCGGCCTCCTCGGTGATTTCGGTACTGGGGGTGCCGGGATAGCTGGAGATCACGCAGCATCCCGCTTCAAACAGCCCCCTGGCAACGGCTGCGTTGCCCAGCATCAGTTGTTTCATGCTCAACTCTCCGTTTCTTGATTTGTTGCCTGGCCCAGCCCCTCGCGGGTGAGGACCTCGCGCATTACGCCGCCGGCGCCGTTGTCCAGCATGGCCCGGCGCACCCGGCTGATGGTGGCGCTGCTGGCACCGGTCTTGTCCAGGATGTCCAGATAGACCAGCCCCTGTTGCAGGTAGATAGCCACGTTGAACCGCTGCTCCAAGGCCCGCAGCTCGGTGGGGGTACACAGGTCCCGGAAAAACCGGCGGCATTCCTCCGGGTCCTTCAGCTTTAAAATGGTCTCGTAGAGCGCCGTGCTGCGCTCCGTCCGTTTTGACCTAGCCATGGTCTGCTCCTTTCCTTGGTGCCTTGATACGCTCCTTATATTAGCACATTAAAGCGTGAGGGTAAACAGGAAAATTTCGTTTTTACGGATTTTTTTCCAGATACCTGGAACACTATCCAAAAAAGAGGAGGCGGGTTTTTATGGACAGCG
>CAJTOE010000201.1 GCA_910577805.1 uncultured Oscillospiraceae bacterium | reverse complement strand
TCGGCACTAAGCTTGATTACATATTTCAATGACGGCATATATTGACCCCCTCGTTTCTGCTGGGGTCATTATAACATGGCGTCCACTATTATGCAATTTTTAGATTTTATGGACCACTAAAGTCCTTTTCAACGCTTTTTCATCCCCTATGCTGTCAGGCATTTTCAGGTGAAGCCCGCCTATTATGATTGCACCATGTTTGCCCAATAAGCGGGCCAGAATTCCGGCTCCGTCGCCGCTGAACAGGCCCATTGTAGCGATAATGAAAACCTTTTTGCCCCTCCAGAGGTACGAATTGTCAGCAACAAAATTCTGTAATATTTTAGGAATATTGCTGAATTGTACCGGATAGCCTATAATGATCTCGGGGTGTTTGGAAATTTCCCGGATAGCATTTTCCGCTTCAGTGGAAATGATATCTTCCGCCGGACCATATGCGCGCATGAATTTTTCAACGCAATGCTTCGTGTTTCCGGTTCCGCTAAAGTATACGCCAATCATTTGACTGCCACCTCATTCTATAAAGCTATCCTCATTTTACTATGCGATGTCCTGGCAATCAATCAAATTATCAGGTCTACCAAAACATTTAAGCGAATGAAACATTCAGCAATACACTCAGAACATACTGCCGTCCGTTTTTCTCCGTCAGCAGCGCCCCGTGGTACTTTTCCGCCACCGCCTTGATGTTGGAAAGTCCGGTCCCCACCGGGGGCAGTGGTCCATCCGAGCAGGTGTTCTCAAAGGTCAGCATGTAGAAATCCCCCTGCTGTTTCCCGCTGATGCGGATCGTCTTGGCTCCATCGCTGGCACGGCAGGCGGCGATGGCGTTGTCCAAGGCGTTGGCAAAGAGCACACACAGGTCAAAATCGTCGATCCCGCAAGGGTTGGGCAGGACCAGGGACACCTCTGCCGCGATCTCCTTCGCCAGCCCCAGCTTCTCCCCCAACAGAATATCCACCACCGGATTGCCAGTCTGATAGGGGAAGGACAGGGCCTCCGAGACGGCCTCCAGCTTTTTCAGGTACTCTCTGCCCTCCTCCAGCTTCCCGCCCCGGAGCAGGCCGTCCAGGACGGATAGATGGTTTTTGATGTCGTGGCGAAAGGATTTTGTCTGCTCGTAGCGCGCCTGGGCCTCCGCAATATAAACCTTTTGCTCATGGGCCGCCTGGGTCAGCGATTGCAGTTCCGCCTGGGCCTGAAAGCCCCGGCATAGCTGGCGGTAGGCGTACAGGGTACACAGCAGCGCCGCCAGGCCCATGACTTGCAGGAGCAGCAGCGTACTGTGCCTGCCGACCTCCTCCAGAGAAATGACAGGGGCAAAAAAACTGTAGGCGGTATGGAGAATATACAGCTCCGCGGCAAAGAAGAACAGACCCGGAAACAACAGAAGTCCGATATAGGGGGGGTGACTGTCCTCCGTCCAGGTCAGGAGCTTTAATACAGCATGGTAACAACAGATGCAAAGTCCGAAGAAAAGGGCCTGTGCCGCGATAAGCAGCAGATACAGCAGTGGGCTTCCGATAAAGCGGGGAAAGAGCGCCGCCTCCACGGAGTTGATGATCCCGAAAGAGAGCTGCGAGATGTAGAAGGCCAGCACGGAAACCAGCCAGGATACGGATCGCTGGTTTCCCATCCAGAAGCGGCTGACGGCATACAGCCCCAGTACACCCACAGCAACGGAGACTGCACCGCCGATGTCAAATTTGGCTGGGATAAGCCGAAGCGCAGCCAGGAGGAGAATGTAAGCGGGAAAATGCCACAGGTTCTGTTTCTTCCTGGTGAGGCGGCCAACAAAGATTATGTGCATCACTCCCTGCCCGCCGAGGCAGAGGCCATCCATAAACAGGCTAAACCAGTCCAAGTCAGATCCCCCTCTCTTTCATATAGCGCAAAAGGGCCTGCATCAGCTCCCGCTCCCGCAGCCGGGAGGCGGGGATGCGCTCCCCCTGGAACAGCAGGACCTGCCCATCCTGACACCCGCGCACATAGTCTAAATTGACCAGATAGCTCCGGTGGCACTTGAAAAAGCGCCCGTCCACCTTCCGCTCCAGATCCTCCAGCTTGTCATAGTAGTCGCTCACTGTCCCGTCACTTTTGTGGAGGTAGATTTTCCGGCCCAATACCTCGCAGTACACAATGTCCGAGAGAAGAACCACCTCGCAGCCGGTTCCCCGCTGGATTACGATGTCCTCGGCTGTCCTCTGTTCCAGGGAGCGGAGCACCCGATTCATTGTCTGTTTGAAGCGGGTGCTGTCCAGGGGCTTGAGCAGATAGTCGTATGCCTCCACCTGGAAAGCGTCGAAAACGAGTTCCTTCAGCACCGTTACAAAGACCAGCAAGCTGTAGTCTCCCCGCCGGCGCAGCAGCCTGGCCGTCTCCATACCGTCCGGCTGTTCCATCTGGATGTCCAGAAAAATCACATCAAAGCGATCAGCCGCATCCAGCAGGGCACAGCTATCTGGAAAACTGCTGAGGTCGTAAGCAGTGATTGATTTTTCTTTCATATACTCCGCAAGATGGCTGGCAAGTTCCTGGGCCATCATGGGTTCATCGTCGCAGATCGCAATTTTTATCATGTTCACCACCACGCTTTTCTATCAGCCTATCAGATTAACAGAAGGAGGGCAGGGATGCAACCCCTGATGTCACGAAATGTCTCGGATATGTCGTGAAATGTTCAGTACCCGTACCGCTTCCGGTATTTCAGCAGCAGCACCGCCGCCATGACGGTTCCCAGCAGCTCGGCCACAGGCGTCGCCAGCCACACGCCGGTTACGCCCCCCAGCAGGACGGGCATGAGCTGAATGCTGGCAACGGTGAACAGGAACGACCGGGAGAAGGCCAGCACGGCGGATACCACGCCGTTGGACAGGGCGGTAAACATCCCGCTGGCAAAGACATTCAGCCCCACGAACAGCAGCGCGATGGAGCACAGGCGGTTGCCCGTCACCGCCAGCTCATGCACCGGAATGTCCGGCCGGGTGAAGATGCCCACCAGTGGAATGGTCGCCAGAATGGAAATAACCGTACAGAGGACGGATGCCCCGACGATGAATTTGACGCTGAATCCCACCAGCTTTTTCAGCTTCTCGTGGTTCTGCTCCCCGTGGTAGTAGGAGATCATGGGGGCCACGCCGTAGGAGTAGCCGATGAACAGGGCGCTGACAAACATAAGTACATACATGATGATGGTGATGGCCGCCACGCCGTCCTCGCCCACATATTTCAGCATCGCCAGGTTAAACAGCAGGGTGGTGATGCCGGACACCAGGGAGGTGGCCAGCTCCGACATGCCGTTGGTGGAGGCGTGGAACAGCACCCCGCCCCGGAACACCGGCTTTTCAAAGTGAAGCAGGTTTTCCTTCTTTCGGAACACCAGAAAGCCCACCACGGCGGTGATGGAATAGCCCAGGCCGGTGGCGATGGCCGCCCCCTGGATGCCCATGTCGAACAGAGCGATCAATACATAGTCCAGAATGATGTTGGTCACGCCCCCCGCTACAGTACAGATCAGGGACAGGGTGGATTTATCGGCGGCAATCAGGTAGAGGGAGAAGTTATACATCAGCAGAATGGGAATGGTGAACAGCAGATAGTTGCTCAGGTAGGTGTGGCAGTAGCCAAACACCGCCGGAGAGAGGCCCATAGTCCCCTGCAGGGTATCCATCAGGGTATAGCCCAGCAGCATCATCACCGCGCCCACCACGGCGTTGGTGAGGATCAGCAGAGTAAAATCCTGCCGGGCCTCCTGTTCCCTGTGCTCCCCCATCTTCTTCATGACCACGGCGCTGCCACCGGTGGCCAGCATTCCGGAGATTGCCGTGATCAGAGCGATGGCCGGAGCGGTGAGGTTGATGGCGGACAGGGCCTCCATGCCGATGAGGTTGGAGACGAACAGTCCGTCTACCATGGTGTAGAAGGTGTTGAACACCGTCATGACGATGGTTGGAAATGCGAATTTCAGGATGTTCCGGCCCGTGACCGGCAGGTGGTAAGAGTCCAGTTTGTCCATAATGTCCTAATTCCTCCAGTCAATGTCCTGTCCGTCTCCCAGGTCGAAATACTGCATTT
>CAJTOE010000200.1 GCA_910577805.1 uncultured Oscillospiraceae bacterium | reverse complement strand
TTATGACCCTTCAGCCTGCCCTCCTTCTTTTCCACGGTAACACCGGGCCAGTTGCCCACATACTGGCTGGAGCCGGTGAGGGCGTTGAACAGCGTGGTCTTGCCGCAGTTGGGGTTGCCTGCCAGGGCAATTTTGATGTCCATTATTCTTCTCTCCTTTCAAATGTTAGCTGTGGCTAACTTTTGCTCTAAAGAATAGCGGCATCCTGCCGCATTGATTTACTGAACCTCGATCATCTCCGCGTCGCCCTTGCGGACGGACAGCTCGTAGCCCCGGACGTTCAGCTCCATGGGGTCACCCAGGGGGGCCACCTTGCGGACGAAAATCTCCACACCCTTGGTGATGCCCATATCCATGATCCGGCGCTTCACCGGGCCTTCGCCGTGGAGCTTCGCCACAGTCACGGTTTCGCCCACTCTGACATCTTTTAATGTTTTCATACCCATCTCTCCTTCATATCATGATTCTGTTTGCCATGGTCTTGTCCAGCGCGATGCGGCTGTCTTTTACCTGTACGATCAGATTTCCTCCAATCTCGCTCACCACAGTCACATCGCTGTCCACCACAAATCCCAGCTCCGCCAGATGCTGGCGCACCTCGTCCTTGCCGGAGATTTTGCGGATAGTCGCGGTTTCTCCTGCCTTTGCCATTGTCAGCGGCATCATTGCCTCGCCTCCTCCAGGACATGGTTAGTAAAATCTAACCTTGAAATCGGCCTTAGTTTACTACCGCTAACTGCCAATGTCAAGACCCTTTTCAAAAAAACTTGCATTTTTGGTTAGAATGTGCTAACCTATGCACAGAGGTTTCCGTGGAAGGAGGAATTTTTGTGAATATCCACGAATCTGCCGAGGACTATTTGGAGGCGATCTTAAAACTCCGGGAAGATCATGGGATGGTGCGCTCCATTGATATTGTCCATGAATTGGGCTTTTCCAAGCCCAGCGTCAGCATCGCAATGCGAAATCTCCGGGAGAACGGATATATCCACATGGACGATGACGGCTATATTACGCTTTTGCCTCCCGGTGAAGAAATTGCCCAGCGTATCTATGACAGGCACAAGCTGCTGACGCAGGTTTTTATTCAGTTGGGCATTTCCCCGGAGACAGCGGCGGCGGACGCCTGCAAAGTAGAGCATGATCTGAGTGATGAGACTTTTGAAAAAATCAAAGCCCATGCCGCTGGTGGAAAAGACAACATTAGCTGTGAAAATTGTCCTTTGAAATCAATCTGACAGCATAGGGAAAACCGGCCCCAAGGCTTATGGGGCCGGTTTTCCCTATGCTGTTTCAACTTGGCTCCAGCAGATTCGTCATGCTCCGCAGGCTGACGCCTAACGTAGAGAGGTTATGCAGCATGGCGGAGGTAGCCGGAGGCAGGACGCCAAATGCTCCAAGGGCAATCAGGGAGCTGTTGAAACCAATAACAAAGCGGTAATTGGAGCGGATACGCACGGTCAGCTTGCCAGCGATCCGCCGCAGGCTGACCAGCTCATGGAGATCATCCGCCGCAATCGTGATGTCCGCAATCTCTCTGGCAATAGCCGCGCCGTCACTGATGGCAATGCCCACATTGGCCTTGGACAGCGCCGGGGAATCGTTGATGCCATCCCCGATCATGATAACAGTATGGCCCTTTGCCCGTTCCGTCTCCACAAAGCTGGCCTTATCCGCAGGCAGAATTTCCGCATGGTATTCGTCCACGCCCACCTCTGCGGCAATGGCGGCGGCGGTGCGCTCGCTGTCCCCGGTGAGCATGACGGCCCGCTGGATACCCAAGCCGCGAAGCTGCCGGATCACAGCTCCCGCCTCTGGCCGCAGGGGATCGGAGATACAGACCACAGCGGCCAGCACGCCGCCGATGGCCAGATACAGATGGGAATATTGATCCGGCAGGGAATCGTAACGCTCCTGTTCCCCCTCCGGAATGGCACATCGTTCGTCCTCAAAGACAAAGTGGGCGCTTCCGATGATCACACGCTGGCCGTTGACTTCGCTGACAATGCCGTGGGCCACAATATACTCCACCTCGGAGTGCATTTCCTCATGGGACAGCCCCCGCTCCCGCGCGGCCTGGACAACCGCGTTGGCCATGGAATGGGGGAAATGCTCCTCCAGGCAGGCGGCCAAGCGCAGCATATCCGCCTTGTTCTGCCCGCCGAAGGGAACGACCTCCGCAACCACCGGGCAGGCATGGGTCAAGGTGCCGGTCTTGTCAAAGACCACCGTATCCGCCTGGGCCACCGTCTCCAGATACTTACCGCCCTTCACCGTCACATGGAACCCGCCGGCCTCCCGCATAGCGGAGAGGACAGCCAGGGGCATTGCCAGCTTCAGGGCGCAGGAGAAGTCCACCATGAGAACAGACAGGGCGCGGGAGACATTCCGGGTCAGCAAATAAGTGAGCAGACTGCCCGCCAAGGTATAGGGCACCAGCCTGTCCGCCAGATTAGCCGCGCGGCTCTCCGCCGTGGATTTCAGCGATTCCGACTGTTCAATCATGGCCACGATCTTGTCATACCGGCTGCTGCCTGACTGACCGGAGACTTGGAGAACGCACTCGCCCTCCTCCACCACCGTTCCGGCGTAGACTGTCATACCTGTGCGCTTGGGAACCGGAATGGATTCCCCGGTGAGGGACGCCTGATTGACCATGACCTCGCCCTCTGTGATCACACCGTCCAAAGGGATCAGACTGCCCAGCCGGACACATACCTGGTCGCCAGTCTGGATCTGGGACAACGGCGTAAGGATTTCACCCTGGGGCGTTTGCAGCCACACCCGGTCGATATTCAGAGACATACATTGCGCCAGATCGCTGACAGACTTTTTGTGGGTCCATTCCTCCAGCAGTTCCCCCAACCCCAGGAGGAACCGCACCGAGGACGCGGTGGTGAAATCGCCACGGAGCAGGGAGATACCGATGGAGAGGGCATCCAGCACCTCCACAACCATCTGTCCCCGCAGGAGGCATCGCAAACCACGGAACAAATGGGGGATCGCTTTCCAAACGGTATAGGCGATCCGGAGAGGAGCGGGAAAAAAGAGGACGGAGACAGCTTTTGCCGCTGCCATGCCCACCAGCTTTTCCTCATACGTCCGGTTCAGTGCGCGGCTGCTGCTGACAGGAGGATGGAGGTTCTCCATCTCATAGGAAAACCGGCTGAATGCCAAAAGAATCTCCGTCTGGGAACCTTGATATTCCACAATGGCACACCGGGTCCGCTCATGGACGGAAGCACGGATAACCTGGGGAAGTCTCTGGAGATAGCACTCCAGCAGATCGGCCTGCTCCAGAGACATTCGGGGCTGGGCCATCTGGACCCGGATACGGCCCCGGCTTCGGTGTTTGATGATTACTTTCATTTCAACCTCCAAGGGCAAAAGACAGGGGGCCGCAGCCCCCTGTCCTGTGTATATGGGTCAGGTTTCCTCGGCGTCCGCAGTTTCCTGCTCCGTCCGCTGGGCGTTGAGGTCCTTGGCCGAGGCCAGTATGTCGGCGGCGTTCTCCTGCACAGTGGTCACGGTTTCCATGACCGATTCCTTCATCCGCAGGGCGGCGGCTGTGGCATGGGTATAGGCTTTTTTTGCGTCCCGGCTGGACAGCAGCTTCAGTCCGGCAGAGCCGAACAGGACCCCGCCCGCAAAGACAGCCAGGTTTTTGACACATTTATCACAATCCATAAAATTTCCTCCTGATTTTTTTCTTACTTGCGCTTGTACCCTGTGAGCATCACCATGACCATGCAAAAGACGGCGCCCCAGGCCCAAAAGCGGTGCTGCTTCATCGGAACCACCCCCTTCTGGCGGGAAACCGCCGTTTTTTGCTGGTACAGCTGGCGCGAGGATAGAGGTCCGTTTGGATGATGTGAATTATATCTGTCAAAAACCTGGGGAGTCAAGACGAACCGTATGCTTTTTCAAACTTTCTATTCGATCATGCCATGTTAAGGGATTTCCTGCGGATGCTCCAGTGCCTGCATCAGCTTACGAAAACTTTCCTCGCTGATGGCGTGCTCCATGCGGCAGGCGTCTTTCTCTGCGGTGTCAGGGGCAACACCCGCTTCAATCAGCCACTGGGTAAAAAAGCGGT
>CAJTOE010000199.1 GCA_910577805.1 uncultured Oscillospiraceae bacterium | reverse complement strand
GGCAACCCCGGTCTTGGCAAGGTGGCGGGTCTGATCAAAAGCGCGGTCCAGAGTATGCTGACCGGGGTACTGCTGGCGTTCGTGGGGTATCTCACCGCCAGCGGGGCCATTGCCGGGACGGCGGACGCGGCGGCCATCAAGGCGGCCAAGCTGGCTATGGGCCGGATGATCCCGGTGGTGGGAGGCATTCTGGCCGACGCGGCGGAATCCGTGCTGGCGGGGGCGGGTATTTTAAAGGGCTCTGTAGGCGCGGCGGGGCTTCTGGTGGTACTGTCCATCTGCATCACCCCCTTCCTGCGGCTGGGCCTGCACTACCTGACCTACAAGGCCGCTGCCGCCCTGACAGCCACCATCGCCAGCCCCCGGTTGAGCCAGCTCGTGGACAGCATCGGCTCCGCCTTCGGGCTGGTGCTGGGAATGACGGGAGCCTGCGCCCTGCTCCTTCTGTTCAGCCTGGTTTCGGCGGTCATGGCGGTGACGCCATGATGACGTTTCTGCGGACCTGGCTGCTGGGGCTGGCGGCGGCGGCGGTCCTCACCTCTCTGGCTCAGAGCCTCATGCCCCAGGGGCCGGTGAAAAAGGCGGGCGGACTGGTCTGCGCACTGGTCCTTCTGTGGGCGATGCTCTTCCCGCTGACCCAGGGCGCGTCCCTGGAGCCGGCCCAGCTGGCGCAGGACTACCTGGACCAGGTAGAGCAGCAGGCCAAAGCCCTCCAGGCCCAGGTCCAGGCGCAGCGAAAAGCCGTCATAGAGGCGGAATTGGAAGCATATATTCTGGACAAGGCGGCGCAGCAAGGGATCTCCCCCTGCCAGGCGCGGGTGGAGTGCCGGGAGAACAGCGAGGGCGTTTTTGTCCCGGAGACCGCCTGGGTGTCCGCGCCGGAGCAGGCGTGGCCGGCGCTGCGCCGGCTGCTGGAGGAGGATCTGGGCATCCCGGCGGAGGGTCAAACCTATGAAAAGGAGGCGGCGGCGTGAAGTTGAAATTGCCCCCATGGTCCCAGAACTGGGGGAGTTTTTTGAAAAAATACCAATATGTCCTGCTGGTGGCTCTGGTGGGTGCGGTACTTCTGCTCCTCCCCACGGGGGAACGGCCGGAGCCGGACACTCCGGCCCCGGCGTCGGAGCAGATCTTCCGGCTGGACGACCTGGAAGAGCGGCTGGAGCAGGCGCTGAGCCGAATCGAGGGGGCGGGCACGGTCCATGCCGTCCTGACCCTGAAAAGCGGCAGCCGCCAGATTCTGGCCCAGACCATCGAGCGGGAGAGCGGCGGCGGCAGTACTTACGCCCCGGTGACGGTGGGCCGGGGCACGGGCAGTCAGGAGGTGGTCCCCCTCCAGACGCTTGCGCCGGAATTTCAAGGGGCGCTGATCGTGTGCCAGGGCGGCGGGGACCCCGCCGTCCGGCTGAACGTACTCCAGGCGGTGTCCGCGCTGACCGGGCTGGGGGCGGATAAAATATCCATCTGTCAGGGCGGATGACAAAATTTTTCAGATCAATAGGAGGAATCGGTATGAAAACAGGCAAGAAAAGCGGATTTTCCCAGCTTTGGCGGCGCAATGCGGTGGTGGCGGCCATCGCTCTGTTCGTATGCGCGGCGGTGTATCTGAACTGGAGCTACGAGCAGCAGCAGGCGGAAACAGGAAAAACGTTGGGGGAATCCACCATGGTGGACGGCAAGACCGGCGACCCGCTCCTGGGGGACAACAAGACCCAGACCGGAACCCAGACCGGCTCCCAGACCGGCTCCCCGGACCAGAGCGGTGTCCAGACCCAGGACGGCCAGGACAGCAATAAACCCGCCTCCGCAGCGGTGAGCAGCTACTTTGCCACGGCGCGGCTCAACCGCCAGCAGGCCCGTGACAGCGCACTGAGCCTCTTGCAGGACGCCGCCTCCGGGGAGGAGGCCGACCAGACCATGCGGGACCAGGCCAACGAGAGCATCCAGACCATGGCGGACTACACAGTGACCGAAGCGCAGATCGAAAATCTGGTGGTCGCCAAGGGCTATACGGACTGCGTGGCGTTCATCGGCGAGGACGCCTTGAGCCTGGCCGTAGCCGCACCGGAGGGGGGCTTGACCGACGTGGACACCGCCCGCATCATCGACGTGGTGGGCCAGGTGAGCGAGTTCACGGCCAGTCAAATCAAAATCATTGAAGTCGAATAACAAAATTTAGACCTGCTTCCGGCCGCATAATCGTTTCCTGGGGGCGCATACTGAAAGGGCAAATTCAAATCAGGAGGGTTTTCGTATGACCACGAAGGAATTGCTTTATATCGAGGACGCCCTTGGCCACGCGAAATATTTCCAGACCAAGTGCCAGGAGACGGCCAACCAGATCCAGGATACGGAGCTGAAGGGCTTTGTACAGCAGATGGGGCAGAAGCACCAGCAGATTTTCCAGAGCTTCTACGGCCTTCTGTAAGAGAGGAGAGACAGACATGGACGACAAGAATTTGATGGAAAACATCCTTTTGCTGGAAAAGGGCGTGTGCGACCTGCTGCTCCACGGGACCATCGAGTCCCCCACCGGCACCGTACACCAGACCTTCAGCATGGCCCTGAACGACGCGCTGGGGATGCAGGACACCACCTACAGCAAGATGGCCGCAAAGGGCTGGTATCCTTCCGAGCAGGCGGACCAGAACAAGGTCGATACGGTCAAGCAGAAGTTCAGCGCACAATAAAAATAAAAAAGTCCGGCAGGGGGCACTCCCCTGCCGGATGTTTTTTCTTGTCAGCGGCCAAACAGCCGGGTAAACTCCCGCAGGCGGCGGGCCAGCTCCGGCGACGCCGCGCCGGGCTTCATCCGCCACTGCCAGTTACCCCCCAGCGTGCCGGGGGTGTTCATCCGGGCCGCGCCGCCCAGGTCCAGATAATCCTGCATCTGCGCCACAAACAGCCGGGCCTTGGACCCCATTCCGCCCCGGAGGAAGCCCCAATTATAGCCCTCCTCCCGGTTCAGGCCCAGATACCGCCGGGCCATCTCCATGTCCTCCGGGCCGGCCTCCTCCAGCCAGCCCAGCACTGTGGTGTTGTCGTGAGTCCCGGTGTAGCACACGCAGTTCTCCGGGTAACAGTGCGGCAGATAGTCCCCCGCCTCCCGGCTGTCAAAGGCGAACTCCAGCACTTTCATTCCAGGATAGCCGGAGCATTCCAGCAGCTCCTTGACCTCCTTGGTCACGTAGCCCAGGTCCTCCGCGATAATCAGTGCGCCGGGGAATTTTTCGTGGACCATTTTGATAAAATCCTCCCCCGGTCCCGGCTCCCAGCGGCCTCCGGCGGCGGTCTCGTCCCCGTAGGGCACCGCCCAGTAGCTCTCCAGCCCCCGGAAGTGGTCCAGCCGGATGCCGTCGAAGCGCTCCAGCGCCCCACGCAGGCGGCTCTCCCACCAGGCGTAGCCGTCCCGCTTCATGGCGTCCCAGCGGTAAAGCGGATTGCCCCAGAGCTGCCCCGCGTCAGTGAAGCCGTCCGGAGGCACTCCGGATACGTCCACCGGCACGTTGTCCCGGTCCAGCAAAAAGCGCTCCGGGTTGGTCCACACGTCGGCGGAGTCCATCGCCACATAGATGGGCAGGTCCCCGATGATGGAAATACCCTTCTCGTTGGCGTACTGCTTCAAAGCCGTCCACTGGCGGTCAAACAAAAATTGCAGATACGTGAAAAACTGCACGTCCCGCTCCAGCTCCTCCGCCGGGACCTCCCCGGCGGGCCACTGGGTCCAGGGCTTCATGTCATAGCGGCGCTTGAGGGCCATGAACCGGGCGTATCCGTCCAGCCAGGGCTGGCGGCAGGCAAACTCCTCCACCGCCTGACGCTCCCGGCTCCAGCCCCGGTCAAAGGCCCGCTCCAGCAGGGCGTACCGGGCGCGGTAAATGGCCCCGTAGTCCACCCGCTCCGGGTCGTCCCCCCAGGAATGGGCCTGGACCTCCTCCGAGGTCAGGAGGCCGTCTGTTTGCAGCATATCCAGGTCGATATAGTAGGGGTTGCCCGCGAAAGTGGAGAAGGACTGGTAGGGGGAATCCCCGTAGCTGATGGGGCCGACCGGCAGCATCTGCCAATAGTTCTGGCCGCTCTCCACCAGGAAATCCACAAAGTC
>CAJTOE010000198.1 GCA_910577805.1 uncultured Oscillospiraceae bacterium | reverse complement strand
CTGTGCAAACCAGGCGGACATCCGGGCCGGGGACGAGCTGAAAATCACACGGGGGGGCGGTCTGGGCCAAACGCCGCGGGAGATCCGGGCCTTTGCCGGGGAGCCGGTGCCGTTCTACGAGCCGTTCGGAGCAGTGGTCCCCGGCCTGGCCCACCAGGAGATCCCGCTGCTGGAGCTGGAATATGTTCGGTGACGCGCTGCGGGCACGGCTGGAGGTGCTGCAAACACGCCAGGCCGGTTTGCAAGCCCGGCTTCAAGACATCGCCCGCGGAGCGGCCCTGCGGGCGGTGGAGGAGGCCCAGGCCTGCACGCCCCCCAACGGCGGGGATGCGCTCCGGGGTGTGAACATGATAACCGGCGAGCTGGCCCAGCACTGGGCTTCCGACAGCCAGACCGAGCCGGTCCGGACCGGCGGGCGCTATACGTCCCTTCTGGCCAACGAGAAAGAGTACGCCAGCTACGTCAACGACGGGCACCGGATGGACCGGCATTTTGTGCCGGGGCTATATATCGACAGCCACGGGCTTCTCTCCCGCGATTTGTCCCGTAATGTGGGCTTGACCGTCGGGACTAAGACCGGCTATGTCCCCGGCCTGCACATGAAAGAGCAGGCCGTCCAGGCCTATGAGGACGCGGCTGCTTCCGGGCTGGAAGCCCTGGGAAAGGAGATTTTTTTGTGAGTTTTACGCTGCAAGAGCTTACCGCCGCCCTGGCCGGACATCTTGCTCCCCATCTCCCCGGCGTGACCTTCTACGACAACCCGAACCAGCAGGGGACCCAGCTCCCGGCGCTGTTTCTGCAAAAAACCCACGCCAGGATCACGGGGAAAACCGGCCCGCGCTTTCTGCGCAGGCTGGGGCTGGACCTGGTGTACCTGGTGGACTTCAACCGCCCGGATATGCAGGACCAGTACATGGACGCGGCGGAGATCCTGGACGGGCACCTGGAGCTGTTCCCCTGTCAGGGGGCGCTGCTGCGGACCTACGGCCGGCACTGGACCGTCCAGGAGGACGCGCTGCACTATAAATTTGACCTGAAGCTCTGGGTGAGCCGCCAGGAGGACGCCGTCCTCATGGGGGCCATCCAGGCCTACCGTGAGGAGGTAATATAATGGCAAAAAAAGCGGCCCCCCAATACCCTACCGAAGCGCTGCTGAACAGCAAGGCCCTGTCCGGCCGCCAGCGGGATTTTACCCGCGTACTGCTCACCCGGCCCGCGTATTCGCTGGAAGAGGCCAACGCGGTGCTGGACCAATTTTTTGTGGAAGGCGGTGAGGCCTGATGGCGGGAGGGACCTGGAGCGCCCCGAATAAAGTCCGTCCGGGCGTGTACGTCAATTTCAGGAGCGAGGGCGGCCAGAGCGTGCCTTTAGGCGCCCGCGGGACGGTGGCTATCGCCAAGGCGCTGTCCTGCTGTACCGGCTCAAAACCCAGGGGGCGGCCGCCGCCTCCGCCAGCCTGTCCGGACTCACCGTCACGGCCCGGTACCCCGGCGTCCGGGGCAACGATATTTCCACAAAAATTTCCGCCGGGGTGGACGAGGCCGGGTCGTTTACGGTCACGACCATCGTGGACGGGGAGGCGGTGGACAGCCAGTGCGTCCGGGCGGCATCGGAGCTGACCGCCAACCGCTGGGTGACGTTCTCCGGGGAGGGGCCTCTGACCGCGGCGGCGGGGGTCGCGCTCACCGGCGGCGCGGTCGAGAAGATATACCTGACGGTCACAGTGCGCTAAAAAGGGGGGAGAGTATGAGTTTTTTACTGGAACGGGACACCGTCCACGGCGCGGCGGGGACCGCGGTGATGACCAGAGACGGCCAGATCCAGGAGTTATTCGGGGCCAAGAAGATTGACGCCCGCGCCAACATTGCCAGCAGCGATATGAAGGTGATCGGGACCAAGCGCATTCAGCAAAAGCCCGGCGGGGCCAAGCTCACCGGCACCGGGACCATGTACTATTATACCTCCGCGTTTGTCCAGATGGCCGCGGAATACATCCGCACGGGGGCGATGCCCCGGTTCGATATGCAGGTGACCAACGATGACAAGGCCTCCTCTGTGGGGGCGCAGACGGTGGCCCTGTACCGCTGCCAGCTGACCGGGGACATCCCTATCGCCATCCTGGACGACAGCCAGGATATGCTGACCTTTGAATTCAGCTTCAGCTTCGAGGATTTCGAGGTGCTGGAAGCCTTTACCGCCCCCGCCGCCCTGGGGACGGAATAAGAGAGGAGTGTGTGTTATGTGTGATCTCACCGCGTTTTTGCACCCCGCCGCCGCCGTGGAGCCGGAGGAGGTGTTCATCTCCAGGCGCTTTACGGGAAAGGACGGCAAGCCCGTCCCCTTCGTCATACGGCCCCTGACCCAGGAGGAAAACGAACAGCTCATCCGGCAGTCCACCCGCGGGGCCAGACATGGGGAGGCGCAGCTGGATAAGATCGAGTACGGACGGCGGCTGATCGTGGCCGCCACCGTCACCCCGGACTTCAAGTCCCAGGAGCTTTGCGCGGCCTGCAAGACCCTCAACCCCCTGGAGGTCCCCGGCAAGCTGCTGCTGGCGGGGGAGTTCCAGCGGCTGACCCAGGCGATTTTGGCTCTGTCCGGCCTGGACAGCAGCCAGGAGGAGCTGGAGGAGCAGGCAAAAAACTGATTGGCCGCGGGGACCCGGACACCGTCCTGGCCTACTACATGTTCCTGAACCACGGCTGGGAGCCGGGGCGGGTCTGTGCGCTCTCCCCGCGGGAAAAAATATGCCTGCTGGTTTTTGCTCGGAAAGAGATCCAGTCCAGACAAAAAACGAAAGGAGCTGACGCCTGATGGCCGCCATCCGGGAAGAGCTGGTCCTGCTGGACCGGTTTTCCGCCACCATGTCCCGCTATCTGAACGGCCTGCATCAGGCCGTGTCGGCCAGCGCCGCCCTGACAGACGCCAGCGCCGCCCTGGCAGACGCGGCCGCACAAGCGGCCCGGACCGCCGCCCAGACCGTCCAGGACCAGGAGCGCGTGAACGCCAGCCTGCGCCGGGGCGCGTCCGCCGCCTCCGGCCTGACCCGGCAGCTGGGCGCGCTGGCGGGGGCCTATGTGAGCCTGCGCTCCGCCCAGCGGTTTGTTGCCCTGAGCGACGCCATGACCCAGAACACCGCCCGGCTGGACCGGATGAACGACGGGAGGCAGACCACCCCGGAGCTGCGGGATATGCTCTACCAGTCGGCCCAGCGCTCCAGAGGGGACTATATGGGCACGGTGGACCTGGCGGCCAAGCTGGGCACCATGGCCCCCGACGCCTTTTCCAGCAGCCAGGAGCTGGTGGCCTTTGCCGAACAGCTCAACAAGCAGTTTACCCTGGCCGGGACCAGCGCCCAGGGCATGGACGCCGCCATGCTCCAGCTCACCCAGGCCATGAGCGCCGGGACGCTGCGGGGCGAGGAGCTGAACTCCGTGCTGGAGCAGGCCCCGACCATTGCGCAGGCCATTGCAAAGTACCTGGGCGTGTCCGTGGGCGGGATGCGGGAGCTGGCCAGCGAGGGGAAGATCACCGCCCAGGTGGTGAAAAACGCCCTGTTCCACGCGGCGGAGGAGACCAACGCCGCCTTTGAGGCGATCCCCCTCACCTATGAGCAGGCGTGGACGATGGCCGGAAACGCGGCAGTCAAGAGCATGGAGCCGGCCTTGGAACAGCTCAACGCCCTGCTGAACAGCGAGCTGGGCCAGACCGCCCTGGACAGCCTGATTTCCGGTTTTGGGCTGCTGGGCCGCGCGGCGGCGGGGGCGGTGGACCTGCTGGCCGGCGGGGCGCAGATGATCGCGGAGAACTGGGGGCTTGTCTCGGACCTGCTGCAATTCGCCGCAGGGGCGCTGCTGGCCCTTGGGGCCGTCTCCGCAGGCGCGGCCGCCGTGCATCTGATCGCCTGGGCCGCGGCCAACGCCCCCCTTTTGCTGCTGGCCGCGGGGGCGGGCGTGGCGATTCTGGCCATGTACTCCATGGGGATGACCAGCCAGGAGGTTTTTGAGCAAATCGCCCAGGGGGCCGGCTGGCTGTACGCCACGGGCTATAACCTCGTGGCCGCCAGCTGGAATCTGATCGCCGCCTTCGCGGAGTTTTTCGCAAACGTGTTCGACAATCGCGCGGCCGCCATTGCCAACCT
>CAJTOE010000197.1 GCA_910577805.1 uncultured Oscillospiraceae bacterium | reverse complement strand
TTATGACCCTTCAGCCTGCCCTCCTTCTTTTCCACGGTAACACCGGGCCAGTTGCCCACATACTGGCTGGAGCCGGTGAGGGCGTTGAACAGCGTGGTCTTGCCGCAGTTGGGGTTGCCCGCCAGGGCAATCTTGATGTCCATAGTCATTCTCTCCTTTCGATATTAGCTAAGGCTAACTTATGGCGCAAAGAATAACGGCCTTCTGCCGCGTCAGTTTACTGGACCTCGATCATCTCCGCGTCGCCCTTGCGGACGGACAACTCGTAGCCCCGGACGTTCAGCTCCATGGGATCGCCCAAAGGGGCCACCTTGCGCACAAAGATTTCTACGCCTTTGGTGATGCCCATATCCATAATCCGGCGCTTCACCGGACCTTCGCCGTGCAGCTTCGCCACGATCACGGTTTCGCCCACTCTGACATCTTTTAATGTTTTCATACCCATCTCTCCTTCATATCATGATTCTGTTTGCCATGGTCTTGTCCAGCGCGATGCGGCTGTCCTTTACCTGCACAATCAGATTTCCTCCAATCTCGCTGACCACCGTCACATCGCTGTCCACCACAAATCCCAGCTCCGCCAGATGCTGGCGCACCTCGTCCTTGCCGGAGATTTTGCGGATGGTTGCGGTTTCCCCTGCCTTTGCCATTGTCAGCGGCATCATTCCTTCGCCTCCTCCTGCAATGTGGTTAGTAAAACCTAACCTTAAAATCAGCCTCAGTTTACCACCGCTAACCAATCTTGTCAAGTCCATTTCAAGAAAAACTTGCTTTTTTAGTTAGAAAGTGCTAACCTATGCACAGAGGTTTCCGTGGAAGGAGGATTTTTTGTGAATATCCACGAATCTGCTGAGGACTATTTAGAGGCGATCTTAAAACTCCGGGAAGATCATGGGATGGTGCGCTCCATTGATATTGTCCATGAACTGGGTTTTTCCAAGCCCAGTGTCAGTATCGCAATGCGAAATCTCCGGGAGAACGGCTATATTCAGATGGACGACGACGGCTATATCACGCTTTTGCCTCCCGGTGAAGAAATTGCCCAGCGTATCTATGACAGGCATAAGCTGTTGACACAGGTTTTTATTCAGTTGGGTATTTCCCCGGAGACAGCGGCGGCGGACGCCTGCAAGGTAGAGCATGATCTGAGCGATGAAACCTTTGAGAAAATCAAGGCTCATATCGCAGGTGGAAATTGTCCTTTGAAACCGATCTGACTTCATAGGGAAAACCGTCCCCGAAAGGCTCGTCCTTGCGGAGACGGTTTTTGTGCTTGTGTCAGTTCGCTTCCAGAAGATTTGTCATACTTTGCAGGCTAACGCCCAGGGTGGAGAGGTTGTGCAGGGTGGCGGAGGTGGCCGGAGGCAGAATGCCCAAGGCTCCAAGGACGATCAGAGAGCTGTTGAAACCAATAACAAAGCGGTAATTGGAGCGGATGCGTCCGGTCAGCCTGCCAGCGATCCGCCGCAGGCTGACCAGCTCATGGAGATCGTCCGCCGCGATAGTGATGTCCGCAATTTCTCTGGCAATGGCCGCGCCGTCACTGACGGCAATGCCCACATTGGCCTTGGACAGCGCCGGGGAATCGTTGATGCCATCCCCAATCATAATGACCATGTGTCCTTTTGCCCGTTCCGTTTCTATTGTGATCACACCGTCCAGAGGGATCAGACCGCCCAGACGGACACATACCTGGTCGCCGGTCTGGATTTGAGACAGCGGCATAAGTACTTCGTCCTGGGGCGTTCTCAGCCATACCCGGTCGATGTTCAGCGACATACACTGGGCCAAATCACTGACAGACTTTTTGTGGGTCCATTCCTCCAACAGTTCCCCCAGCCCCAGGAGGAACCGCACTGAGGACGCGGTGGCGAAATCGCCACGGAGCAGAGAGATTCCAATAGAGAGGGCATCCAGCACCTCCACAACCATCTGTCCTCGCAGGAGACACCGCAAACCTAGGAAAACCGGCTGAACGCCCGAAGAATCTCCGCCTGGGAACCCTGATACTCCACAATGGCGCATCGGGTCCGCTCGTGGACGGAGGCACGGATGACTTGGGGAAGTCTCTGGAGATAGCACTCCAGCAGATCGGCCTGCTCCAGAGACATCCGGGGCTGGGCCATTTGGACCCGGATACGGCCCCGGCCTCGGTGTTTGATGATTACTTTCATTTCAACCTCCAAGGGCAAAAGACAGGGGGCCGCAGCCCCCTGTCCTGTGTATGAGTCAGGCTTCCTCCACCTGTCCAAGGGTATCCGCAGTTTCCTGCTCCACCCGCTGGGCATTGAGGTTCTTGGCCGAGGCCAGTATGTCGGCAGCGTTCTCCTGCACGGTGGTCACGGTTTCCATGACCGATTCCTTCATCCGCAGAGCGGCGGCTATGGCGTGGGTATAGGCTTTTTTCGCATCCCGGCTGGACAGCAGCTTCAGTCCGGCAGAGCCGAACAGGAACCCGCCCTGGCGTAAAAGCCGAAGTCCATGGCTGACGCTGGTCTTGGCGCAGCCCAGGTATTGGGCAATGTCAATGGCCCGCACCTGTCCCATACACTGACCTAAAATCAGGACCGCTTCCAGATAATCCTCCCCAGAAGCCCGTAATTCCATTTCGATCACCACCTCCTATGCCGGGACTGCCAGCCGCTCAAGGGGGATTCCCTGCTCAAACATGGCAACATAGGTTTGGATGCACCTGCGGTAGCAGGCGAAGCACACCTGCATTTCTGCCGGATCGCCGTAGGATTTCCAGAAACCGCAGCAGGTAAAGTTCCGGCCATGGTTTTCAATAAAGCCGATCACATCCCGGAGAGGGTATCCCAGGAATACGCCGATCTCATGGGGGAACTCCGGCTGTGTCCGCAGACGCTGGGCAAGCTGTTCCAACAGGTCGTCCAGGTTTGTCCTCTCATATCCGGCTTGGGCCAAAAAGCTCTGGTAAGCATCGTCAGACAGCATTTGTTCCAAACGGTTATGCCGGTACACAAAGACGATCACCGAGCTGGAACTGGGCCGCTCCAAAAGTATCTGAACGGTAAGGCCGAATGGAGCTAACTGCTTGTTCCATTGGCAAACCTTCTGTCGGGAGACTTCCAGCGGGGAATGATTGAAGCAGAAGATGCTTCCCGGTTTCATCCCCGCCAGCGTGGGGGCGCAATGCCGGACCAGCACAGCCTCAAAGGTCCGGGAAATGTCCTTGCTCACCACGCCGCCAGCTTCCGGCCCAACTCCTTGCAGGCTTCCTCGCCCTCTGCGTCCGGGGCCTCGTTGACCATCAGGCCGTTTTCGTCCAAGAGGTTGGCCCCAGCGTCGTCACAGCGGGCGCACCAGTCCCTCATCCACTGGCCGTCTCCCCAGCCATAGGAGCCAAACAGCGCGATCCGCTTGCCGCCAAGGGAACCCTCCAGAGCGGAAAACATCGGCTCGAACTCCGCCTCCTCCAGCACCTCGCTGCCCATGGCGGGACAGCCGAAGGCCACGGCGCTGTAAGCGGAGAACTGACCGGCAGAGAAATCCCCAGGCCCCAGCAACTCCGCCTCGCCGCCAGCGGCCCGGACCCCCTCGGCAATATAGCCCGCCATGGCTTCCGTGTTGCCGGTCCCGCTCCAGAATACGATTGCGATCTTGTTCATGTCGAACACTCCTTTATAGAATATTTTTGGTTGCAGTTAGCTATAACTAACTTTCGTGGACAGAGAAGCCCCAAGGGGAGATAGCCTTGGGGGAAGAAAGTAGGAGGTCATCCTGCCACCACGGTTAGATATCGCTAACTACAAAGCAAACGTTAGCACAGGCGGCTATTTTTGTCAAGGGGCAAATTGGAAATTTTATATGATGCTATATTCTTGGATGGTTATAGAGATAATAGATAAAATTTCGCATTCTGTCTGCTTTTTTCTTGTTCAATCATGCGGTTGCATATGACTAACTCGCTGTGTTATACTGACTTCACTGTGCGTCGTGATGGGCGAGTCTCTCAGATTGCCGTCTGACGCATTCCTTTATGTCCTATAGTTAGCAATAACTAACTTTTGCGGAGGTGGCTGTCATTAAAAAACATTTGACTACGATTGTTTTGTTCGCTCTGCTCCTGGTGCTGGCCGTTTGGTCGCTTTTTATTGGCGTTCTGGACGTAGAGCTATCAGGACTTTTGCAAGGGGACCGGGAGCA
>CAJTOE010000196.1 GCA_910577805.1 uncultured Oscillospiraceae bacterium | reverse complement strand
TGCTGGCCGTCGAACACATAGTAGCGGCCGTCCCGGCAGCTCACCTTCGGCTCGTTGGCGATGCGCTCATCGAACTCGGCGGCGATCCTGCGGACCCGGTCCTCGTTCAGTTCACGCTGATAAGTAGTGCGGGGTATCTTCAGCTCTGCGCTGTTGATGGGAAGCTCCCGGCAAAAAAGGTCCTTGCTGTTCATTCTGTGCGCCCTCCTTCGATGTCTGCGATATACTGCTTCATTTTCTGCATGGTCTGGATGAGTTTCTGCCTGTAATGGCCGTCCGACAAAAGCCGTGGATATTCCTGAAAGATACGGTCAAAAAGCTCCATGAACGAGACGATCTCGCCATCCAGGGAACAGAGTACATTCTCCTCGGTGCTGGGGGCCTTGTCCCGCTCCATCTCAGCCGATATTTCCGCGATCCTCTGCATCTCGGCCTTCCTGGAAGTGGCCGACGGGGCTTTGTGGTAGGCGGGCCGGGGCTTTTTGCCTTTATCATCCTTGGATTTCTTCAAGTCGGCGGCCAGTCTGGGGCGCTCCTCCGGCTCTGCCCTGGCAACGGCGGCTACCGCTGTCTCAGGGGGCTTGATTGCGCCTGTGAGTATTTCCTGCTTAATGCCAGGAAGGGCTTCTTCAGCAGCGTCCACACCTTTGGCAAATGAACTTGCATTTTGGACATAGCCTTGGCTCATCCCAATTTCTTCCGCGATCCGTCTTCTGGTTTTCGCTTTCTGGTGGTGACAAACTTTGTCACCACCACTTTCGTCAGATAAAGTGTGCTGGTTTCCATGAAAGGCATCCGCCTGTTTCTCTGCCTCATACCGCTGCCCGATTAGATATTTCTTCTGCTGGGGCGTCAGGTTCCGCCTGCCAAGCTGGTGTTTGCATATCCACGAAATTGCTTCGTAGCGGTTGGCAAAAGACATCTTGTGGACCGCATAGGTCAGCTCCGGGTGCTTCTGGATGATCTCATAGCGGTTGTGGCCGTCCAGGATCGTGCCGTCCCAAACGATGAGCGGCGAAAAGACCGCCCCGTCAGACAAGATGTTCTCCTCCAAAAGGGAAAACTCGTCCTCTGTCAGCGGCGGTATCTTGTCCCGGAACTCCGGGTCGATGATGAGCTTGTCCATCAGGATGCCTCCATTCCCGCAACAGGAGCGTAGTCCTTATCAAGCCCGATACTCACCAGGAGGGCGGCATTGACCCGCATCATCTGCTCTTTGGTAAGCCTGCCCACATAGCCACACACCCGCCGCTTGTCGATGGTGCGGATGACCTCCGACATAAAGAGGGATGGGGTAAGCCCCTCAGCAGCATCCAGCACCACATGGGTCGGCTGGGAGGGTTTCTTAAAGGTCCTTCTGGTCACGGCGATCACAATGATGGTCGGGGAGTGATAGTTGCCTGTGTCATTCTGGATGACCAGCACCGGGCGGATGCCTCCCTGCTCATGACCGATTACCGGGTTCAAGTCGGCGTAGTAGACCTCGCCGCGGTGGAAATCGTGAAAATTACGGTCCATATGGATACCTCCTTCTTCTGGTATGTAAATGGGCGGCCCAATGCGGTAAGCACCGCGTCCAGACCGCCCATAAAATTTCATAAAGCGTGTTTTTGGTCCCAATTTGTCCTCGACACCCCGGAACCGTGGGAATCATCAGGCTCGTCAGCTTGCGAAGCTGCTCTCATAGGCGTCTAACCTCCCCGCCTTCTTTGTGGCCGGGCCGCGAGTTACGGAAGTATCATTATCGCTGTCTGTTGTCATCGCCGGGCCAAGAGCAACTTGGCATTTTCAGTCGGATGGATCGCTCCTCCTCTCCCCAAAAGGTCTGCGACCTTTCGGGGACCCCGTTTGGGGATCATGGCGCTCCGCTGCACAGGCTATTCCAGACAGTAACGTGGTCCTGTTTCCAGGACTTCCTGATGACTGGATATTCAGTTTTCAAAGTTCCGCCAGCCAGGTCGCCCCGGCTGATGGTTCCAGTTTAGTGGAAAACGGGTGATATTCTTATGGCGCAGGAGTACCAGCCGCTGGTCTTGTTCCGACCAGTCACATATCTCTCCGCAAATCCTCCAGGGTTTGGATAATGGCATCCAGCCGCGCCCGCACCTCGCTGTCCGAAACTTTCCCAAGCACCAGGTAGTCGAGGCTGGCGTTAAAAAAAGAAGCAAAATCGAGCAGGATGTCCAGCGAACAACCGCGCTTGCCGGTCTCAATCTTCGCCAGATGGACGGTGCTGACATTCAGCCGCTCCGCCAACTGCTCCTGTGTCAGCCCCTTTTCCCTGCGGAGCTTCTGAATGCGTCTGCCGATCTCCAAAGTGTCATAGATCATAAAAAGTCCTTTCCCGGACACAGCGGGGAAGGACTTTTTGTATGGTCCAAGCTGTCTCCCTGCCATGTGCGCCGGCCTGGAAACCGCACTCTGACAAGGGAAATCTGACAGACCCTTATGTATGCAAAAAGAGGGGGCCATGTGCGGAAATGCACATGACCCTGTAAATGTCTGACAGCACAGGAAAGCATGGCATTTCCTACGGCTGCCCGCCCATGCGCCCTTGTCCGGCACTGATGGACCGCCATATGAGATACCCTTGCCCTAATGCATATCAGGCACGATATTTTTTGAGGATAGGCTGTGCAGCCTGTCCTTATGTGCCTATTCTATCTGGCGGCTCCCTGAAAGAACAGGCCAGACCACGGCACTTTTTTGGGCGCGTAATTCGGACAAGAACGAGCATTATCCTTGCTTTTGCAGGCAGATTTAATCCGTATCCGTGTTCCTGGTAGACGCGCAGGCAGACCGTCAGCCGGAATTGAGGACATAACACCATGACACATCGTGGCACTTTCTATCCTTGAAAATTTTCCGGGGGAATGGTTCATAACCGCAAAAAAGCGCCCACCACACGGTGAGCGCATCAGGTGAAGTCCCTATTCGGTTTTATCTTTTTAGATGATCCGGCACAACGATCTCCCCCACCGGGATTTCCCTCAGTTCCTTTTTCAGCACATGAGTAAATCGGATAGTTCCGGCAGTGCCGCCCTTTTCCCTGCCATCGTAGACGGCGATCACCCGCTCGGAGTGTTCCACCATGTAGCGGTTTCGGTGGGAGTAAACGCTGGGCTGGTACTCCTCTCGGATGACAACGATGTCCGCACAAGCCTCCAGCATCTCATAGGTCCGCTTCTTCTGCCGCAGACTATCGAGCCGCTTCTGGTAGGGGATCACGGCTATAAGCTCCAGCGCCGGTTTTGACTTCTTCATTTCCAGTACGGTCTCAGCAAAATACTGATCCACACCCTCGGCAAAGCCACTCATGAAGCAAGTAAAACCGTCAGTGACCGCTTTCTCGACTTCCTTCCGCAGGGCCGCCTTAACACGGTTGATCTCCTTTTGAGGCAAATCCCTATGTCCTGTAACACAACAAGTCTTTTTCTGCATCTGTCTTTCCTCCGTTTGATATTGATTGTTCGGCTACTGCCTGCTGTATAGTGTGGTTCTGTATCAACATACCCGGCCACCGCTCCAACGGTCAAGGATGTCGCAGGATAGCGCCTTGAAATAGATAAAATCTTTCATATCCACCAATAATAATAGATATAATTTAGTAAGTCAATGATAATACCCTTTTTCAATTTGTGAATATACCCATTGCATAAGGTACAATCTAATACAAGGCGGAGGTGAGGGCGATGTATGAAGATTTTCTCCCGGAGCGGCTGGCAAAGCTGAGGACACAAAAGGGAGTATCTGCCCGTGATATGTCCCTGTCGCTGGGACAGGCGAACAACTATATCAACAACATCGAAAACAAGAAGTCCCTGCCCTCCATGCAGGCTTTCTTCTACATCTGCGAGTATCTGGATGTGACGCCCCAGGAATTTTTTGATGAGGGGAACACCCACCCGGAAGCACTCCAGGCATTTATTACGGAGGCAAAAAAGCTGGACTCCGAATCGCTGGAATACATCCTCGGTATCATGAAAAAGCTGAATAATACAAAATGAAGCGGCCAAGCGACTGGCCGCTTCATTTTGTATTGTACCCGATGATATTCAGGATATGTCCTGCTCCTATACCGGCGATAATCCAAGAAATGTCCAACCTTTACATCGTTGTATGTTGTAAGGATTTGCGCTATAATATTACTCCCGAATTAGAACATAGGAAATCTGGCTATGTTGAAAGAAAGCGGAGACCTTATCAGGGCAATGTTGTAAGGATCGCATAAAAGAAGCTGTTTTATGGCGGATATCGCGT
>CAJTOE010000195.1 GCA_910577805.1 uncultured Oscillospiraceae bacterium | reverse complement strand
TCTGCTGTGCAACGCCGTGTTCGGCGGGACTACCCTGTCCAAGCTCTTTTTGAATGTCAGGGAAAAGCTCTCCCTGTGCTACTATGCCAGCTCTATGCTGGAGAAGATGAAGGGCGTCATTCTGGTGTCCTCCGGCATTGAGTTTGACAAGTACCAAAAGGCGCGGGACGAGATCCTCCACCAGCTGGAGGAGATTCGCCAGGGCCATATCGAGGACTGGGAGCTGGAGGGGGCCCGCCGGACGGTGATTTCCGGCTACCGCTCCTATCTGGACAACCAGAGCCAGCTGGAGGACTTCTGGCTGGGGCAGGCCGCCGCCGGTCTGGAGACGGACATTGCGGAGCTGACGGGCCGTCTGGAGGCGGTCACCGCCCAGCAGGTCGCCGCAGCAGCCCAGAAGCTGGAGCTGGATACGGTGTATTTCCTGAAAGGATTGGAGGGTTAAACCATGGAACTGCTGCAATTTCCCCGCGCGGGGGAGAAGATTTTTCACGAGGTCCTGGAAAACGGCCTGAACGTCTTTGTGTTCCCCAAGCCGGAGTTTCAAAAGAGCTACGCCTTTTTCGCCACCCGCTACGGCGGCATGGACACCCGTTTCTGCCTGAACGGCCAGTGGCAAGACACCCCCGCCGGCATCGCCCACTACCTGGAACACAAGATGTTCGACACCCAGGAGGGCAACGCCCTTCAGGACTTGGCGGCCAACGGGGCCTCCCCCAACGCCTTCACCAGCAACGCCATCACGGGGTACTATTTTGAGTGTACGGAGAAGTTCGAGGAGAATCTGAAAATCCTGCTGTCCTTTGTGTCCGTCCCCTGGTTCACCCCGGAGAGTGTGGCGAAAGAGCAGGGCATCATTGGCCAGGAGATCGGCATGATCGAGGACGACCCCAACTGGCAGGTCTATCAGAACTTGACCAAGGCGATGTATCACACCCACCCCATCCGCACCAGCGTAGCGGGGACGGTGGAGTCCATCTCCCACATCACGGACAAAACGCTCTACGACTGCCATAAAGCGTTCTACGACCCGGCCAATATGGTGTTGTGCGCGGCGGGGGACATCGACCTGGAGACAGTCTGCGCCGCCGCACGGGAAATTCTGCCCAAAACCCCCGGCCCCATTGCGGACCGGGACTACGGCGGACGGGAGCCGGAGCAGGTGAGCCGGAACCAGATCGAGGTCGCCATGGAGGTCTCCACCCTCATTTTCCAGCTGGGCTTCAAGGGCGACGCCCCGGAGCGGGGAGAAGCGGGCCTGCGCCAGTCCCTGCTAGGGGAGCTGGCCTGCGAGGTGCTGCTGGGCAGCTCCAGCCCCCTGTACGCCCGGCTGTACCGGGAGGGCCTTATCAACAAGAGCTTTTATTACGACTATGAGACGGAGCCGGGCTGTGCGTTCCTGTGCGCCGGCGGCGAGAGCCGGGACCCGGAGGCGGTCCGGGCGGCGGTGCTGGAGGAGAGCGAGCGTCTGGTCCGGGAGGGCGTGGACCGCAGGCTGTGGGAGCGCATCAAAAAGGGCTGCTACGGCAACCGGATGCGTGGGCTGAACTCCTTTGAAAATCTGTGTGTCACCCAGGCCCAGTCCTTTTTCCGGGAAGAGCGTTTTCTGGACTTCCCCCAGATCTATGAGAGCCTGACCATACAGGATGTGCAGGACCTTTTGGAGCGTTGGGTGGTCCCCGGCCGGACCGCGCTGTCCATCGTGCGGCCCAAGGGAGGAGAACAGGCGTGATCCAGCAGGTGACCTTCCCCGGCCTGGGGCTGGCGTTCACTGTAAATCGAGTTGCCTTTACAGTGCTTGGGCGGCCTATCTACTGGTACGGCATCATTATCGTATCAGGTCTGCTGCTGGCGGTATTCCTATGCTCCAGGTGGGGCAAGCGTTTTTCCATTACAGAGGATCAGATCATTGACATGATGCTCTGGGCCGTTCCGGCGGCGCTGGTGTCCATCCGGGCCTACTATGTGATTTTCGATTTGAGCCGCTACCAGAACCCGGACGGCTCCCTGAACTGGGGAGCCATCCTGCGGTACAGCGACGGCGGGCTGGCAATCTACGGGGCGATTATCTCCTCGATCATCGTCCTTCTGATTTTCTGCAAAAAGCGGAATATCCGGTTTCTGTCCTTTGCGGACCTGGGGGTCCACGGGCTGTTCATCGGCCAGCTCGTAGGCCGGTGGGGCAACTTCATGAACGTGGAGGCCTACGGCGGCCTGACGGAGCTGCCCTGGCGGATGTGCTCGGAAAAAATAGCCCAGGAGATGTCCTCTCTGGGCTATGCAGATCAGGCGGCGTATCAGGCCATTTTGGACGGAAGCATGGGAGTACATCCGACATTTTTATACGAATCTCTCTGGAATCTGGTGGGACTGGCTATCGTCTATTCTCTGGGCAAACACCGGAAATTCGAGGGAGAATGCTTCCTGTTCTACTTCTTCTGGTACGGCCTGGGCCGGGCCTGGATTGAGGGGCTGCGCACAGACAGCCTGTATCTGTTCAGCACCGGCATTCGGGTCTCTCAGCTTCTGTCCATCGTGTGCGCCGCGGCAGCGGGGGGCATACTGGCCTGGAAGCTGTTCAAAAAACAAAAAAATTGAGGTGATGTACCATGGCTGCAATCATTATGGACGGAAAGGCCCTGGCGGAGAAGGTCAAGGGCCAGGTCCGCGCCCAGGCGGAGGCATTAGCCCGCACGCCTGGTCTGGCCGTGATCCTGGTGGGGGACAACCCCGCCTCACGGGTCTACGTCAACGGAAAGAAAAAGGACTGCGCCCAGTGCGGCTTTTACAGTGAGGAGTACGCCCTACCCGCGGAAACCAGCCAGCAGGAGCTTCTGGAGCTGATCGAGACGCTGAACAGCCGGGAGGATATCGACGGCATTTTGCTCCAGCTCCCGGTGCCGGAGCACCTGGACGAGCAGGCGCTTCTGCACGCCATCCGGCCCGACAAGGACGTGGACTGCTTCCACCCCTACAACGTGGGGCAGCTGATGATTGGGGAGAAGGGGTTCCTGCCCTGCACCCCGGCGGGAGTCATGCGGATGCTCCAGGAGTACGGCATCGACCCCGCCGGAAAACGCTGCGTGATTATCGGGCGGTCCAATATCGTCGGAAAGCCCCAGGCCCTGCTGATGCTGCGGGAGAACGCAACGGTGACCATCTGTCACAGCAGGACCCAGGGCTTGAAGGAGGAGTGCCTCCGGGCGGATATTCTGGTGGCCGCCGCCGGGAAAACCGGTCTGGTCACGGGGGATATGATAAAGCCCGGCGCGGTGGTCATTGACGTTGCCATGAACCGCAATGCGGAAGGAAAGCTGTGCGGCGACGTGGAGTTCGCCGCCGCACAGGAGATTGCCGGCTATATCACCCCGGTTCCCGGAGGAGTGGGGCCGATGACCCGTGCCATGCTGATGGAAAATACGCTGTTAGCCGCCCGGATGCACGGTTAATTCCCCATCTTGTACGTCTACGGCCAGTCTGGCGCCCGGCTCCACCCGCCCGGCAATGATCTGCTTGCTGATAAGGGTTTCTACCGTGTGCTGGAGATACCGGCGCAGGGGCCGTGCGCCGAAGGCGGGGTCGTAGGCCTTGTCCAGCACAAATTCCTTGGCGGGTTGTGTCAGGGAGACAGTCAGCCGTTTGTCCCGCAGCCGCCCGTTCAAATCGTCCACCATCAAATCTACAATATGGGACACGTTTTCCTTGGTCAGGGGCTTGTAGAACACGATCTCGTCCAGCCGGTTCAAAAACTCCGGCCGGAAGGACCGCTTTAAGAGCTGGTCCACCTGCTCCCGTGCCTCCTGGGAGATTTCACCTGTCCCGTCAATGCCGTCCAGAAGATACTGACTGCCCAGATTGGAGGTCAGTATCAGGACGGTATTTTTAAAGTCTACAGTCCGTCCCTGACTGTCGGTGATCCGGCCGTCGTCCAGGACCTGGAGCAGGATGTTGAACACGTCCGGGTGGGCTTTTTCCACCTCGTCGAACAGAATGACGGAGTAGGGCTTCCGCCGCACGGCCTCGGTGAGCTGACCGCCCTCCTCGTAGCCCACGTAGCCGGGAGGCGCCCCGATGAGCCGGGAGACGGAGAATTTTTCCATATACTCGCTCATGTCGATACGGACCATGTTTTTTTCGCTGTCGAACAGGGCCTCGGCCAGGGTTTTAGCCAGCTCGGTCTTGCCCACGCCGGTGGGACCCAGGAACAGGAAGGAGCCGATGGGCTTTTTGGGGTCGGCGATACCGGCGCGGCTGCGTAAAATGGCTTCGGAGAC
>CAJTOE010000194.1 GCA_910577805.1 uncultured Oscillospiraceae bacterium | reverse complement strand
TACACCACCGACGGCTACACCAAGGTGATCTGCGAGGTGATCGAGGAGTACAAGCCTGAGATCATGCTCATCGGCGCTACCAACATCGGCCGCGACCTTGGCCCCCGCTGCGCCGCCCGCCTGCACACCGGCCTGTGCGCCGACTGTACCCACCTGGACGTGGATATGGGCATCTACAAGGACTTCCTGAAAGAGAACTCCACCCTGACTCCTGAGCGCATCGAGGGCACCAACACCGCTATGGTGCTGGGCCAGAAGCACGACGTATCCAAGGACCTGAAGATGACCCGTCCTGCCTTCGGCGGCCACCTGATGGCTTCCATCATCTGCCCCCGCTTCCGTCCCGCTATGGCGACTGTACGCCCCGGCGTGATGAAGAAGGCCGCTTTTGACCAGGCCAAGGCTGACGCCTGCGAGATCATCAAGCCCAACTTCTCCCTGACGGAGGCCGACATGCAGACCGAGGTTGTGGAGGTCGTGAAGGCCGCGAAGAAGCTGGTCGATCTGATCGGCGCGGAAGTGGTCGTCTCCGTGGGCCGCGGCATCTCCAAGGACGTTGAGGGCGGCATCAAGCTGGCTGAGGAACTGGCTGAGGTCCTCGGCGGCGTCGTGGGCGGCTCCCGTGCCACCATCGACTCCGGCTGGCTGTCCGCCGACCACCAGGTCGGTCAGACCGGCAAGACCGTTCACCCCAAGATCTATGTGGCTCTGGGCATCTCCGGCGCTATCCAGCACAAGGCTGGTATGCAGGACTCCGAGTGCATCATTGCGGTGAATAAGAATGAGACTGCTCCCATCTTCGAGATCGCCGATTACGGCATCTGCGGCGACCTGTTCAAGGTCACCCCCCTGCTGATCGAGGCTGTCAAGGCCGCGAAGGCTGCGAAGTAAGGACAAGCTATAAAAAATCTCCCGGCCCAGGCCGGGAGATTTTTTTGTCCTGATTTGCCCCAAATGGGGAAGTGCGTTTCAGTCCTCCTGGAAAAACTCCAGCAGAGTGTACACGTCCTCCTCGGAGCAGATATAGCCCTCAGTGCGGGGAAGGGTGACATACTGCTCTTTGCTATCTTGGAAGCGAAGGGTGATTTGGGCCAGATCGTCCCCATCGGGCCGTGTATTAGACTCCACCGGGGAAAACACAATGCTGTCCAAACGGGTAAGAAAATCGGGAATCCGCTCCTTGGGCACTTCATACCACGTCTCATTGGCCCGGACCCAGATGCGGATGACCGGGGGGCGGGCGTCACTGGTAGAAAAATCGAAGGTGGGGGAGGGAACGGAGTATTCCCACCAGGTATTCGGCGGGAAAAAGCCCATGATAAACCAGCCATCGTCCACAGAGCTTTTGTACACTCTCCCATTGTAGACACAGAGTGGGAAGCCTACGTTTTCCTGTTCGCCATCCTGGTGGATCAGGGTCGCCTGCCTACACATCGCGCCGGGGGCCTTGGCCTCCTCCAGTGCGGTTGGGGTGAACTCGACGGCACAGATTTGCTCCAGCAGCTCATCCAGCCGGTCGGAGGGCACGTCCATGGTCTCGCCGCCGCAGTAGAGACTGGCGGCAACGATGGGATTTTCTCCCTCCGTGGAGAAGGAGAGGGTGATCGGTCTGTCCCAGATGAGCCATTGCAACAGACATCCAAATGCGATTCCTGCCGACAAAATCAGCCAGGTCTGCCAGGGGGATTTTTTATCGGAAATACGTTCGTTCATAGCGCTCCCTCCTGCACCAGGTTCTTCAACGGTTCTCCGTGTATGTAGCGCCTCAAATTTTCCAGGGCCAATTCGATACAGTTGCTCCGGGTCAGCTCCAGCCGCATTCCACCGGCCACATGGGGGGTGAGCAGCAGGCGGGGCGTGTCCCACAAAAAGTGGTCCTCCGGCAGAGGCTCCGGGTCGGTGACATCCAGCGCGGCCCCCCACAAGCGCCCCTCCTGGAGGGCTTGAGCCAGCGCTTTTTGGTCCAGAACCGTCCCGCGCCCGGCACTGAGCAGGACGGCTCCGGACTTCATCCGCCCGATTCGCGCCGAGTCCATCAGTCCGATGGTCTCCGGGGTCTGGGGCAGGGTCAGGGCCACCACGTCTGCCTCAGCCAAAAGGCCGTTCAGCTCTGCAATGGGCCGCACCCGGTCAAAGCCGGGGATATCCTCCCGGACAGTTCGCTTCAGGCCCGTGGTACAGGCCCCCAGCCCCTGGCACATCCCGGCAAAGACGCTCCCCACGTGGCCCGCGCCCACCACAAGCACCTGGGCGTTTAACAGCGTGCGCATTTCTTTCATCTCCCGCCACAGGTGGGCGCGCTGCTGGTCCTGGCACAGCGGGAGCTGCCGGAAGAGCGCAAGCAGGCTGGCCAGCATATGCTCCGCTACCGACCGGGCGTTGGTTCCGGCGGAGCTGGTGAGGCGGACTCCCTCCGGCAGGATGCCGGGGGCGGTGTACTCGTCGGTTCCGGCCCAGAGGGAGTGTAGCCATTTTAACTGGACCGCATGGCATAGCTCCTTCGGCCGGGGCCAGCCCAGGATCACGTCCGCCTGGGCCAGCTGCTCCGGGGTGACGGAACGCCGCCCGGCGTAGATGTGGACCGCCTCCGGGGCCAGCGTTTCAAAGCGGCTTTTTTCGTCCCCCTGGAGGGGGAGCATGTTTAAAATAGTCATTGAAACCTCTCCTTTTATCATTTTTATAAACTGCCGTCCAGTGAGAGATAGAGCGTTTCCCAGGTAAACTGCGGGTCCAGCACCCGGATCATGCCGTGGGGAATTTTCGTGCCCACCCCCTCCAGCGCCGGCAGGGCGGGACAGCGCAGATGGATTTCCGGAACGTTCCACAGGGCCAGCGCACAGTCCAGCACCTCCGGGTGGGTCAGCTCCAGGCAGAACCACTTTTCTTCCACCGGCATAAAGACCCCGTAGCCGGATTGGGTGCAGATTTGGATGGCTCCCAGACTGCTTATCATCGCACGTTCGGCGACAGGGTCAAAGCAGAACTGTACCGGAGCTAACCGCTGTCCGGGCGCGAAGGGCTTGGAGATGAAATTGGGGATTTGCTCCAGTTCATGGGAGTACGTCCCGGTCAGACGGTAAAAGGCCGTCTCGAACCCCCGCTGGGCGTAGTAGCCGAATAGGGATTCACTGGCGGGGACCAGACAGACGAATTTCTGTCCCTGGTCCCGGAGCAGGCCGCAGACGTGGTCCATCAGCTGGGTCATAAGGCCGCGGCCCTGGGCTTCGGGCTGGGTAGCCAGGCCGTAGAAATAGGAGCCGCGCGCGTCCTCCACCTGACCGGGGACGGCGGACAAAATCGCCAGGAGCCGGCCGTCCTCCTCGGCGAGATAGACGTGTTCCGGGTGGACCAGTTTCTCAAAAACGAAGCGGCTGACCTCCGGGCCGTCTTGAAAGGCCAGCTCCCAGAGGGCGGAGAACGCGGGGAGGTCGCTGGGATGGGCTGTGCGGATTTTCATAATTACACCTGATTTCTAATTTGCGATTGATTCTATTGTACGCCATATGGTAGAATAGAGCAAGTATTTCATGGAGGCGCTGTCATGTTACGATTAATGATCGGCCGGGCCGGCTGCGGAAAAACTACAGAGCTGTTACGGCGTTTGGTGGAGGCAGGGAAGAGCCGCCCCCAGATATTGCTGGTGCCGGAGCAGCAGTCCCACGAGATGGAACGGGCGCTGTGCCGGGTGGGCGGGGACGGCGCGTCCCTCTACGGAGAAGTGTTGTCCTTCAGCCGTCTGGCGAACCGGATCTTCTTAGCCGCCGGAGGCATGGGCGAACCGGAGCTGGACCAGGGAGGCCGGGTGCTGCTGATGCACCAGGCGGTCCAGGCGGCGGCGGGGGGATTACGGGTGTACGCCCGGCCCTCCCGGAAGCCGGCGTTCTTGACCGCGCTTCTGGCTACCCTGGACGAGCTGAAAAGCGGCTGTGTAGCGCCGGAGCAGCTCCGCAAGGCGGGGGAGGAGGCCGAAGGTCCCGACGGAGACAAGCTGCGTGACCTGGGCCTCATCTGCGGGACCTACGACGCGCTGGCGGCGCAGATCGCCTGGGACCCGCGGGACCGGCTGACCCGTGCGGCGGACAAGCTGAAGGAAACGCCTTGGGCGGAGGGCATGGACGTTTGGCTGGACGGTTTTACGGACTTCACCCCCCAACAGCTCCAGCTTCTGCGTCTGCTGCTGCGGCAGGCCCACAGCGTCACCGCCGCCCTCACCTGCGACCACCTGGAGGACAACGAGGGCGGAACAGGGATATTTTCTCCCGCCCGGCGCACCGGCGCGTCTCTGCTGCGGCTGGCCCAGC
>CAJTOE010000193.1 GCA_910577805.1 uncultured Oscillospiraceae bacterium | reverse complement strand
GGGGCTGCCCCGCCGCTACGAGGAGGGAGAAGGCCCCTGCAAGCTCAACGCCTGCCGCTTTACCATCGACACCGAGAAAAAACGCTGTGTGGAGGTCCGCCGGACGGACCTCAGCGAAGGATAGGAGAGCTTATGGTCAGATTGATTCATGCCGCGGACTTTCATCTGGACAGCCCCTTTTCGGGCCTGGACCCGGAACAGGCCATCCGCCGCCGGGCGGAGCAGCGGGAGCTGCTGGGCCGTCTGGCGGAGCTGGCGCGGGACCGGAACGCGGAGCTGGTCCTGCTGGCGGGGGACCTGTTTGACGCAGAGCGGGTCTTTCAGGAGACGGCCAAGGCCCTGGCCCAGCACCTGGAATCCATCCCCTGCCCGGTACTGATCGCCCCCGGCAACCACGACTTTTACAGCGGACGTTCCCCCTACGCCACCCTGCGCTGGCCGGAAAACGTCCACATTTTCACCAGCGGCCAGCTGGAGGGCGTCTCCCTGCCCCAGCTGAACTGCACGGTATACGGCGCGGCCTTCACCGCCCCCCGTCAGGACTCCACCCCCCTGCACGGCTTCCAGGCCCAGGGGGACGGGATGCACCTGATGGTCCTCCACGGCCAGACGGGAGTTTTAAATGAGTACGGCCCCATCGCCCCCCAGGACATCCAGAACAGCGGGCTGACCTATCTGGCCCTGGGCCACGTCCACCAGTACAGCGGACTCAACCGGGAGGGCGATACGTTCTGGGCCTACCCCGGCTGTCCGGAGGGACGGGGCTTTGACGAGCTGGGGGACAAGGGCGTGCTTTACATAGAGGCGGAACCCGAAAACTGCCGGGCGCAGTTCGTACCCCTGGCCAAGCGGCGCTATCAGATATTTGACATCGACGTCACTGGCGCGGAGAACGTTTTGCAGGCCATCGAAGCACAGCTCCCCGCCGGGACCCAGGAGGATATCTGCCGCCTGCGCCTCACCGGGGAGCGGGGGCTGGACCGCCTGGACCTGGAGGATTTTGGTAAAAAACTGGCCGGCCGGTTCTACGGCGTGCAGCTCCGGGACCACACCCGGCTGGCCCAGGACCTGTGGGCCAGACTGGAGGAGGACAGCCTGACCGGCTTGTTTTTGCAGGAGATGGACCGCCGCCGCCGGCAGGACCCGGACAGCGGACTTGTGGAGCTGGCGGTCCGGTTCGGCTTGGCGGCGCTGGAGAGAGGAGAGGATGCGGCCCCATGAAGATCAAGCGTATGAAGGCAAGCTTCGGCTGTCTGGAGCAGGCTGTTCTGGAGCTGGGTCCCGGCCTCAACCTCCTGGAGGCCCCCAACGAGAGCGGCAAGTCCACCTGGGCCAGCTTTATCCGGCTGATGCTCTACGGCCTGGACACCAGGGACAGGGACAAAAAGAATTATCTGGCGGACAAGAACCGCTATCAGCCCTGGTCCGGCGCCCCTATGGAAGGGGAGATGCTGGTGGAGGCCCAGGGCCAGGATATCATCCTGCGGCGTTTTTTGGTCAAAAACACCCCCTTCGGCGGCTTTTCCGCCCAGTACGCCGCAAGCGGCGAGCCGGTCCCCGGCATGACCGGGACCAACTGCGGCGAAATGCTGCTGGGCGTGGGCCGGGAGGTCTTTGAACGCTCGGCCTTTCTGGGCCAGGGGGGCGTGGTCACCCCCGCGCCGGAGCTGGAACGGCGGATCGCCGCCCTGGTGTCCACCGGCCAGGAGGACGTGTCCTACACCCAGACCGCGGACCAGCTGCGGGAGTGGCTCAACCGCCGGCAGGTAAACAAAAGCGTGGGACTCATTCCCAAGCTGGAGGAGGAGCTTCAGGAGACGGACGGGGTCCTGGCGCGGCTGGACGGCCTGACCGGCCAGATCGCCCGGTATGAGGAGGAGCGCGTCCGGCTGGAGGGGCAGCTGCGGGAGCTGGAGGGCGACCGCCAGACCCACATCCGCCTGAAAAGCCGGGAACTGAACCAGCGCTTCGGACAGGCCCAGCAGGAGCTGGACGCGGCCCAGGCCCATTGGGACCGTCTGGAGCGGGACCGGCGGCGCATGGGGACCATCCCGCCGCGGGAAACCCTGAAGCAGGCCCAGGGGGAGCTGCAATACTTAAAAGCCCTGGACGACGAGATCCGCCGGGGGGAACCGGCCCTGGCCGGGGCCCGGCAGGAGCAGGAGCAGGCGGAGGAGCAGGCGCGGGACCCCTATTTCGGCGGTCTGACCGGTGAGCAGGCGGTGCATAAGGCCCAGCAGGAGCTGGAGAAGGGCCAGGCGCTGGAGACCCGCCAGAAAAGACCGCGGATGATGATTTTTATGTTTCTGCTGCTGGGGGTGTTCAATCTCTGCCAGTGTATCCGGGAGAGAAACCTGGTGTTTGGAATCGGCGCGCTGGCTGTTTGGACCATTGCGCTGGTCCTCTGGACTAGGGTGCGTAAGGCCGCCCAGGAACAGAAAACTCTGCTGGACAGCTACAAGGTGGAAAAGCTGGAGGACCTGCTGCCTCTGGCGGAAAACTATAAGGCCCGATGGGACATCCTAGAGGAGAAAATGCGTCAGGTGGATACCGTACAGCGTGCCCTGGACGACCACAAGCGCCGCCGGGAGCGGGGCCGGGCGGGGTTGCTGGACTTCGTACACACCTTCGCCCCGGAGGTTTCGGACCTGTTCGGCTGTTCCGCCGCGCTCTCCCGTGCCCTGGGCATGGAGGACCGGCTCCGGGAGGCCAGAGACCGTCTGGCCCTCACCCGCCGCCGCCGGGACGATCTGGTGGCCCAGGGCGCGAAAGAATTCGACACCCTGGAGGAGCTGCACACCCCGGACCGGACCCTGCCGGAGGTCCACTTGCAGATTGCCGAGACAGGCCGTCTGCTGGAGGAGGTCAAGCAGAAATTGAACACCGCCCTGGGGGAGCAGAAGGCCGTGGGAGACCCCGCCGCCTTAGCCGCCCGGCGGGAGGCCTTGCAGGAGCGGCTGAATGCCCGGACTATGGAGCATCAGGCCATCACCATGGCCCTGGAGGCCCTGGAATCGGCCAGCCGCCAGATGCAGGAGCGGTTTTCCCCCGCCCTCAACCGCCGGACCGGAGAGCTGGTACACAGGCTCACCGGCGGGCGCTATGAGCAGGTGACCCTGAGCCGGGAGCTGGAGGCCAGCGCCCTGCCCACCGGCGGCATCGTTCCCCGGCGGGCCTTAGCGCTGTCCGGAGGCACGGCGGACCAAATTTATTTCGCCCTGCGGCTGGCGGTGTGCCAGCTCTGCCTGCCGGAGGACGACCCGGCCCCCCTGGTGCTGGACGACGCGCTGCTGGCCTTCGACGGCCAGCGGCTGGAGCAGGCTTTGTACCTTCTGCTGGAGCTGGCCGGAGAGCGGCAGATCTTACTGCTCACCTGCCAGGACCGGGAAGGACGTATTTTGCAAAACAAGGAGATCACCAAATGCGATTGGATAAATGGCTGAAGGTATCCCGGCTGATCAAGCGCCGGACAGTGGCCAACGAGGCCTGTGACAACGGGCGGGTGTCCGTGAACGGGCGCGTCGTGAAGGCCGGGTACGAGATCAAGAGCGGAGACATTGTGGAATTAAAATTCGGCGAGCGGACGGTCCGGCTGGAGGTACTGACCGTGGCGGACAATGTGGGGAAGGCAGACGCCGCCGCCATGTACCGGGAGCTGGCGAATTGAGATAGAAAGGCTGTGAGACGGCATGATCTTTCACTGTACTGACCCGGAGTGCCAGTGGGTCGAGGAGGGGGAGGCGCCTTCCTTTGAGTGCCCCCTGTGCGGAGCGGGTCTGGCGGAGCTGGACCCCGGACAGATGACCGGGGACAACTGGTGCGCCCTTGGCATCTACTGGGTGGAGCGCGAGCAGGCCGACGAGGCCCGCGCCCTGGCCGCCTTCCGGAAAGCGGCGGAGCTGGGCAGCGGCTGGGGCGTGTCCAACCTGGGCTGGTGTATGGAACGGGGCATCGGCGGCGAGGCGGACCCCCGGCAGGCCGTGTGGCTGTACGCCCAGGCGGTGGAGCTGGACTACACCCCCGCCCTGTGCAGCCTGGGCGTGTGCTACGAGCGGGGCATCGGCACCCCGGCCAACCCCCAGCGGGCGGTGGAGCTGTACCAGCAGGGGGCCGAGCTGGGCTACGTCCGTGCCCAGCGGCTGCTGGCCCGGTGCTACGGCGAGGGCATCGGCGTGGAGAAGGACGAAAAAAAGGCCATCGGCTGGCTGCGCACTGCCGCCATGCAGGGCCATCTGCCCAGCCAGGTGGAGCTGGCCCGGCGGTATGAATTCGGCGACTGGACCGACCCGGACCCCCAGCTCGCCCTGCGCTGGTATCAGGG
>CAJTOE010000192.1 GCA_910577805.1 uncultured Oscillospiraceae bacterium | reverse complement strand
GACCCCGGCCAGCCCTGCGGGTTTGTCTGCCGTATCTGCCCCGTCGAGGCCCTGATCGCCGCCTTGCCGGGTAAAGTGACGGAGGATAATGCGGACGAAGTGCGGGCACAGCTTGACCATATCCTCGCCCTCTATGGGGAGCTGTCCTGGGAGGAGCAGGAGCAGATCGACCTTTCCCGCTGCTACGAACTGCAAGGGGCGCTGGACGGGGCCAACGCCCCCATGCCCCTGACGGGGGCAGTCTCCTACGTGGACGCGGACGGAACCACCCAGCAAAGCCCGGAGGACTGCACCGTCCTCACGGCGGAGATGGCAGGCACGGAGCTGTCCGGCGGCTGGTATGTTGCCCAGGGCGATGTAAACGTTGGCTCGAACCTGTTCACCTTCACGGGGGACGCCTACCTCATCCTGTCAGACGGATGCAACCTCACCGGAACCATCTACGCCAAAGGCAACCTGACCATCTACGCCCAGTCTGGCGGCTCCGGGAGCCTGACCGCCACCAAAGACGAGGGTAACATCGCTCTCAACAGTGACAAAACCATCACCATCAACGGCGGCAGGATTACCGCCACAGGAAGCGACTGCGCGGCCATCGGCGGTGCGAACCAGAAAAATGGCGCCGTGGTAATTAACGGCGGCACGGTAACTGCGTCTACCAGCGGATCTGCCCGATGCGGCGCGGCCATCGGCGGGGGCGCAGGCGGAGACGGCTTAGTCACCATCAACGGCGGCAGGGTGAACGCGACCAGCAGTATGAACAAATTACCCCAAGTAGACAGCAGCAGCAGCGGCGCGGCCATTGGTGGGGGGTTCAATCAATCAATCGCCGGAACTGAAGGACCTGGCCTCAGTAGCGGCGACGGCACAGTCACCATCACGGGCGGCACGGTGTACGCGTCAAATCAGGGAACACAGATGCCAGCGGTGGGCGGCTACAACAGTTCCGTTCGCGTCAGCGGCGGATTTGTTGCGGCGAACAACAGTAACGGAACCGCTTTTGACGGGAACCCTTCGTTCCAGAACGCCATCGTCTCTTCCAACGGTGCGGGCAACGTCTACGGCAGCGCAGAGCTGACCGAAAATATTACCATCGGCACTGGAAAGAATTTGAAATCTCTGCATATCCCCTACGGCGCAAGTCTCAGCGGCAGTGGAAACTTGACCATCTCCCTCAATGGTAGTTTCACCACGGAGAATCTGACCGCAGATATGATACAGGTCCCCGCCAGCGCGAACACCAGTATGACGGAGGAAGAGATTGCGGCCAGTCTCACCATCCAGAACCCCACCGTCTGCGGGCAGACCTGTACTGTCACTGGCTGGAGCGGCCCTGTGGTGGCAAAAAAAGACGGGACGGACAGTACCTATACCGCTACCTACACACTGAACAGCAACAGCAGCGTCACGGTCACAAAAGAGTTTGAAATATTTTTCATCCAAACGGAGATGGTAAAGTACCTGGACGAAACCGGCGCAGAGCGGGAAGTGGAGGCTACAGTCATCACCGGCGGCTACGGCGACCGGACGGAAGCCCTGCGGGATGGCGGCTGGTACGTGGTCGAGGGCACGGCAAAGCGCAAAGCTATCTCCGCCGGGGCCAACAGCCATCTCATCCTGGCGGACGGGTGCGCATTGGAGGCCACCCTGGGCGTGAACAGCGGGAAAAGCCTGAATGTGTATGCCCAAAGCGTCTCTGGGGGACAATGGACGCTGCCAGCAGGGAAGGACCCAAACAGTCCAGGAAATCTGTTGTTTGTAGGAATCCACTGCAAGGGTAATCTCACTGTTTATGGCGGCAGTCTGAGCAGCACCCCTACTGAAATTTATTCGAACGGCAGCTTGACCGTCAGCGGCGGCAGCGTAACCGTCAAGCCTGATCCGTCTTCGACGAGTTCAGCGGTTGTTGATAACGACGGCGTACTGACCCACAATGGGGGCGCGCTTACGATTCAGCAGGGCCTCTCTACGTTTGCTGGCTCTGGGCGGTATGATACATCCATTCTGCCGGAGAATACGGCGCTGTCAGCCGGAACGCTGGCCGACAACGGAACGGATCAGTCGGAGGCAGTAAAGGCCCAGGCCCGCCCGGAGCTTCTCTATACCGGCCAGCTCTTTGAGCTGGTTGGCTGGACGCTTTCCACAGTCTCTATGGTAGGCAGCGACACCAGCAAATACCAGGTTATCTACACAAAAGACGGCTCCGGCGAAACGGTGACGCTGACGCTGACCCTGCCCAGCGAGGCCGGGGTACAGACGGTGTCCTATCTGGAGGCTGACGGCACGGCGAAAGAGGCGGAGTGTACCGTCCTCACCGGCAATGTGTCGGGGAAATTGTCCGGCGGCTGGTATGTGCTGAAGGGGGAGGTCACAGGGCAAATCAGCACTCCCCGTGACGGCAAATCAGTTGTGAATCTGATCCTTGCCGATGGCTGCCATTTTAAGGGGGAAATAAAAGTCGGCAACAATCTGACGAACCAAGACCGGCTGAACATCTACGCCCAGTCCACCGGCACAGATATGGGCCGCATCACCGCTGCTGCTTCTGTAGGTTTTGGAATTTCAGTTTCGGGACAGCTTGTGATCAACGGAGGCCGAATTACAAGTGATAGTGGCGTAGGGAGCAGTGGCGGTGCCAATGTGAGTATCACCATCAACAGCGGCATGGTGGACTTTGGCAATATGGACAACTTTATGGGCAATTTTAATCGCAATGGAGGCATCCTCTTTGAAAAAGGCACGGGGACGGTCTATGGGAACGTGGTTCTCTCCGGGACCCACGACATTCCCGCCGGGCACTCCCTGCATATCCCCGCCGGGGCCAGCCTCAGCGGCTGCACCCTCACCGGCGGCGGAACCTACACCACCGGGAACATCACGGAGGACATGATCTCCGTGGATGTAAGCGATCTGCGGCCCTCGGCGGCGGACCAGTCGGCGGCGGTCAAGGCGCGCGCCGCCCTCACCGGCAAGGCCGTCATCTGCGGCCAGACCTTCACGGCGGATGTGAGCGGCTGGACGCTGGACGTTGCAAAGAAGTCCGACAGCGAATACACCATCACCTACAGCAAGGACAGACAGAACGTTTCCAAAACCGTCACGCTGGTGGACTGTGCCCATCAGTACGCGGGGTATGCCCACATCTCAGGGACCACCACCCACGCCCAAACCTGCACCCTCTGCGGAGCGCAGTCGGTTCCGCAGAAGTGTGATTTCACACAAGGTGCTTGCGTCTGTGGGGCAAAGCTGGCGGTTACGCTGCCAGATGATCTGGCTTTGACCTATAACGGCAAAGAACAGAAACCCGGCGTTACCGTCACCGTGAACGGGCAAACGCTGGCGGCGGCGAATAACTATACCGTGACCTACGACAACAATATCGATGCCGGGGATACGGCAAAAGTCACTGTCACCGGCACAGCGTTCGAGGGTACAGTAGAACTTCCCTTCTCCATCGGCAAGGCCACGCCCACGATTGCGTGGGAGCCCTCCTATCAGGTACTGACCTACACCGGCCAGCCTGCGGACATCAAGCCGGTCATAACACTGGTGAACGGGGAAACCTACGATGGGCCGATTTATTACACTTGGCCTGGTTTTACCAACCAACTCGTGCTGCCCACCGATGCCGGATTCAAGGGCATAACGGCAAGTATCCCGGCGAAAGGCAATTACACCGCCGCCGAGACTGAGCCGGTACTGATACTGCAGATTAACAAGGCGAATCAAGACGCACCCTCCGCTCCCACCGCAGCGGAGGAAAACATCAAGGACAACCGTATCACGTTGGACACCATCGAAAACGCGGAGTACAAGAGGGACGAAGGCGAATGGCAGACCAGCCCCGTATTTACCGGCCTTGATCCAAACCATGAATACACCTTCTATGTCCGGCTGAAGGAGGATAAAAACCACAACGCCTCCCCCAGCAGCGCGGGAGCGGCCATCACCACAAAGAAAACCATGCTGGACGGCGCAACTGTGACCGTCAGCGGCAGCTATACCTATACCGGGGCGGCGGTTGTCCCGGCAGCGGGAAATGTGACGGTAGAACTGAACGGAGTGACGATTGACGCCAGCCAGTACACCATCAGCGCCACGAACAACGTCAACGTAGGTACGTCCACGCTGACCGTCACCGCCACAGCGGATGGGAATTATTCCGGCTCCGCCAGTACGACCTTTACCATCAGTCCGGCCACGCTGACCATCAAGGCCAGCGACCAGACCATCACCTACGGCCAGAGCATCACAGAGGGAACAGGGCAGGTAACTGCCACCGGGCTTTGCGCTGGTGATAGTTTAAGTAGCATTACCCTCGCCGCCAGCACCAGGAATG
>CAJTOE010000191.1 GCA_910577805.1 uncultured Oscillospiraceae bacterium | reverse complement strand
CCGCGCTCTGCCACATGTAACGTGCGGGTCAACGGCATCATCATAATTGACCCGGAGGACGACAATAAAAAGCTGACCTCTGTCAGCATGTACGAGGGAGACAGCCGCAAGGTCGGGGTCCGGATTTTCGGGATAGAGAACCAGGGCGCGGTCGTGAGCTGGTCGAGCAATCACAGTGATATCGTCAGTGTGGAGGCCAGCGACGTGACCGGAAGCACGGCTCTGCTCTACGGCGAGAAATCCGGCGAGGCCATCATCACCGCCCGCGTGGCCGGTTATACGGGCTACACGGTGACGTTGAATGTCACGGTCACGGCGAACCCCAAGACCACCATTGTGGTAGAAAATATCAGCCGTGCGGCGCCGCTGAACTTCGGGACCATCCGCGGGAAGCTGGTGGCTGCGGCAGACGGCGATCTGGCGCTGCTGTCCAGTCTGACCGCGCCCACCTCCGGCGGCATCATCTACTACGACTACCACAGTGACGACGAACAGGGCCGGGCTATCGGCACCAGCGAGAGCTTCGCGCCCACGGAGATCGGGAATCTGACCTTTGTTCCGGCGGCGGGCGCCACGGGTGTGGTAAAGATTGCCTACACGGCCCGCACCGGCGAAAAGAACCGCACCATCCACGGCACCATTGAGGTCCACATCAAGACCACCAGCCAGGAGATCAGCTACTCCACGATCAACCGCAATCCTGTGCATTTCAACGGCTCAGATTTCGAGCGCATCAGCCAGTCGCTGTCGAGCATATCCGCAGGGAAAGTGGTATTCTCGGTGCCGGACGTGAGCCGCGGCACCCTGTACCTGGGCTACAACAGCGAGAATAACTATGAATCTATTATTAAGAACGACGTAGAGTACAGCGCGGCGGACGCGGGCCGGGTGACCTTCATTCCGGCGGCGGGCTTCCGTGGCACAGTAAGCATCCCCTTTGTGCTCTACAACACCAGCGGCAGCCGTTTTACCGGCAATAAAATCACCATCAGCGTATCCCAGAGCAGCGCCCAGGGGCCTGTGTACAACATCGCGCCCGGCGAGGCGGCGACCCTGCGCCTGAGCGATTTCCGCAGCTACCTGACGGCCATGGGCGGCGGCAACCTGAACCACATCCAGTTCACCGCCCTCCCCGCCGCCAGCCAGGGCACCCTGTATTACAACTACCGTTCCGGCTCCGGTACTCCTGTCACCACCGGCGCCAGCTACTACAGCAACCGCCAGCCCTATCTGGACCAGGTGTCGTTTGTCTCTGCCAGCGGCTTTGACGGCACTGTCTCCATCCCCTTCGAGGTGGTGGATACCCAGGGTACCCGCATCAGCGGCACGATGGATGTCAACGTGTCCGTCCAGGGCAGCGGCGATCTGCATTACACCGTAGGCCCCGGCCAGAGCGTCTCGTTTGGACAGCAGAATTTCAACAATCTCTGCCAGCAGCTCACCGGACGCGGCCTGGACTACATCCAGTTTACCGCATTGCCCTCCAGCGGCCGGGGCAGCCTGACCTACAACAACCGCCAGCTCAACACCAATACCCGCTTCTATTCCGGCCGCGCCCCCCGTCTGAGCGACGTGGTGTTCACCGCCTCCAACAACTTCACCGGTACGGTAGAGATCCCCTTCACCGGCGCGGCCCTCAGCGGCGAGCAGTTCAGCGGCACCGTCTCCATCGAGGTGCGCACAGGCCGCTCCGACCTGAGCTACACCATGTACTCCGGCCGGTCCCTGACCTTCAGCGCCGCCGACTTCGACAACTACGCCCGCGAGGTCACCGGCTACAGCCTCAACTATGTGCGCTTTGCCCTGCCCAGCTCCAACCGGGGCGTGCTGTACTACGACTACGGCCACAGCGTCAACAACCAGGAGACCCGCGTGACCTCCTCCAACCAGTACTACTACGGGCGCTCCCCCTATCTGGACAGAGTGACCTTTGTGCCCAATGTGAACTTCACGGGGGACGTAGCCATCTCCTACACCGGCTACACCAACAACGGCCAGCAGTACAACGGCGTGGTGAACATCCGGGTGAATATGCCCCAGGCCAACAGCACCGTGCGCTACTCTACGGAGTATGATACGGTTCATTTCCAGGCCTCCGACTTTGCGCGGGTGGCTCCGGGCACCCTGTCCTACATCACCTTCACCAATCCCCCTGCCGCCAGTGCCGGACGGCTCCACAGCGGTAATCTGGGCACCAGCACCAATGTGAACTATCACTATAACGGCTCTCCCTCCATCAGCAGCCTGAACTTCACCCCCCGCGCGGGCTACTCCGGAACCGTCTCCATCCCCTATACCGGTATGACCACCAGCGGGGACACCTTCAGCGGCACCGTGGAGATCACAGTCAGCGCCCGGTCCAACTCCGTCTACTTCAGCGACGTGGGTTCGGGCAGCTACGGCTGGGCGGCCAGCGCCGTGGACTACCTCTATTCCAATCAGGTGGTGTCCGGCGTGGGCGGCACCCGGTACGGACCCAGCCGGGCCATCAAGCGGGGCGACTTTGCGCTGATGCTCTGCAAGGCCTTCGGTCTGGAGAGCTACAGCGTAGGCAGCGGCTTTGCTGACGTGCCCAACTCGGCCTACTACGCCAACGCCGTAGGGACGTTGAAGGACCTTGGCGTGGTGTCCGGCGACGGCCGGCGCTTCCGTCCCACCGACTCGGTCACCCGGCAGGATGCAATGGTCATGCTGCAAAAGGCCATGCAGAGCGCGGGCTGGACCCTGTATGACGGCGGAGCCAGCAGCCTGAATTCCTTCCAGGATGGAAGCAATACCTCCGCTTACGCCAGAGGGGCGGTAGCCTGTATGGTCCAGATGGGCATTCTCTCCGGCGACAGCCAGGGGAGACTGAATCCCAGAGGCACCCTGAACCGTGCGGAAATGGCGGTGGTCCTGCACAAGGCGATGACCTATTGAGGCTGAAGTCTCTGCTTCAGGAATTGAAAATTTGGAAAAATAGGGCTTGCATCAAAGCGGAAGATATACTAAAATAGAAACCAAGCTGCTCCAAAAACATCCATATGGAGGTTGAATCGACCATGAGAAAAGTAAACTTCACGGAGACCGTGCTTCGTGACGCAAACCAATCGCTGATCGCTACCCGTCTGCCCTACGACAAGTTCGAGCCTATTCTGGAAACCATGAACAAGGCTGGCTACTACTCCGCCGAGGTGTGGGGCGGTGCTACCTTCGATGTGTGTCTGCGCTACCTGCGGGAGGACCCCTGGGACCGCCTGCGTAAGATCCGCAAAAAAATGCCGGATACCAAGCTGCAAATGCTGCTGCGCGGCCAGAACATCCTGGGCTATAAGCACTATCCCGACGACGTGGTGCGTAAGTTCGTGGAGCATTCCGTGAAAAACGGCATCGACATCATCCGTATTTTCGACGCGCTCAACGACGTGCGCAATCTTCAGGTCGCCATCGAGGAGACCGTCAAGCGCGGTGCGCACGCCTCCGGTACCATCTGCTTCACCACCAGCCCCGTCCACACCCTGGAAAAGAACGTCAAAATGGTCCGGGAGCTGAAGAAAATGGGCGTGTCCTCCATCTGCATCAAGGACATGGCCGGCATCATGGGTCCCAAGGAGGCCTCCGACCTGTGTAAGGCCATCAAGGACGCTGTTCCCGAACTGCCCCTGGTCATCCACACCCACTGCACCACCGGCCTGGCCTTTATGACCTGCCTGAAGGCGGTGGAGGCCGGTGCGGACGTGCTGGATACCGCCATTTCCTCCTTCTCCGGCGGCACCGCCCAGCCCGCCACCGAGACTCTGGCCTATGCCCTGCGCGGCCTGGGCTATCAGGTGGACCTGGACGACAAGGTCCTGATTAAGATGGCCGACTTCTTCAAGGGCGTCCGGGCGGACTTCGTCAAGGACGGCACCCTGGACCCCATCTCCCTGACCACCGATACCCAGTGCCTCAACTACCAGATCCCCGGCGGAATGCTGTCCAACCTGATCTCCCAGCTGAAGATGATGAACGCCATCGACAAGCTGGACCAGGCTCTGGCCGAGACCCCCAAGGTCCGCGCCGACCTGGGCTATCCTCCCCTGGTCACCCCCACCAGCCAGATGGTCGGCTCCCAGGCGGTGCAGAACGTGCTGTCCGGCGAGCGCTACAAGGTGGTTGGCAAGGAGATCAAGGCTTACTGCCGCGGCGAGTACGGCCGTACTCCCGCCCCCATCGACGCGAAGATTCAGAAGAAGATCCTGGGCAACACCCCTGTGGTGAAGGGCCGCTTTGCCGACTCTCTGGAGCCTGAATTTGAAAAGACCAAGAAGGAGCTGGGCGCTACCGCCAAGAGCGACGAGGACGTGTTGAGCTACATTGCCTTCCCCCAGGTGGCAATGGCTTTCTTCAAGGACCGGG
>CAJTOE010000190.1 GCA_910577805.1 uncultured Oscillospiraceae bacterium | reverse complement strand
TTCAATGTGGTAAGCCTCGGCCAGACGCTGGACCTCCGTGTCCAGCTCCTCCTGGGAGACCTCGATGTTCTCCATCTTCGCCACGGCCTCCAGGGCCAGCTCTGCCTGAACCTGCTTGAGCGCACTGGGCTGCACAGAGGCGCGCATGACCTGCTCGTTCATGCCCATGACCTGCATGTAGTCCTCCATGCTCAGGCCCTGGGAACGCATCCGCATGGCATAGTCCTCCATGAGACGGTCGGTCTGGACCCGGACCATCGCGTCGGGGATTTCGCACTCCATATGGGCCACCAGCTGCTCCATCACGCCGTTCTGGAAGTCCTGCTCCGCCTGAAGCTCCCGGCGCTTTTTTAGCTTCTCGCCCAAATCGGCCTTGAACTCGGCCAGTGTCTCGAACTCGGACACGTCCTTGGCGAACTCGTCGTCCACCTCCGGGACCTGGGACTCCTTGACCTCTTTTACCTTGACCTTGAACACCACAGGCTTGCCGGCCAGCTCCGGGACATAGTCCTCCGGGAACGTAATATCCAAATCCTTCTCGTCGCCGGTCTTCAGGCCAACCAGCTGCTCCTCGAAGCCGGGGACAAAGGAGCCGGAGCCCAGCTCCAGGCTGCAGTCCTGGCCCTTGCCGCCCTCGAAGGGGGTGCCGTTGTCGAAGCCCTCGAAGTCGATGACGGCGGTGTCGCCGTTGGCCAGGGGGCGGTCCACGCTGACCAGACGGGTGGCCCGGTCGATGAAGGGCTTCAGCTCGCCCTCAATATCCTCGTCAGTGACGGTTACCTCTGCCTTAGGGGCCATCAGCTCCTTATACTGGCTGACGGTGGCCTCCGGCCGCACCGAGACCAGCGCCTGGAACGTGAACCCGTTCTCCTTACTGGCCTCCAGCACCTCGACCTGGGGATATCCCACGTCGTCCAGGCCCTGCTCCTTGACCGCCGCGTCATAGGCGTCGGGGTACAGCGCATTGATCGCATCGTCATAGAACACGCCGGTTCCGTACATACCCTCCAGGATTTTCCGGGGGGCCTTGCCGCGGCGGAAGCCGGGTACCGATAACTTGCCGCGGTTTTTCAGGTACGCGGCCTGGACGGCGGCCTCAAAGGCCTCGGCGTCCACCTGGACGGTAAGTGCGACGATGCTCTTCTCTTTCTTTTCCACATTGGTAACCTTCATATGTTTTTCCTCCTGTATAGTCCTGCGTTGTATTTTAGCAGATAACAATTCATTTTACCAGTCTAAATTTGTATTTTCTCAAAAGATTTTCAAGGGCCGGAACCCCAGGTAGTCGGCGGACACCAGCGCATACTCCACGCTCCCCTGCCGCCCGGACACAGCCAGACGGTGGCTCCCCCCGTGGAGGTGCCCATAGAAGCAGCGGGACACCTGGTAGCGCTCCAGCAGCTCCAGAATCTCCGTGCAGCGGTAGCCCTGGTAGAGGGGCGGATAGTGGAGGAAGCAGAGCTTCTCCCGGTCCCCCGCCGCTTTCAGGGAGGTTTCCAGACGGAGCAGCTCCCGCTGAAAGATTTTCGCGCTGTGCTCCCCCCGGTCCTCCTCGTAGAACCAGCCCCTGGTCCCGCACAGTGCCGTGTCCCCGTAGAACCGGCAGTTGTTGTGGAGCATGTGCAGGGTGGTAAAGCCCTGGGCGGCAAAAAAGGCGTTCATCTTCGCGGCGGTGTTCCACCAGTAGTCGTGGTTGCCCTTGAGAAAAATCTTCTCACCGGGCAGGCCGTCCAGAAAGGCGAAATCCGCGCGGGCCTGCTCCAGGCTCATGCCCCAGGACAAATCCCCGCACAGCACGGTCACGTCCTCCGGCCCCAGGTCCAAAAAACCCTCCCGGAGCTTGTCCACATAGCCCTCCCAGCGGCCGCCGAACACGTCCATCGGCTTGTCCGTCCCCAGAGACAGGTGGGTGTCTCCAATGGCGTACAGGGACATGGGCCTTACTCCAGCAGCTTGCGGACCGCGTCCGCCATGCAGTCCTTCTCCACCACCTGCTCAAAGCGGACCTTTTTGTCCCGCAGGCCGGCCAGCGGCGCGGGGACGTGCATCCCGGTCCGCTCCGACAGAGCGTCCAGCAGGTCCAGGCCGTCCCCTCTGGGGGGGATGCCCAGTCCCTCCAGCACACTGTCGCAGAACTTGAAGGGGCTGGCGGTGGAGACCACCAGAGCGGTGGTGGTGTCGCCGGTCTCCTGGCGGTACTGGTCCAGTGCGTCGAAGGCCACGGCGGTGTGGGGGTCGATCAGATAGTCGAACTGGCTGTAGATGCGTCCGATGACCCGCTTGGTCTGCTGGTCGTCGCAGTAGTAGCCGGAGAACAGCCGCTGCATCTTCTCCAGAAGCCGGGCGGAGACCTGGTAGCTCCCCTGCTGGTTGAGCAGCTTCATATAGTCCCGGACCTCCTGGTCGCTCTGGGTAAGGGACATCAGCAGCCGTTCCAGGTTGCTGGAGATCAGGATATCCATGGAGGGCGAGCAGGTCTGATAGAAGGTCCGGCCCCGGTTGTAGATGCCGGTGCGCAGGAAATCGGTCAGCACGTTGTTCTGGTTGGAGGCACAGATCAGCCTTGCGATGGGCACGCCCATCTCCCTGGCGTAGTAGGCCGCCAAAATGTTGCCGAAATTACCCGTGGGTACGCACACGTTGATGGGTTGGCCGGACTCGATTTCCCCGTCCCGCAGCAGGTCGCAGTAGGCGGAGACGTAGTACACCAGCTGAGGCAGTACCCGGCCCCAGTTGATGGAATTGGCGCTGGAGAAGAAGTAGCCCCGCTTGGCCAGCTCTACCCGCAGCTCCTCATCGGAGAAAATCTGCTTCACGCCGCTCTGCGCGTCGTCGAAGTTGCCCACCACGGCGCACACCGACACATTGCCCCCCTCCTGGGTGACCATTTGCAGCTGCTGCACCTGAGACACGCCGTCCTTGGGGTAGAACACCAGGATACGGGTCCGGGACACATCCCGGAAGCCCTCCAACGCCCCCTTGCCCGTGTCCCCGGAGGTGGCCACCAGGATGCACACCGTCTTGTCCTCCTCCAGCTTAGTCAGCGAGCCGGTGAGCAGATGGGGCAGCATTTGCAGGGCCATATCCTTAAAGGCGCAGGTGGGGCCATGCCACAGCTCCAGACAGTGGGTCTCCCGGTCCAGGCGGTGGACCGGAGCCACAGCGGGGGTGTCGAACTTTTCCAGGCTGTACGCCGCGTTGGCATAGTCGGTCAGCTCCTTGACGGAAAACTCGTCCAGGAAAAGCTTCATGACGTAGACCGCCCGCTGCTGGTAGGACATATTTTTCAAGTCCTCCAGCGCCCTTCGGGGAAGCTTGGGGATGTAAACCGGGGTCAACAGACCGCCGTCCTGGGCCAGTCCCTGCACGATCGCCTGTGCGGCCGAGTGCTGCCGGTCCTTATTTCGTGTGCTGATATACTGCATTTGTCCTCATTCCTTACTCCGTAATAAAACAATGCTGTGGATTATCCAAAATCCTTATCCTGGCTATTATGACAGTTTCCCGCCGGAAGGTCAAGTGTTCCTGGCAAAAAAACGGGGAATTTTCTAAAAAGCATTTTCCACGAGCTGAATCAGGGGCTTATGGGTGTCCGTGCCCTGGGGGGCGTAGACCTCCGCCACGTCAAACCGGGGCTGGAGCTTTGTGGGGTACTTTATTAAGTAGCACTCCGCGGCGGCACGCAGCTTGCGCTGCTTACTGGCGGTCACAAACTCCCGCGCCTGGGCAAATTTTGCATTTTTACGCAGTTTTACTTCTATAAACGCCAGAAATTCACCATTTTCCGCCACCAAATCCAATTCCCCGAACCGGCAGCTCCACCCCGCCGCCGCGATGCGCCAGCCCCGCTGCTGTAAGTATGCCGCCACCTGCGCCTCTCCCCAGCGGCCCAGTACCCGGCTCACAGGTTTTTCAGGAAGCTCCTGCGGTGGACCGGGCTTGGCCCATATTCCCGCAGGCGCTCGTAGTGCAGCTTGGTTCCGTAGCCCTTGTGGGCCTCGAAAGCGTACTGGGGGTACCCGGCGGCCAGCTGGACCATGAAACGGTCTCGGCTGACCTTCGCCAGAACGGAGGCGGCGGCGATAGAGAGTGACAAGGAATCTCCCTTTACAATCAGCTCGTGGTCAGTTTTTAGGGCAAAGCTCTTTCCCTTGTCCCGGTTGCCGTCCACCAGGGCGAAGTCCGGCGCAGGGTCCAGGCCGTCGATTGCCAGCTGCATGGCCTTGATCCGAGCGCTTAAAATGTCTGTGCGGTCGATTTCCTCCGGTCCCACGCTGGCGACCGACCAGGCCAGTGCTTTTTCCTGGATTTTCGGAAAAAGCTCCTCCCGCTTCTTGGCCGTCAGCTTTTTGGAGTCGTTCAGTCCCGGCAGCTCCACGTCCGGGGGCAGAATCACCGCCGCGGCGTACACCGGGCCAGCCAGAGGCCCAGCCCCCGCCTCGTCACAGCCGCAAATCCGCGTCC
>CAJTOE010000189.1 GCA_910577805.1 uncultured Oscillospiraceae bacterium | reverse complement strand
GGCCAGCTTCATTGAGGCCCTGCGGCGCAGGGGCGTATATGTGATACCTGGCGAGAACGACGTGCTGGACGGCATCCGGCGCGTCAGCGCCCTGCTTGCCCGCCGGGTATTACGCATACACGCGGAACGCTGCCCAGGGCTGATCGGGGAGCTTCAGAGCTATGTGTGGGACAGCAAGGCGGCGGCGATGGGCGTGGAGAGGCCGGTAAAAAACCTGGACCACGGCCCGGACGCGCTGCGGTATTATGTGAACACCTGCCTGCCGGGATGGCGGTACGGGGAGGAGGGTTAGCTTGTATTCCAATCCACTGTTTCGCCTGGGCTTCGGGTCCCAGTCGCCCCTGGAGGCGACGGAATACCCCCTGACCCGGCTGACCGGCAGCTATGCTCTGCTCAACTCCCTGTACCGGGACAACTGGGTGGTCCAGAACGTCATCGGCATCATTCCGGACGATATGCTGCGCAAGTGGTTCACGCTTTCCGGCCCTCTGGACCCCGACCGCCTGCTGGCATTGGAGCAGGTGCAGCGGACGACAGCCCTGCGGGAGAGCCTGAACGAGGGGCTGCGCTGGGGGCGTCTGTACGGCGGCGCGGCGGGGCTTATCCTGCTCCGGGGCCAGGAATCCATGCTGGACCGCCCCCTGGACCTGGATTTGATCCTGCCGGGGAGTTTTCAGGGGCTTTACATCCTGGACCGCTGGTGCGGCATCGCCCCGGAGCTGGGGCTGGTCTGCGACGGCCGGGGACGTATGGTCCCGGAGTTTTACACCATCTGCGGGGAGGGCGGGGCCGCCGCGGCGCGGGTCCACCACTCCCGGCTCATCCGCTTCATTGGCCGGGAGCTGCCCTGCCTGGAACGCATGGCGGAGCTGTATTGGGGCGAATCCGAGGTGGAGGCCCTCTACCAGGACGTGGTCAAGCACGACAACGTGGCGGCCAACATGGCGGCGCTGACCTTCCGGGCCAATACCGACACCATGGAGGTCCAGAATCTGGACCAGCTCTTCTCCCTCTCCTCCAGGGAGACCCAGCGGCGGTTCTGGGAGATGATGCAGGCCCAGAGCGTTTTGAAGTCCAACTTCGGGATGCAGCTGGTGAACAAGGGCGACCAGATCAAAAACAACCAGTATACGTTCACCGGTCTGGAGGAGGTCTACGAGGCCATGTGCCTGGACCTGTCCGGGGCCAGCCGCATCCCCATGACCAAGCTGTTTGGACGCGCCCCCGCCGGTATGAACGCCACCGGGGAGAGCGATATGCAGAACTACCTGGACTACATCGACACCCTGCGGGAAAACCGCCTGCGGCCCATTTTGGAACAGCTCCTGCCGGTGCTGGCCCTGTCGGCCTGGGGGGAGCTGCCGGAGGGGCTGGAGATCACATTCCCGCCTTTGTGGACGCCTAAGGCGGACGAGCTGGCGAACATCGCAAAGGCCAAAACCGAGACTGTCATTACGGCCTTCCAGTCCGGCCTGCTCACCGCCGGCGCCGCCCAGATGGAGCTGAAAAAGCTGGCAAAAGAAACGGGGCTGTTCGACTCCATCTCCGACGAGGAAATCGCGGCCAACAAGGGCAGGACCTATCAGGACGTGACCGCCCTGCGGGACCCGCTGGCGGGGCTGGGGTATGGCGGTATGGAGGAAACGTACGTTGGGGACGCCTGGGCCTTTGATTACAAGGGCCAGCCGCGGGACAACCACGGGAAGTTTACCTATGGGAAGCTGGGCGGCGGCTCGACAACGGGAAAGAAACGTGGTAAAATCAAAACAGCTAAAATGACCCGCAAGGAGTTCAATCGTGTGAGCAGCGGGATTTTGACGGATCACCCGAACTGGAGGCCGGGGGCCTTGCAGGTGTATGAATACGGCTCATACTCCTATCGTGTCATTGTAAATGGTCCTGGTGAGTACAGCTTCCTCACCCGAACCAAATTGAAGTAGGAGTTGAGCAATGTGAATAAGATACCGTCTGAATACCAGAAAATAATGGTCGAACGCTATCAGCCTCTGACGCTCGACCAGTCAGATAAGCTGTTATTTAACGCACTGTGTAACGACCCTCAAAAGTATGGATATGAAGAAGAAATGCTGGCTTGGATAAAAGAACACCCGGATGCCAGCCTGCAAGAAGTGGCTGCTTATGACTTTAGTTTTTATGAGCCTATCGAAATCGTAGACGACGAGGACGGCTGAAAAAGAGGACCGGGGATCACTCCCCGGTCCTAAAACTGCTCTTACTCTTTTTCACCGTTGGGCTTGTACTGCTCGTCTCCTGTTTCGATGAATAATAAAAAGTCGTTGATCTTCTTCTCGCTCCATCCGTCAGCACGCAAGCCAATCAGAAGCCTTGCCACCTCTTGCATATTCACTGCCGTTCACCTCCTTCTTACATGACCGCACATATTACCATCACTCTTTCTTGTATTATACCAAAAAAAACTGCCGGGCACAAGAGGGAGGTTTGTATGCCCACCCTGAAACGAACCACAGACGGCGCAAAGCTGGAGACGCTCCTTGGCCTGTTCCTCCAGGCCGAAACGGACATTGTGAACGAAATCGGCCGGCTCAGGAGCCGGGGCCTGACCGACTACCACGCGGAAGCCGCCCTGGAGCGTGTCCAGGCCATTCTGCGCAAGCTGGAAAACGACTGCTGGAAATACGTCCCCCAGATGGTCGAGCGGCAGTTCTACGTTCACCACCCGGAGGCGCGTAAAACTTTGGAATTTCCGGAGACGGCCGAAAAACACCGGCGGGGCTATCTGAACGCCTACGTCCTCACCGGCGAGCAGACGGACATTGTCAACCGGCTGGTGATGAACCTGATGGGGGAGGTCGTGGAGGGCGATCTGACCGTTTACGCCACCCTGGAGCGTGCCTTGCTGGGCCGGCGGGAGAACGATAGGTTCCGGCCGGCCGGGCTGTCCCAGACGGCCCTGGCCCAGGCCAAAGGCCAGGGGCTGTTCCGGGCGGTCCCCGGCTTTGTGGAGGCCCTGCGCCGGGATGGCGTCACCGCGTTTATCGACCGTGGGGGCCGGCGCTGGAGCCTGCATACTTACGGCAGCATGGTGCTGCGGACCACCTCCCGGCAGGCGGAGGTGCTGTCCGTCCTGACCCGGGACCCGGAGCAGGATCTGTACAAAATCAGCCGCCACGGGGCCACCTGCAAGCTGTGCGCCCCCCTGGAGGGCCGGGTGTACTCCAAGAGCGGCGCGGACCCGGATTTCCCGCCCCTCTCCGCGGCCCTGGGGGAGCCGTTCTGGAACATCCACCCCAACTGCCTGCACCAGCTCACCCCCTGGACCCCTATGGGCCGCAGTCCGGAGGAGATACGGAACATAAAAGAATTCTCCAGCTTGCAGAAAAACCCCGTCACCCGCGACCCCCGCACCCAGGCGCAGATCGAGGCGTACCGGACCAAAGAGCGGGACCGGGCGCCCAAAACGTTTCAGACGTTCCTGCGGCACAAGCGGGCGGGGGACGAGAAATACAAGGGCTGGCTTGCTGCGTACCGGAAACGCGGCACGGGCTTTTCTGGACAGAGTGTACACAACGAGACTGCGCCGCCAGGGATCCCAGTGCAGGTTGGGGCGGTGAACTTTGCGGATAAAAAAGCTGTTCTGGCACAGCTGGCCAGGGCCGAACGGGAGACTGTTGGGCTGAGCTATGAGGTCAGCCACACGGTTACCCAAGACGGCAAGGTGTGGCGGGTTTCTGGAGACGGCGGGGCGGTAAATCCATCGGCAATCCCAAGCAGTCTTGCCGGGTCATATTCCTATCATAATCACCCAAAGGCAAAGACCTGGTTCTCGTTCAGCGCCGCGGATGTGCGGTTCTTCTTCCAAAGTGATGCTGCTTATTCCAGTGCATCTGATTATTTGTACAAGTATAGTATGCAGAGGAATCCGGAAACCCTTGCGGTTCGGCCCGATGTAGTGTATCATAGATTTAAAGAGATTTATCAAACCGACATATATGAGCTTTCTGATGCAGGGGAAATTGATATAGACCTAGATGGTTTCCATGAAACTATGCGGAGGCTAAGCCGCGAATATGGGTTTGTTTACGAAAGAAGGAAGCGGGATGCCTGTGAATAAGAACCATCCAGATTACCCTGTATATTCCCAAAAGCATAAAGCTTTATGGGATGCTTATATGGAGCTGTGGAACACAGAAGACGCGAAATATCCCAATTGGAATGGGCAAGACTCTCCTGCCCATGAGACACTTCGAGATGCTCACCGAAAGCTCAGCACAGAGATTAAAGCGCTTCAAAGAAAATATGCCCATCTCTTTACGGAGGAAGATTCGTGACCGAACAAACCCTCGCATCGTCAATTTCATAAACACACCAACTGGGGCCAGCTCCTGAGAAAATCTCAAGAGCTGCCCCCTTTCTTTTGGACGGGAGGAATGACCTATGCTCGCCTACTATGGCACAAAGCTGTCGGAGCATATCGTGGAAAAGCCGGACGGCAGTATCATCTGCACCGACGCGCCCATCGCCCGCACGGGGGAAATGGAGTATC
>CAJTOE010000188.1 GCA_910577805.1 uncultured Oscillospiraceae bacterium | reverse complement strand
TCCTCGATCCGCACGATGCGGTCGGCCAGCTGTGCGATCTCGTTGTTGTGGGTGATCATCACGATGGTCTGGTTGAACTGCGTGCTGGTGCGCTTGAGCAGGCCCAGCACATCGGCGCTGGTCTTGCTGTCCAGGTTGCCGGTAGGCTCATCCGCCAGGACGATGGCCGGTTTGGTAATCAGGGCCCGGGCAATCGCCACCCGCTGCTGCTGTCCGCCGGAGAGGTTGTTGGGCATATTTTGCAGCTTGTCCTCCAGAGCCAGCATGTGGACGATCTCGTCCATGAACTTCTGGTCCACCGTGTCGCCGTCCAGCTCCACCGGCAGGACAATGTTCTCATAAACGTTCAGAATGGGGACCAGGTTGTAGTTCTGAAAGATGAAGCCGATGTTGCGGCGGCGGAAGATGGTCAGCTCCTCGTCATTCTTCTTCGCCAGCTCGTCCCCCCGGACGATGACACTGCCGGAGGTGGGGGTATCGAGGCCGCCCATCATATTCAGCAGGGTGGACTTGCCGCTACCGGAGGTCCCCACCACGGCCACAAACTCCCCCTGCTCTACAGAGAGGTTGACCCCATCCAGGGCGCGGGTGATGTTCGGCTCGGTACCATACTGCTTTTTCAGGTCAATGGTCTGTAATACGTTCACGGTTGATTCGCTCCTTTCAGATATTGGAGCTATAGTAAAATCCAAATGTCACAGAAATGTCCGAATCAAAGACCTATTTGTGAATTTTTTGTGAACAGTTTATCGCCGGGGCAGGAACACGGAGAAGGTAGACCCCCGGCCAACCTCCGAGGTCACCTTGATATAGCCACCCTGCCGGGTGACGATCTCCCGGGCCAGATACAGGCCGATGCCCACCCCAGGCTGGTCGTGGACCTCCTCCTCCCGGTAGAAGCGCCGGAAGATGGCGGCCTGACGGCTCTCCGGGATGCCCCTGCCGGTGTCGGCCACATCCAGTTTGACGTACATCTCCCACTGCTCCACGGACACACTGATCTTCCCGCCTGCCGGGGTGTACTTCACCGCGTTGTCCAGCAGATTGAACAGGGCCTCCGCCGTCCACTTGCTGTCGTGGGACACCCGCAGATCATCCGGGCACTGCACCTCCACAGAGATGCCCTTTTGCTCCGCCCCGTAGACGATGCCGCTCATAGCTTGGGCCAGCGTGTCCAGCAGCGGCGCGTCTTTCTTTTCCAGTGTAACCGCCCCGGTCTCCAGGCGGGAGGCTTTTCCCATGGACTGCACCAAAAATTCCAGCTTGTCCGTCTGGCTGCGGATGCCCTGTAGAAAGTCCCGCCGCTCCTGCTCGGTAACGGGCTTTGCCAGCAGAGTATCCGTCACCATTTTCAGGTTTGCTACCGGCGTTTTCACCTGATGGGAAATGTCTGACACCAGCGTTTGCAGCTCCCGCCGCTCCTCGTCCACCTTGCGCCGGTTCTCCTGAAGGACGCCGTACAGTCGGGAGAGGCGGTAGCTGATGCGGGCAAAGATGGTCTCACGGTCTTCGGCTCTGGCCGGCTCCTGGCCGCCGCTGATCATGCTGTCCATGGTCTGGCACAGGCCGCTGGTAAATTGGGAAAGCCGCTTGGCGAAAAACAGCGTCAGCAGGAACAGCCAGACCAGGGCGCAGGCCGTCAGCACCGCGCCGGTCAGCAGTACCCACCCCTGGCCAGTCAGGTTGGAGAGGAGGAAAGTAAGTGCCAGCATGGAGACAGCCGCGCCGGTTTCCACCAGCAGAAACATGGTTTTGACGGGTATACCCTTCATTTCCGCTCACCCCCTGTCCACTGATAGCCGATGCCGTAAATGGTCTTGATGTAGGTGTCGCCCTCCACCTCGATCTTGCCCCGGATGCGGCTGATGGAGGTGGTCAGAGTGTGTTCGTCCACAAATTTCTCGTCCACATCCCACAGCCGCTCCAGGAGCCGCTGCCGGGTCAGGACCTGGCGGGGATTTTTACAGAACAGGTACAGCATCTTGTACTCCATGGGGGAGAGGGTGATTGGCTTCCCGTTCAGCGTAGCGGCCTGCTCTGAGAAATCCAAAAACAGCCTGCCGTCGTCGTAAAAATCCTTTGCTGGCTTGTGGTGTTCCAGCATGGCGAACATGGCGCAAATCTTCCGCTGCAAGGCCCCGATGGAAAAGGGCTTGGTGATGTAGTCCACCGCCCCCGCCTCATAGCCCCGGAGCTGGTCGCTCTCCTGGTCGTTGGCGGTGAGGAAGATCACTACCGTGTCCGGGTGTTCCGGCTTGATCAATCTGCACAGGTCATAACCGCTGCCGTCCGGCAGATTGATGTCCAGCAGCACCAGGTCGTATGACCTCCCGGCCAGCAGGGCGGCGGCGGTCTTGGCGTTCAGGGCCGGTGTGACCTCCCAGCCGTCGGAGATCAGGTTATAGGCCAGCGTCTTATTCAAAAGGGCGTCGTCCTCGACGATCAATATTCGTTTCATGGCTCGTCCTCCTCTGTGTACTGAGGGTAGTATAGCAGAGAAATGTCCGCGAAATGTTACAGCGGCCTGTCTTTTTCAAAAATTTCTGCCTGAGCGAATGGGGCTGCTCAGGCAGAAACGCATTTCAAAACATACTCACCAGCCCGGCCAGCAGGAGCATGACAGCGGGCACAATGTACTTCCTCGGATGGTGCCAGAGGTCGCTTTCGATCTTCCACCCCTGGATGGGACAGTACCGCTCCAGCAGGACAGAACCTGTTGCGCTCAGCAGGGCAAAGGCTGCCGCCGTCAAAGCGTGGAGCAGGATGACCCCGCCAATCTGGAGCTGCCAGCTGCACAGGAAAATGATGTCCGTGGCCAGATTGCACCCGAAGATGAACAGGCAGTAGGGGACGCAGAACGCCTTTTTCTGCCCCGGCAGGAAGCGCACCGCCTGTTCCAAAGCCGGGTCACAGGACAGCAGGATGCAGATGGGGGTGTTCAGGGAGAGGATGGCGAAGCCGATGGGCAGGACGAACCGGGCCTCCATCTGACCCAGCAGCACTGGCAGGACGCAGGCCACGCCCCACATAGCCGCCGTATTGACCAGATAGTTCTTGTGGGACATCAGGTAACGGAACAGGTAGCGCCACACAGAGTAGCGGTGGTGGACTTTTACCGTCCGCCGGCGGCGCTCTGGCTGGACATAAAAGGCATAGGCGTCGGTGCGTCCCAGACGCAGGGGATAGAGGCAGGACGCCACCACAATAGCGGCCAGGGCGCAGAAGATACTTCCCAGGATTTCCACCCAGCTCCAGTGGCCGACTGCCCAGACCACCGCCAACAAGCCAGCGGTTTTGGTGAGCAGCGTATAGGCCCCCAGGGCGGCCACATAGGAAAGCACCAGGGTCCGGCCCTCAAAGGGGAGCATAAGCATATTTTCCAGGTTGGCCCGGTTGCCGTCAGAGGAGAGGGCCTGCCACATGACCCCGGCGGAGAATGCACTGGTCATCAGATACAGGATGGAGGAAGCAATCTGGACTTGAAATCCGGCTATATGCAGCCCCCAGAAGACCACCAGATCGAGAAAGAGCGTCCGGGCCAGCCGTTCGTAGTTCACGCCGAACAGCTTCCTGGCGGTGACCTCAAAGCTCATTTTCATCATGCAGGGCCTCCCGAATGTTTGCGGCGTTGATCTCGCCGCCCTCAAAGCTCCGCCGGATCTGCCCCTCCTCCAGCACCAGCACCCGGTCGGAAGTCAGGGTGATGCTCTCCAGGATGTGGGAGGAGAAGAGGACCGTCCCGTACTCCTTGTATCCGGCGATCAGCTGGTACAGGTACTCCGTGCTCTGGAAGTCCAGCCCGTTCACCGGCTCGTCCAGCAGGAGCAGCGGCCGTTTCAGGGCGAAGGCGGTAATCAAAAACGCCTTCTTCTTATTGCCAGTGGACAGGTCCTTCAGCAGTGTATCAGTGTAGTCCTCAAAGTGAAAGCCCCGCACCAGCTCTGTCACGTCCGGCAATTTCGTTTTGTACGCCGCCGCCACATAGGACAGGTACTCCCGGAAGGTGAAATACTGGAAGGAGTTGTCCTCGGCAAAGACGGTGTACCGGCTGAGCTTGAAGTCCTTGTCCCGGAAGGAGGACGGCTGGCCGTCCAGGCGGATGCCGTCACAGCGGAAGCCCTCATGGAGACCGGACAGGGTTTTCAGAAAGGTGGTCTTTCCGGCCCCGTTCAGTCCGATCAGCCCCACCACCTCATGAGGCCGTAGCTGGAGGGAGAAGCCGGACAGCACATTTTTCCCCTCGCTGTACCAGGCGCTGAGGTTTTGCAGCTCCAGGATGTTTTCGCCCATGGTCAGCTCCCCCTCTCATCGTTCTTTGTCTTTTTCCGGGAGGCCCAGGCGGAATACCCGAAGGCCACCCCCATCAGAACATAGAGCCCGGCCCATTCCAGATTGTCGGACAGGCTGCTGACCACCGCCGCCGCCAGCCAGATCAGAGCCAGGATACCACGAATAACAATATGACGCATAACAGTTTCCTCCTTGAAGCAGTGCTTCCTTTGATGTATCTGCATCATAGCAGAAAACCGGGCGCTGTGC
>CAJTOE010000187.1 GCA_910577805.1 uncultured Oscillospiraceae bacterium | reverse complement strand
CCGCCTGTAGCAGCGCCCTTCTGATTTTGATTATACGCATCCGCCTCCGTTTTGTCAAGAACGAACGGAGGTATTTTTTCAGCTCTACGCGCAGAAAAACAAATTGACCTTGCATAAAAACCACAGATTGAGGAGGGACCATCATGCCCGAAAAATGTGCAAACGACCCCACCCAGACCTGCCGCAGCGCGACCCGGCTCGTACTGCTGGAGAAGCGGGTGGAGGACCTGGAGACCGGCCAGACACGAGAGGAGGCGTTCCGGAAAGCATACTACGCAGAGCGGGAAAACCGTATCCAGCGGGAGGCCCAGCTGGACGCGAAAATTGACAGCATGGACGAAAAGCTGGATAAGGTGGTGGAGTACCAGGAGGCCCAGCAGGCCAAGCCGGAACGGCTCCTGGACAAGCTCAAGGAAAACTCTTTCTGGCTCGTTCTGGCGGCGGTCCTGGGCGCGGTGCTGGCGCGGGTGGGGCTGTGAGAGCTGCAGACCTGACCCTGGCCGCAGGCCTGCTCCTGGCTGGGCTGTGCGTCGCGCTGGCGGCTCTGGGAGTGATTCCGGTCCGGCGCTGGTTCGCCCGACTCCGGGCTGTGCCCCACCTGTTCGCCAAGTCTATGGTGCTGTGGTGCGTGGCCTGCGGCACCGCCGCCTCTGTCTACGCGATGCGGATTCTATCGCGCACCGGACACGACCCCGCCGCCCTGCTGGGCGTGATTCTGGCGTTCTTCGGCGGGGAGCTGCTACTTATGTGTTTGAAAACTGTACTGAAAAACGGAAAGGATGACAACCATGACTGATTTGACCCCTATTTTAAATGCTGTGATTGCTCTGCTAGCGGCGCTGGTGACCGCCTTTGTGATTCCCTGGATCAAGCGCAAAACCAACGCCCAGGACCGGGAGGACCTGCTGCGCTGGGTGGAGATCGCCGTGGCGGCGGCGGAACAGCTCTGGGACAGCACCCAGGGCGAGGAGAAGAAAAAGGCTGTGCTGGCCTTCCTGCGGGAAAAGGGCTTTATCTTCAGCGAAAGTGAAATCGACTCCGCCATCGAGGCCGCTGTGCTGAAGCTGCACCATGAGCTGACCCGTGGGGACGATATGTCCGACGTGGTGCAGCAGGTCCAGGGTACGGCGGTGACCATCATGAGGTCCACGACGGTGTTTGACGCAGAGCATGTAGAGGTAACGGAGGAGGCGGGATGATTTGACAGCAGAAAAAATTCTGGAAATTGCCCGGTCACAGCTGGGCATTAAAGAAAATCCCCCCAACTCCAACCGGGTCAAGTTCAACACGGCCTACTACGGTCAGGAGGTCTCCGGCAGCGCGTACCCCTGGTGCTGTGCGTTCATCTGGTGGGTGTTCCGGGAGGCCGGAGCCTCCGGGCTGTTCTATGGCGGGAAGAGAACTGCCTCCTGCTCCACGCTGTTAGGCTTCCACAAAGCGCAGGCAGTCCAGGGGGACTATCTCCCTGGCGACATTATCTTTTTCAACTTCGACGGCAAGAAAAACACCCAGCATGTGGGCATCTGCGAGGCCTGGGACGGCCAGTACATCACCACCATTGACGGCAATACCGCCCCCACCAACGAGGCCAACGGCGGGGCTGTAATGCGCCGCAGGCGGGCAAAAAAATACATCGTCGGGGCCTACCGTCCCGCATACGAGGAGGACACTATGACACAGACTGACTTTGACAAGATGATGGACAACTACCTGGAACGCCGGGGCAGCAAACCGGCCTCCGGCTGGGCAGGGCAGCTCCTTGCGCAGGCCCGGAGCGCCGGCATCACCGACGGCTCCCGGCCCCAGAGCTTCGCCACCAGAGAGGAGGTGGTGACCATGATTCTCAATTCCGGGTCCGGAAAATGAGGTTGAACCAATGCGGAAAATATGGTAAAATCAGCCCGAAAGGACGTGAACGCATGGGAGATAAATTGGAACCTCTGGCGTCGGAAATGTATCGGGATTTGCAGAACACGAACCGTTTTCTGCGGCGGCTCCTGCTGGGTATGCTTGGGGTGATCGCTGTGCTGGTGATCGCGCTGGCCGCCACGAATATCTACCACATCCACCAGTGGAGTCAGTTCGATACCGTCGTGGTGGACAGCGGCGAAGGCTCCGGAAACGCCAACTACGTCCAGGGCGACAACACTGGAGGGATTTATAATGGCGAAGGTTACGGTCCGGCGCAGGAAGAAGGGCAAGTCCAAGGGGACCAGGGTTAAGAAAAAGGGGTGATGCCCCCTTGAACATCAAAACGGAGTTTACGGAACCGGAATGTGCGTATTTCCGGGCGCAGTGCAATTTTTCTGCGGAGGAGCTGGCGGTGTTCGACCTGCGGGTCCGGACCTGCTCTCTGGTGGAGATTGCAGCCAAACTTAATATGTCCGAGTCCACTGTGGACCGGCGTATCCGCAGCATCAAGCGGAAAATACATAAGGTGCTATAAGTGCTTTGACGCTTTTCTGACGGAAAAGAGAGGGAATCTTGACGGGTTCCCTCTCTTTTTTTATGCGAAAATATAGGCACCAAGGATGTGATTTTGATATGGGGTTCTCGTATTACAATCCCAACCCCTCCGGGAAGAGCGTAGGAGACTGCACAGTCCGTGCGATTGCGAAAGCGCTGGACCGCAGCTGGGAGGAGACTTGCACCGGCCTGGCCCTGAAGGGCTTTTGTCTGGGGGATATGCCCAACGCGGACAGTGTGTGGGGCCCCTACCTGCGGGACCACGGCTGGACCAGGCATCTGCTCTCTGACGACTGCCCGGACTGCTACACTGTGCATGATTTTGTTTTGGACCATCCCCAGGGGACGTATATTTTGTCGATGCCTGGGCGGCATGTGCTGTGCGTCCAGGACGGGACTGTGTATGACTCATGGAATTCCGGCGGGGAGGTCCCCGTCTACTACTGGACAAAGGAGTGTTGACCATGGCCTATAATCCGTACCCCTACGGCGGCTACCAGCCCGCCCCCAATTACTACCCCAGTCCGGTCCCGGACCAGCTGGCCCAGCTGAGGCAGAATCAGATGCTCCCAAGTATGCAGCCGCCTCAGCCTATGCCCGCAAATCCGTCCGGCGCACCTCAGAACAGCGGTATTATCTGGGTCAGCGGCAAGCAGGAGGCCGACGGCTATCTTGTAGCCCCGAACAGCGCGCTGGCGCTCTGGGACCAGAATAACCCGGTGATCTATCTGCGCTCTGCGGACGGCACCGGAAAGCCGTCCACAAAGGTCTACGACCTGGTGGAGCGGACTGACACACCGGCCGCGCAGGCCGCGCCGCAAATGGACATGGAGCAGTACGTTACATGGGACAAGCTGGATGCGTACATCGCAGAGCGCATGAAGAAGCCCGTCAAGGCTACGAAAACAAAGGAGGAAACAGAAAATGGCTAATCCCTTTTTTAGTGCTATGGGCGGAAGCAATCGCCCCCAAGGCGGCAGCCGGAATCTGGCCCCAGCCCTGCTCCAGCACATCCAGGGTTTCCAGGGCAACCCCATGGAGCAACTGCAAAGCAAGCTCAACAGCGGGGAGATGTCCCAGCAGCAGTACAACCAGCTGCGGGGCATGGCGGAGAACATTGTCCGTCAGATGATGGGCGTACTTCCGCATTAATTTTGTGCATACAGTCTGGCCAGACTTTGCAAATACATCAACAAAGGAGAGTAAACTATGTCTCTTGGTTCCGAAAATGGTCTGTCCGTAGCCGATATCGCGGCGGTGACCGACCGAAACAACAGCAATTACGGCGGCTTTGGCGGCGGCTTCGCTGAGATGATGATCGCCATGGTCATGCTGTTCCTGTTCCCCATGATGTTCGGTGGCGGCATGTGGGGAGGCGGCATGTGGGGCGGTATGGGCAACGGCGGTCTGATGGCTGCGGCCAACGGCGCTTTGACCCGTGCTGACCTGTGCAGTGAGTTCAACTTTAATGGCCTGGAAAACGCCGTGCGCGGTGTGACGCAGGGGCTGTGCGACGGCTTCTACGCCATGCAGGGAGCGATTAACGGCTTGGGAATGAACGTCATGCAGGGCTTCTCTCAGGCGGAGCTTTCCCGTGCCCAGCAGCAGGCCGCGCTGATGCAGCAGTTGTGTAACCTGGGCTATCAGCAGAAGGACTGCTGCTGCGAGACCCAGCGGTCCATGGATCGTATCAATTACGATGCGGCCATGCGCGGCAATGAGACAAACCGCTTGATGGAGCGCGGTTTCTGCGATACGAACTACACTGCGGCAACCAATACGACCGCCATTATCCAGAACGCACACAATGATACCGACCGGGTCTTGGCCCGACTGGATGCAATGGAGTCCTCCCGCAAGGATGAAAAGATTGCGGAGCAGGCCGCAGAAATCCAGGCGTATCGGCAGAATGCTGCATTTGGAGCCATGATCGATGCAAGCCGTGCAGAGATTCTGCGCCGCTCCGGCTGCTGGGGCGTCAATGGCTGTAACCAGGGCTGCGGCTCCTGCTGCTGACAAGCTCAACTCCCCGGAATTCGGGTGACTATTTCGGGGCGGCGGGAATTCTCGCCGCCTCTTGATTTTTAGAGGAGGATTTTTTATG
>CAJTOE010000186.1 GCA_910577805.1 uncultured Oscillospiraceae bacterium | reverse complement strand
TCCCTGCTGCCCCAGATGGTGGAGCGCCTGCAGACAGGGGAATGGGACAGCGTGGCCACCCGCCGGGTCACCCGGAAGGGAGAGCCGCCCATCCGGTCCTTCTGCGCCCGGATGTTCTATAAGCTGATCAACCGCATCTCCGACGCGGACGTGGTGGACGGCGCCAGGGATTTCCGGCTGATGACCCGCGAGATGGTGGACGCGATCGTATCCATGGGGGAGTTCAACCGGTTCTCCAAGGGAATTTTTGGGTGGATTGGCTTTCGGACCTACTGGCTGCCCTACGAGAACGTGGAGCGGGCGGCGGGGGAGACCAAGTGGAGCTTTTGGAAGCTGTTCCAGTACAGCATTGACGGCATTATCAATTTCTCCCAGGTCCCGCTGTCCATCGCCTCCTGGGGGGGCATCGCCCTGACGGCGCTGTCCTTTGTCATGATCGCCTTTATCGTGGTCCGGAAGCTGCTCTTCGGCGACCCGGTGGCCGGCTGGCCCTCCCTGGCCTGCATCGTCACCTTCATCGGAGGCATCCAGCTCTTCTGCCTGGGCATTATGGGGCAGTATCTGGCCAAAACGTATCTGGAAGTGAAAAAACGCCCCCACTTCATTATCCGGGAGACCAACCGAAAGGAGGCGGTGAAGATCAAATGATCAATACCACGCTGTGCTATATCCGCCAAAAGGGGCGGTGTCTGATGCTCCACCGGGTCAAAAAAGAGAACGATCTGAACCAGGACAAGTGGATTGGGGTGGGCGGCAAGTTCGAGGACAAGGAGAGTCCGGAGGACTGCCTCCTGCGGGAGGTCCGGGAGGAGACCGGCCTGACCCTGACCCAGTACCAGTACCGGGGCATCGTCACCTTTGTGTCCGACCGCTGGCCCACAGAGTACATGCACCTGTATACCGCGGACGGGTTTACAGGGGAGCTTTTGACGGACTGCGGGGAAGGGGAGCTGGAGTGGCTGCCCTGGGAGGACCTGCTAAAAATCCCCCACTGGGAGGGGGACGCCATTTTTCTGGACCTGATTCAGCGGGACGTACCGTTTTTTTCCCTGAAACTGTGCTATGAGGGGGACAAGCTGGTATACGCCGCACTGAACGGAGAAACGATAAAGGGGGAATGATGTAATGATCTACACCATCCAAAATGCACACCTGCGCGTCCAGATCGAGGACCTGGGCGCCCAGCTGGCCTCCATCCAGGACCAGGAGGGCCGGGAATTTCTGTGGCAGGGCAGTCCGGAGAGCTGGAACCGCCGGGCGCCTATCCTGTTCCCCATCATCGGGCGGCTGAAGGACAACCGCTATCTGGTGGACGGGACCGCCTACGAGCTGACCCAGCACGGCTTTGCGCGGGATATGGTATTCGCCGTGACCCAGCAGGCCGAGCAGTCTGTTTCATTCCGGCTGGAGAGCAGCGAAGAGACCAAGCGGCGCTACCCCTTTGCCTTTGCCCTGACCGTGACCTATACCCTTCAGGAAAATCAGCTCATCAAGTCCCATCGGGTGGAGAACCTGTCGGACCGGGACATGCTCTACGAGCTGGGCGCCCACGACGGCTACCGGGCCGCGGTGCGGGAGGATTTTATTCAGCTGGAGGGGACGGAAGCCGTCGCCCTCTACGGCATGGACGGGGACAATATGCTCACCCCGAAAGACCGGGAGGTGTCCGGGAAGCTGCCCCTGACCCCTATGACCTACGGGCGGGACACCCTGGTCTTTGACAACCCCGGCTGCGCCCGGCTCCGGACCGCCCAGGGCGAGGTGGCCGTCTCCACCCAGGACTTCCCCTATATGGGCGTGTGGACCCCGGACAAGCCCTTTGACACCGGCTTTGTGTGCATCGAGCCCTGGTCCACCCTGCCGGACGGGGTGTTCATGGGCCGGGAGCTGGCGGACAAGCCCGGCGTCCGCCGCCTGGCCCCCGGACAGAGCGAAACTCTGACCTATACCACGACGATTACAAGAACTGCAATTTGATGGAGGTGCCTGAAATGAAACCAGAATATGCCAATACCTTCGGCCTGCGGAAGGTGACCAGCGGTGAGGGAGAGATTTTGGAGGTCACATTGGACGTGTCCTACAAGTATATGGAGACTGCCCTGACCTTCGGCCCCAAGGGGATGGAGAACGTGTCCACCCCCTCGGCGGAGCTGCTCACCTCCATTGTGATGAACCGCCAGTCGGCCATCTCCCTGCGCAATCTGCTGATCCAGACCTTGGACGGGGAAAACTGACGCTTCGGAAAGGAGATCACTATGACGCAAACAGAACAGAAAGAGTTGATGCTTGCCGCCTGTAAGGTGCGCATCGGCATCATTGAGGGGACCCACGCGGCCAAGGCAGGCCACCCCGGCGGAAGCCTGTCCGCCGCGGACCTGTTTACCTATCTCTACTGGAAGGAGCTGCGGGTGGACCCGAAAAACCCCCAGTGGGAGGACCGGGACCGGTTCGTCCTCTCCAAGGGCCACACCGCGCCGGGGCTGTACGCCGCCCTGGCCCACCAGGGATTTTTCCCGGTGGAGGACCTGCTGACCCTGCGGCACATCGGAAGCTATCTCCAGGGCCATCCCAACATGAACAGCGTCCCCGGCGTGGATATGTCCACCGGCTCCCTGGGCCAGGGGATTTCCGCCGCCGCCGGGATGGCGCTGGCCGCCAAGCTCCAGAAAAAGGACTGCCGGGTGTATACCCTGCTGGGTGACGGAGAGATCCAGGAGGGCCAGGTGTGGGAGGCCTTCATGTTCGCCCACCACTACAAGCTGGACAACCTGTGCGCCGTCATCGACAACAACGGCCTGCAAATCGACGGCCCGGTGGCCCAGGTGATGAACCCCTATCCCATCCCCGAAAAGCTGCGGGCCTTCGGCTGGGAGGTCCAGGAGATCGACGGCCACGACTTCGCCCAGATGGAGACGGCCTTCGCCGCCGCACGGGAGACCAAGGGACGTCCCTTCGCCATCCTGATGAACACCACCAAGGGCAAAGGGGTCAGCTACATGGAGGACAACGCGGACTGGCACGGGAAAGCCCCCAACGACCAGGAGTTTGAGATTGCCATGACGGAGCTGAAGGCCCGGCTGGCGGAAGTGGAGGCGATGTGAGATGGCGGACGTGAAAAAAATTGCGACCAGAGACGGCTATGGCGAGGCTTTGAAGGAATTAGGCGCGCTGCATGACGACATCGTGGTCTTTGACGCGGATCTGGCCGGGTCCACGAAAACCGGCGTGTTCCGGAAGGCGTTCCCGGAGCGGCACTTCAACTGCGGCATTGCCGAGGGGAACATGATGGCCGCGGCGGCGGGCGCGGCGGCCATGGGACTGGTGGCCTTTGCCTCCAGCTTCGCCATGTTTGCCGCCGGACGGGGCTTTGAGCAGGTGCGCAACTCCATCGGCTATACCCGGCTGAACGTGAAGATCGGCGCGTCCCACGGCGGTATCTCCGTCGGTGAGGACGGGGCTTCCCACCAGTGCTGTGAGGATTTTGCGCTGATGCGGTCCATCCCCGGCATGGTGGTGATGTCCCCCGCCGACGCGGTGGAGGCCAAGGCGATGGTCAAGGCCGCGTATGAGCGCCAGGGACCGGTGTATATGCGCTTTGGCCGGTCGGGCGTACCGGTGTTCCACGAGGAGGGGTTTGTGTTCCGGATCGGCAAGGGCGAAACGCTCCGGGAGGGCACTGACGTGGCGATTCTGGCCAACGGCCTGCTGGTGGCGGAGGCGGTGGAGGCCGCGGATGCGCTGGCCCAGGCGGGCATCTCCGCACGGGTCGTCAACCTGTCCACCATCAAGCCCCTGGACGAGGAGCTGGTCCTCCAGGCGGCGCGGGAGTGCGGAAAGATCATTACCTGTGAGGAGCACAGCATCATTGGCGGTCTGGGCGAGGCGGTATGCGCCCTGCTCAGTGAGAAGTGCCCCACCCCGGTGCGGCGGATTGGGGTCAACGACGAGTTTGGTTACTCCGGCCCCGCCGGCGAGCTGCTGAAGCGGTTCGGCCTGTGCGCGGAGCATATCGCGCAGGTCGCAAAGGATTTTTGTAAATAAAAAACAGACGCGCCATCCGGCGCGTCTGTTTTTTATGCGTTTATGACCTGGCGGGCAATGTCCACACTCTGCTTGGCGTCCCTGGCGTAGAAGTCCGCGCCGATTTGCTCGGCGTAACCGGGGGTCAGCACCGCGCCGCCCACCATTACCTTGCAGGGCACCCCTTCCCGGTGGAGCAGGTCCACCGTCTCCTCCATGCTTTTCAGGGTGGTGGTCATGAGGGCGGACAGCCCCACCAGCGGGGCGTTGTGCTCCTGGGCGGCCCGGACCACGGCGGCAGGCTCCACGTCCTTGCCCAGGTCGATGACCCGGTAGCCGTAGTTCTCCAGCAGAACGCGGACAATGTTCTTGCCGATGTCGTGGATGTCCCCCTTGACGGTGGCCAGAATGATCGTCCCCCGGCTGACCGACTCCCCGTCCGATTTCGCCAGATGTGTGCGTAAAACCTCAAAGGCGGCTTGGGCGGCTCCGGCGGCCTGGATGAGCTGGGGCAGGAATACGTTCCCCGTTTCAAACCGCGCCCCCACCCGGTCCAGAGCGGGAATCAGGATGCCGTCAATGATCTCCATGGGCTGCGTGGTCTCCAGCAGCGCTTCCACCGCCGGACCGGCCTCCCC
>CAJTOE010000185.1 GCA_910577805.1 uncultured Oscillospiraceae bacterium | reverse complement strand
GCCGGGGCGTGCCCACGGGCGTGGTCGCCGCCGCCGACAGCCCGGAACACGCCCAGACGGTCCAGAGCCTGTTTATGAACCAGCGCTTCCGGGTGTACACCACCGGCGACAAAATCGGCACGGAGATCTGCGCCGCCCTGAAAAATATCATTGCCCTGTGCGCCGGCTGCTGCGACGGCATGGGCTTTGGGGACAACACCAAGGCCATGCTCATGACCCGCGGCCTGACGGAGATGGCCCGGCTCGGAGTGGCCCTGGGGGGCCAGCGGGAGAGTTTTATTGGGCTGGCCGGTGTGGGCGACCTGATCGTCACCTGCTGTTCCATGCACTCCCGGAACCGCCGCTGCGGCATTTTGATCGGTCAGGGCAAGCCTGTAGAGGAGGCGGTCCGGGAGATCGGCGCGGTGGTGGAGGGCTACTACGCCGCCGCCAACGCCCGCACGCTGGCCCAGAAGGCCGGGGTGGAGATGCCCATTGCCCAGGCGGCCTATGAGGTGCTGTACGAGGGCCGGGACCCGCATACGGTGGTGGACGGCCTCATGACCCGCGCCCCCCGTCCGGAGCAGGACGAGAGCTGCTGGCCGTAAGCGCATTGCCTGGAATGCGATAAAATCCCCGGTCAGACCGGCCGGGGATTTTTACGGCCCGTCCGGCCCAGAAAAATTTTTGAAGAAAATGCGGAAAAATGATTGACAGACAGGGAAATCTATGGTAGACTTCTATGCGTCTCTGAGTGAAACACATAGGGAGAGATGTCCGAGTGGTTTAAGGAGCCGGTCTTGAAAACCGGTGACTCGTCAAGAGCCGTGGGTTCGAATCCCACTCTCTCCGCCACGTTCTTTCCCTCACAACTGCATAGCGCATCGGAACGTAGACACGCAGAAGTACCCAAGTGGCTATAAGGGGCTCCCCTGCTAAGGGAGTAGACGGGTTAAACCGTGCGAGGGTTCGAATCCCTCCTTCTGCGCCAAGAAAATTCCCCGTATTCAGCCCTGAATACGGGGAATTCTTTCATAAGGAGGTTTGTCCAATGGCTCCATTACCGCAAGCGCAGCACTACACCTTTGCCGATCTGCTGACCTGGGAGGACCGTACCCGCTACGAGCTGTACGACGGCCAGCCGGTGGCGCTGGCCTCGCCCTCCAACGTGCATCAGGAAATCTGCATGGCGCTCTCCGCGCAAATCTACAATTTTCTTCGAGGCAAAAAATGCAAGGTCTATCCGGCGCCCTTTGACGTGCGGCTGTTTGAAGAGGCAGGCGACGCCCCGGAGGACGTGTACACCGTCGTTCAGCCCGACATCTCCGTGGTCTGCGACCCCGGAAAGACCGACGGGCACGGCTGTAAGGGCGCGCCCGACCTGGTGGTTGAGGTCACCTCTCCCTCCACCGCCCGCTATGACAATCTGCTCAAGTTCAACCTGTACCAGCAGGCGGGCGTCCGGGAATACTGGATTGTGGACCCCGCCGCCCGTGTCGCGTCGGTATTCTCCCTGAAAGACGGCCACTATCAGGCAGCGGCCTACGGCGCGGACGCGACTGTCTCGGTTGGCGTGCTGGAGGGCTGTGTCATTGACCTGTCCACGGTTTTCCCCGAACTATAAAAGAAAGACCGCTTCTCAGCGGTCTTTCTTTTTTCTACTCCGGAGCTTTATCCACGCACAGCGCAAAGCAGTCCTGCTTGACTCCAAAGAGCAGACGGTATTGCGGTATGCGTTCCTCCACAGTCCGGCGGTACTCCTCCGCATCCAAAAAGCGCTCCTGTTCCAAGTGATACTCGTCCGAGCCTGCGCCAAAGCAGACCGTGGCCCGCTGTATCAGGCCCTGGGCGATCTCCTGGATGGCGAAACGGGCGATTTCGTTCATGGAGTACAGTACGATGCCGAACACGGCTCCGGCGACCCGCAGAAGCAGCGGCTCCCCGATGACCAGCACGAACCGGAGCTTGGGTCCCTGCTGGCTGTGGTACACCAGCTCGTAATACTGCGCGTCCTGAATCTCGTCTCCAGCGGACAATTCCCCCATAAACCGCACAGGAACGCCGAACATCTCTTGCAGGGGCTGGAGGAACAGTGCCTGAATCACAGAAGCCTCGTCGTCCGGCCGGGGCATATTCGCTTCCCGGACCGCCCGGCCGGTAATGGCCCGGTCCTCCACCATGATGTGGCCTGTCAGCCAGCCGGTACACACTCCAATAAAGTGCTGCACCGCCTGGGTGGAAAAGTCGGTGTCATAAAGCTCCCGCTGTAAGGACGGGAGGGTCTCCCGCCGCATTTTGTCGTGGATGCGCTTATGGGCCTGATAGCCCGGATAGCCGATCTCGCGCATATAGGCCTCTTCTTCCGCAAAATGCTTCAGGGCGTAGGCCTGGAAAAATTTGATCCCCTCCACGCAGGCGAACTTGCTCTCATGCCGCTCCACGTAGAGTTCCATGATCTTCTGTACGATGGCAAACAGCCGGTGGTGGGCCTGGTCGATGGAGTCCACTCCAATTTTAAAACGGTCCTGCCACTGGATTTGCTGCATAAAATCCCCTCTTTTCTACCGCCCGCAGGAGATAGGCGGATCAGGGAAGCGCGTATTCCCTCCATTGGCGGCCAGTCCATTCTATGCAGCGAACGCTGAATCTGTGCCTTGCTTAAAACAGCCCGGAGATCACGCCGTTTTCGTCCACGTCGATACGCTCTGCGGCGGGGACCTTCGGCAGGCCCGGCATGGTCATGATGTCCCCCGTCAGGGCCACCAGGAAGCCCGCCCCCGCGCACACCTTCAAATTGCGCACCGTCACGTCAAAGCCCTTCGGCGCACCCAGAAGCGCCGGGTCGTCGGAGAAGGAGTACTGGGTCTTTGCCATACAGATGGGCAGGCCGCCAAAGCCCAGAGCGGTCAGCTGTTCGGCTTGCTTCTGGGCGTTGGGGGTGAGGACCGCCCTGTCTCCATGATAGATTTTCTGCACGATGGCGTTCAGCTTCTCCTGGATGGACAGCTCGTCTGCGTAGGCAAACTGGAAGTGGTTGGGCTGGCCGCACAGGCGGACCACCTCGTTTGCCAGCGCCACGCCGCCTGCGCCGCCCTTGGCCCACACCTCGGACAGCTCCGCGTTGACGCCCAGCTCCCGGCACTTCTCCTTCACCAGGGCCAGCTCCGCTTCCGTATCCGTGGGGAACGCGTTGATTGCCACCACGCAGGGCACGCCGAACACGTTCTTGATGTTGTCCACATGCTGGAGCAGATTGGGCAGGCCCCGCTCCAGGGCCTCCAGATTCTCCCGGCTCAGTTCCGTCTTGAGTACGCCGCCGTGGTATTTCAGCGCCCGCACGGTCGCCACCACCACCACCGCGGAGGGCTTCAGGCCCGCCATGCGGCACTTGATGTCCACGAACTTCTCCGCCCCCAGGTCGGCGGCAAAGCCCGCCTCTGTGACGGTGTAGTCCGCCAGCTTCAGAGCCATCCGGGTCGCCATGATGGAGTTGCAGCCGTGGGCGATGTTGGCAAACGGCCCGCCGTGGATGAACGCGGGGGTGCCCTCCAGGGTCTGGACCAGGTTGGGCTTCAGCGCGTCCTTCAACAGCGCCGCCATAGCCCCCTCGGCCTTCAGGTCGTGGGCGGTGACCGGCTCGCCCCCATAGGTATAGGCCACGATGATACGGCCCAGCCGGGCTTTCAGGTCGGGGATCGACGAGGACAGGCACAGCACCGCCATGATCTCGCTGGCTACCGTGATTTCAAAGCCGTCCTCCCGCGGAACGCCCTGCATCTTGCCGCCCAGGCCGCAGATGATGTGCCGCAGCTGCCGGTCGTTCATATCCACAGCCCGCTTCCAGGTGATCTGCTTTACGTCGATGCCCAGGGCGTTGCCCTGTTGGATGTGGTTGTCCAGCATCGCCGCCAGCAGATTGTTGGCCGCGCCGATGGCGTGGAAATCCCCGGTGAAATGGAGGTTGATGTCCTCCATGGGGATCACCTGGGCATAGCCGCCTCCGGCCGCGCCCCCCTTGATGCCGAACACCGGCCCCAGGGACGGCTCCCGCAGCGCCACGTTGGCCCGCTTGCCCAGCCACCGCAGGCCGTCGGCCAGCCCCACGGAGGTGGTCGTTTTTCCCTCTCCGGCGGGGGTGGGGGTGATGGCAGTGACCAAAATCAGCTTGCCGTCGGGGGCGTTCGTCTCCGACAGAAGCCGGTAATCGAGCTTCGCCTTATACCGGCCATACAGCTCCAGGTATGTTTCGTCCACACCGGCCTGGGCGGCAATGTCCACGATGGGGCGCGGGGTATGCTCCTGTGCAATTTCGATGTCAGATTTGATTGCCATATGTTATCCTCCTAGTATCTATCTAAATATCTATGATGTGTATTTATATTTTCTTCGATTCGTTGGGGGGCGTTTCTCCCCCTTCAGTTGTCTCATAAGCCGCCTCAAAATCCGAAATCAGCTTCTCCGCACAGCGCAGGGTATCGTCCCCCTTCCGCAGGCGCAGGGCCAAATAGGGCTTTTCTCCCGCGGAGAACAGCAGCCGGTTTTTGTACTGCTCCAGACCGCACAGCGCCCCCACCCGCCGCAAATCGAACTTGGGGGCCGCGAACAGCAGACTGCCGTTTTTTTGGGAAATCTCCGCCACGCCGCACCGTGCGGCCCGCTCCCGCAGGAGCGCTACCGAAATCAGATTGTTCACGGCCCT
>CAJTOE010000184.1 GCA_910577805.1 uncultured Oscillospiraceae bacterium | reverse complement strand
GGAGGCGGACACCGTGGTCATTGCGGGCATGGGCGGGGAGACGATCACGCATATTCTGGCCCAAGCTCCCTGGACCGACTGGACCGGGAAGCAGCTGCTTCTTCAGCCCATGAGCACCCAGCCGGAGCTGCGGCGGTGGCTGTGGGAGAACGGCTTTGTGATTTCCTGGGAGAAGCTGGTTCAGGAAGGGGACACTCTTTATGTGATTCAAGGGGTAGAACCTGGCAGGGAAAAAGACTTTACACCGGCGGAGCTGTGGGCGGGCCGTCAGAGCCGCGATCCTCTACGGGGAGCGTGGCTGGACCACCTGCTCCGGAAATCGGGCCGTGCCCTGGAGGGCGTGCGGCAGGGCCGGGAGACGTGTGAGAAGCAGAAGGAACTGGAGCTGGTTTATGAGGGAATGCTGGAAATGCGAAAGGAGTGGAACACATGGCAACGGTAAAGGATGTATATGATGCGCTGGACGGTCTGGCCGCATTTGAAACTCAAATGGGATTTGATAACGCGGGATTCCTGGTGGGCCGGGTTGAAAAGGAAGTCCGGACCATATTGGTGGCCCTGGACATCACCAAGGGAGTGGTGGAGGAGGCGGTCCGCTTGGGGGCAGAGCTGATCGTGTCCCACCATCCGGTGATTTTCCATCCAGTAAAGTCCATCACCGACGAAGATGTGACCGGACAGATTTTGCTGGAGCTGACCGAACACCAGATTGCCGCCATTTGCAGCCACACCAATTTGGATGCAGCCGAGGGCGGGGTGAACGACTGTCTGGCCAAAGCGCTTGCGCTTACGAATATTGTGATCCCCCATCCCGGTAAGAACGGTGAGACAGAAGATTTCATCCGCCGGGCTGGGAAGGCCCACCAGCTGGGGATGTCCACCCAGAGCTATGCCGCCTATGTGAAGGAAAGGCTCCATGCCGCCAACGTGCGGTTTGTGGACGGAGGCCGTCCGGTGGAGTGGGTGCAAGTGGGCGGCGGCTCCTGCGGGTCCATGCTCCGGGAAGCGATGGAGAGTGGGGCCGATACCTTCGTGACCGCCGATGTGAAGTATGACATATTTTTGGAGGCCAAAGCATTAGGCATGAATCTTCTGGACGCGGGGCACTTTGCCACCGAGCAGGTGGTGTGTCCGGCGCTGGTGGAATTTCTGCAAAAAAACTTCCCGGCGCTTGACGTAAAGTTGTCACAAACGCACCGGGAAGTCTATGAAAGCGTATAGGAGAAGCTTATGGAGCAGTTGATTGCACTCATTCTCTCCTGCGTTGTGCTGTTTGTCCCGCAGGCGCGAGAAACAGACGAAGCAGAGCCGTTTTATCAATATTTTGACCCGTCAGGGGAGTTGCAAATGGTCCTGTATTTCGACGCAGAAACTCAGCAGGGGTACGGTACACGCTTCCAGGACGGGGAGTCTGGTGAATTTTCCTTCCAGGAGACCGCCCCGGCAGACGGGGAGTGGGAGGACTTGTGGCTGGAGGATTACTGTGTCATCCCGGAGGAATATTCTGAGGGTGTAGACCACTATCAGGAGTCCTACGAGCGCGACGGGGAGGGGCGGCTGCTTCACTTCGAGGCTACCGGGGATTTGACCGAGTACAGCCAGCCGGAAAACGGCATGATATGTGGGGCAGATTTTTTCTACGACCAGGACGGCGCGCTCACCCGGCGGGAGTTTTGGCGGAACCCCATGCTGTGGGGGACGACGCGCTCCAGCCAGACCAGCTATTTTGACAGTCTGGGGCGGGTGTGCTATGAGCGGGCCTACATTACCCATGGCAGTCTGGATTACTATTTTATTTACCCGGACGGCGGCATGGAGCCGTTGTACTGCCTGTGCTTGGATGACAACCTGGGAACATGGTTTCCGTGTATGTTTGTGTTTGGACCATCAGATGAAAATGCCGGGAAATAACAGGCTGATGATAAGTCCGGTCGCAAATGAGAGTATGTTTGCGCCTAGGGCGTAGAGGACAGCTTTGCTCTTTTTCTGGGGAGCTGCGCTGATTTTGGGCAGATAGTGGGCGTAAACGGCAGCTTCCAGGAGAAAGACGAGCAGTTCGGCCCAAAGATATATTTGTGCAAAGGAATATGGGCTTCCGACCCCCAGAGATAATATTGTATTGAGAACGACCTGTGTAAGCAGATTTGTTGTGACGAACAGGATAATGTGACGGCCCTCCCGATAACCGATGCACCAGGCCAGTCCTAATTCCAGCAGAATAGTGAGTGCTATGCGGCCGCCAAATGCCAGACGGTTTAAAGTAGTGGAGATATTGAGGGTGGGGAGCGCTTTGAGGGGATGTTCCTCAGTACCGGTCCCATCGTTCAAATTTACGCGGTAAAAGCTGTGAAAAGCATATCGCTCACAGATGAAGCTGACCGAAAAGCTGTCACGTTCCGGGAAGTAGAGCAGGATTTTGAAGGGTTCTGGGGGATAGTAGCTCCAATGGAATTGGTGGGTTTCGGTGCAGTCCCACCACTCTTGCAGAAAATAGTAGCCGTCTGAATCCTGATAGGAGACAAATTTTTCCCAAATGATACGTTCGTCCTCTGGGTGGTCCTCGCTGGGGTAGGGGGAGAGCTTGTCCCAAGCGCGGGCGGGACCGCTGGAGCGATTTTCCGACAGGAGCGTCGCGTAAAAGGGTTCGTCTTCGATTCCGGTAAAAGTGACGGTCACCGACGGTTTTGGTCCTGCGTCGGCAGAGGCGGGAGGAGAAAGAGATAGGAGCAGGAGAATGCAGGCAAGAGCAGAAAACAGTTTTTTCATAAAAATCCTCCTTTTTTTCTGAGAAAAGTATAAATTAGGGGGAGAATTTTGTCAACGGCGGGGCCAGACGGATGAGGGTGAAGCCGAGGGGCTGCTCTACTTTACGAATCAAAGATATATTGAAAAATTCTGTCAACATTTCTCTTGCATTTTACGAAAAAATATGGTATACTTTTGCAGTCTGAAATAACGGGCGGTCCTCTGCGGTCTTTTTCCGGTAAGAACGCCTATACAACAGGAGGAAATTTTTATGGATTTGATGCAGGCTTTTACGAAAAATTACATGAAAGAGCAGCCCCCCCAGGTGGCCATCGGCGACACCGTCCGGGTTCATATCCGGGTCAAGGAAGGCAGCCGTGAGCGTATCCAGGTGTTTGAGGGCACCGTCATTGCCAAGAAGCATGGCGGCATCGAGGAGTCCTTCACCGTGCGCCGTATCTCTTACGGCATCGGCGTGGAGAAGGTATTCCCCCTGCACGCGCCTTCCATCGAGAAGGTAGAGGTTGTGCGCCACGGTAAAGTCCGCCGCGCCAAGCTGTATTATCTGCGTGATCGTGTGGGTAAGGCCGCAAAGGTCAAGGAAGCCCTGTAATCCAGAAGCAAGAGGAGCGGCCTGCTGGGCCGCTCCTCTTTTACAATGACAGAAAATAATTGAAAAGGAGATTTTGTATGTATCAGCTCATCGGGCAGGGGAATAAAATCGCCCTGCTGTCCAGCTCCGTGCGCATCGACAGCCCGTCGGCGGCGCTGGAGCTGGCCGTTAATATCGTTCACGAGGCGGGGACCGGCGATCTGGCCATCCCCAAGGAGTGCTTCCCGCCGGAGTTTTTTATACTTAGTACCGGTCTGGCAGGGGAGATATTGCAAAAATGGACCAACTATCAAATTCGGGCGGCGATTTTCGGCGACTTTTCCCAGCACACCAGTACCAGCAAGCCCCTGCGGGATTTCATCTTTGAGAGCAACAAGCGGGGGGAGAACGTTTTTTTCGTGGAGGACCAGGAGCAGGCCGTCCAGCGATTGAGCGGAGGCGCTTTATGAACATCCAATGGTATCCCGGACACATGACCAAGACCCGGCGGCAGATTGAAGCGGATTTGAAAAACGTGGACATCGTGGCGGAGATCGTAGATGCACGCATCCCCGCCGCCAGCCGGAACCCGGACATTGACGCCATCTGCGCCGGAAAGCCGCGGCTGATTGTCCTCAACCGGGCGGACCAGGCGGACCCGGCACAGAACAAGGCCTGGAGCAGCTTTTTCCGCCAGCAGGGGTTCTATGTGATGGAGACAGACGCTAAGACGGGAAGCGGTGTCAAGCAGTTTTCCCTTACAGTCCGTGAGGCCCTGAAGGACCAAATTGCCCGCTGGCGGGAGAAGGGGCAGGTGGGCCGTCCGGTCCGGGCGATGATCGTGGGGGTGCCCAACGTGGGGAAGTCTACCTTTATTAATAAGGTAGCCCGGAAAAAATCCGCCAAAACCAGCGACCGTCCCGGCGTTACAAGGGGCAAGCAGTGGGTGAATGTGGACAGCTCCCTGGACCTGCTGGACACACCGGGCATTCTCTGGCCCAAGTTCGAGGACGAGACCACCGGGATGCTGCTGGCGTTCACCGGGGCGGTAAAGGACGACGTGATGGACGTGGAGACCCTGGGATGTCACTTTATGGCCCTGCTGGGGGAGCGCTACCCAACTGCGCTGTCCGCCGCCTATAAGCTGCCGGAGGTCCCTCGGTGCGAGGGGGAGGAGAACGATATTGCCTACGGCTACCGGCTGCTGGAGCTGTGTGCGCAGAAGCGTGGAATGCGAATTTCCGGCGGCGAGCTGGACACGGAACGGATGGCGCGGGTGCTACTGGACGAGTACCGGGGCGGCAAGCTAGGACGCTTTACACTGGAGGTGCCCCAAGATGTGGGAGTATGAAGAGAAGGCCCGCCGGGCTGGATGGACGCGG
>CAJTOE010000183.1 GCA_910577805.1 uncultured Oscillospiraceae bacterium | reverse complement strand
GTCTCCGGCAGGACCACCGACACGCCGGTGGATATTCTGGACACGGATATGCCCTCTTATAGTACCATCTATAACGGCAACCGCCAGCCCTATCCGTACACCAGCCTTTTGACTGATATGGAGGGCGTGAAGTCCGTCAGCGTTATGTACGTTGGCACTCTCGCCAGTGGCAAGCCCTATGAGACTTCCGAGGCCCCCGTGGACGCTGGCTCCTACAAAGCCCGCTTCTATCTTGTGGCAGAGGACGGCTACGATCTGAGCGCCGAACAGGTCTATGCTGATATGACCATTTCCAAGGCCCCGCAGACCATGACCAACCCTCCTACCATTGCCCGCCGCACAACGACCACCATTGCGCTGAACCCCGTCCTCGGCGCGGAGTACAGCGTGGACGGCGGCAAGACTTGGCAGGACAGCCCCAAGTTTACCGGCCTGACCCCCGATACCTCCTATACCTTCACCCAGCGGATGAAGGAGACGGACAACCTCACCGCCTCCGACAGCCAGAGCGTGGAGGGCCGGACCGTGGCCGACACGGGGCTGAATTATGAGATTGACTACCGGAAGGAAATCATCACCTTTGACCCTGATGTGGTGGAGGCCGGGAAGGACTACACCCTGACCGATGATCTGTCCAACGGCGGCGAGATTATTCCCGGCACAACTATCTATGTCCGTCTGGTGGACGATGGCACCGGCAATCCCGGCCCCGTGGTGATGGAGGTTCTGCCGGAGCGTCCCGCCACTCCGGATGTGAAAGTGAATCCCTTCGACTTTACCATGAACACCACCACCGGCATGGAGTATTCCGATGACGGCGGCGAAACCTGGAAGCCCTGCGAGGACCGGCAGAACGTGGAGGACCGGCAGGGCGGGACGCTGCTGGTGCGGATCGCTGCCACGGACGATTCCTTTAAGAGCGACCCCACCACTGTGACCGTCCCCGTCTGGGGCGCGGCTCCCGTGCTGACCGTTGACAACGCTTCTGAGCGCATGGACAGCACCGCCGCTATGGAGTATTCCAAGGACGGCGGTGGGACTTGGATTCCCTGCCTGGACAACATGGACCTGTCCGAGCTGACCAACGCCACCCTGCTGGTGCGTTACGCCTGTGACGGCACCAAGCCCGCCAGCAACACCGTCACCCTGACCGTCCCCAGCCGGAACGCCGCCCCCACCGCCGACATTGACCGTGTGGCGGAGCTGCTGACCGTCTCCGGCACCGCGCCGGAATACCGGACGGAAAACGGCTGGACCGCCGTTCCCGCTGACGGGCTGGATGTGTCCAGCTTCTACGGGAAGGAGCTGGCTGTCCGGGAGAAGTACGATGCTGACCATTTTGCCAGCCTGCCCGTGCTGGTGAAGGTCCCGCAGAAGGGTGCGAAGCCCGATCTGACCGTTGACCGGGATAAGCAGACGGTCAACACCACTGCTGGCATGGAGTACAGCACGGACGGCGGCAAGACCTGGACCAAGTGCGACCCGGATATGGACGTTTCTCACCTGACCGGCCAGACCATCCTCGTCCGGGAGACGGCAACTGAGGACAAGTTTGCCAGCGATTCCACCGAGCTGCGGATTCCAAATCGGACGGAGAATCCCACTGTCACCCTGGACACCATCACCGAGACGGTGAACACCACCACGGATATGGACTACTCCATTGACAGCGGCTTGACCTGGAACCCCTGCGCCAAGCCCCTGGACGTGTCCAATCTGACCGGGCAGACCATCATCATCCGCAACCATGGGGATGAAAGCTCCTTCCCCAGCAGTGGCGTGAGCGTCCAGATTCCCACTCGCCGGGAGGCCCCCAAGGTGGAGGTGGACAGCAAGGCCCAGACTGTCAGCTCCGACAAGGGCGTGGAGTTCTCCGCTGACGGCGGCAAGACCTGGACCGCCCTCGCCAAGCCGCTGAACACCGCCGATTATCTGGGCAAGACGGTCCTTTTCCGCTATCCTGCCACCAGGGAGGACTTTGCCAGCCGGACCGTCACTGTGGTGATCTCCAAGCACCCCGGCGCTCCTGTGCTGGTCTTTGACCCTGACAATGAGACGCTGAACACCACGTCGGATATGGAGTACAGCACGGACGGCGGCAAGACCTGGAAACCCTGCCCGAACCCGCTGGACGTGTCTGATCTGGCCGGGAAGGATGTTCTTATCCGCTACCCCGGCAAGGGTGACGGCCTGCCCGGTGAGACGGTTACGGTGAAGATTCCTGACCGCCGCAAGGCTCCCAGCGTGGGCCATACCGATGAAACCCGGCAGGGCCGGAATGACGGTACTTTCACCAAGACAGATAAGACCATGGAATACCGGCTCCTGCCCGACGGCAAGTGGACCGCTATCACAGGGAACACCGTGAGGGGACTGGCTCCCGGCACATACGAGGTGCGCTATGCGGCCACCGCCTCTGAAATGGCCTCCCAGGTCCAGAAGGTCACGATTGCCAAGGGCGGCAGCACGGGCGGCATTGGTGATCTGACCACTCCCGGCTCCAAGCTCTCCCTGCTGAACCGAAAGGACCATATCGCCTATATCGCCGGACGGACCAGCACCCAGGCCGCGCCCAACGCCGATATTACCCGCGCCGAGGTTGCCGCCATCCTCTACCGGCTGCTGACCCCGGAGGCAAAAGCCGCCTATGGCACCAGCATCAACCGTTTCAAGGATGTTCCCGCCGGGGCGTGGTATGGCACAGCCGTCTCCACTCTCTGCAACATGGGCGTGATTACCGGCTACCAGGACGGCACATTCGGTCCCCGGCGGAATATCACCCGTGCGGAGCTGGCAACGATCCTTGCCCGGTTCTGTGACAGCAGCGGCAATAACACCGTTCTGGACCGCTTCACCGATATTTCTCATAGCTGGGCACGGAAGTACATCAATCTGGCGGCGGATGCCGGTCTGGTCTATGGCTACACAGACGGCACATTCCGCCCCGACCAGAACATCACCCGCGCGGAAACCATTGTAATGGTCAACCGTATCCTGGGCCGCTCCGCTTCTGCTGACACCGCGGTGAAGGGCTACAAAACCTTCTCGGACGTTGCCGCTGGCGCGTGGTACTATTGGGATATTGTTGAAGCATCCAATGGTCACAGCTTCAGCATGGACGGATCCACGGAGAAGTGGACTGCCCTCGGCTGATTCACAACACACATTTGCCCCGGAAGGACTGATTCCTTCCGGGGCTTCTTTTTTGCGTTTAAGGAGGTATGCTTAACGAAAACAATCGAAAATGGCAATTTCTATCATGCAATTTCGGTATCTGGTGGAAAAGATTCAAGTGCGCTCCTGTTGCTGATGATCGAAAAGGAAATGCCCATTGACTGCGTACTCTATGCGGATACGGGTATGGAGTTTCCTGAGATGGAGGCCCATATCGCCAAGCTGGATGATCTGCTCTACCGGGAGCGCGGCATCCACATCGCCACCCTGCGCCACCCCCATGGCTTTGAATGGATGATGTTTGATATTCCACAGCAGAAGAAACGGGCCATTGAACGCCGTATTGCTATGGGCCAACCGCTGACGGGCTACGGCTGGCCGGGAATGACCGTGCGCTGGTGTACTGGCCAGCTCAAAACGCACCTGATTTCCAAAGAGGTCAACCGGCTGAAGAAGGAGCAGAATGCCCTGCACTACATTGGCATTGCCGCCGATGAAGCCCACCGCTGTAAAGATGATCCGCAGAACCGCTATCCCCTGGTAGAGTGGAAGATCACCGAAGCCCAGGCGTTGCAGATTTGTTATAGCCGGGGCTTTGATTTTGGCGGGCTGTACGAAATCTACCGCCGTGCTTCCTGCTGGTGCTGTCCCTTGCAACGGATTGACGAGCTGCGGAAACTGCGGACACATCACCCGGAGTTGTGGACGCGGCTGCGGGATATGGACAATCAGGCGCGGGCCATGTTCGGCCCCGGCCCTCTGGGGCAGTTCAAGAAGGATTAGAGCGTGGAACGGCTGGAGGAACGCTTTGCCAGAGAAGAAAAAGCTCTGCCTAAAGGAAAAGGGAACGCAAATGGGCTATGACCTGATTTACAGCGACCCTCCATGGCCACAGCAGAAAGGAAATGTTCGGAAGTCCCGCCCCAACCAAGGCAGGCGGCTTGACTATCCAACTATGTCCGTAGAGGACTGTTTTAAGATACAGGACCCATTTTTTGAACAGGCAAATGAGCAGCACAATATCTTCATTTGGACAATAGATAAATTTTTGCTGGAAACGTCGGCCCAAATGGAAATGCGTGGGTATAAGCTCCATGCCCGGTTTATTTGGGATAAAGGAAATGGGGTTGCTCCCGCGTTCACTGTCAGATTCAGCCATGAGTATCTGCTGTGGTTTTACAGGCCAAATAAAATCCTGATGCCAAGACGGGAGTGCTTCGGTAAGTACACAACGGTCATGCGGGAACCGGCCACATATCATAGCCGCAAGCCGGTATGTGCCTATGAGATGCTGGAGGATATGTTTCCAGATACCAATAAAATTGAATTATTTGCCCGCAATATAAGGCCCGGTTGGCTCGTATGGGGCAACGAAATTGAGGAAGGGTTCAGCGGCGGCGAGGCCCGCTGATCCCGCCCATAGGAAGGAGGCAGATCACCATGCAGGACGAAGTGCGGGATAAATCCGTTGCGCTGGCAATCAAGGTGGGCAAGACTGGCGGCAGACTGACCGCCGATCTGCTCAAATGGGCGATACGGAAGTATCTGGCGCAGTCCCAAAACCCGAAAATCCACCATGGCAAACAGAGCGTGAAGCAGCTTGTGGGCCAGGGGAC
>CAJTOE010000182.1 GCA_910577805.1 uncultured Oscillospiraceae bacterium | reverse complement strand
GGTGCCCAGCACCAGGCGCAGGACCGGGTTTTCGGCCAAAATGCCGTTGGTCAGAATTTTCAGCTTGCTGTTTTCATTACTCATAATGCCTCACCTGCCTTTCAAGGTATCGCGTTGTAGGCGTCGATGGCGGAGTTTACCGCCGCGGTCAGCGCCCGGCTGGAGATGGTCGCGCCGGACAGACGGTCCACGTCCTGGTCCAGCACCAGGGGCTTGGCCTCCAGACCGGCATACCGCGCCCAGAAGGACGCGTCGCCGGCTACCTTGCTGCCGATGCCCTGGGTCTCCGCCTGTTCCGTTACTTTGATCTGCTTGATCGTTCCCTCCGGGGTGAAGGAGACCATGACGGTCATGGTGCCGCCGTAGCCCTTGGAAGAGCTGGTGACCACATAGCCCACGCCGTTGGTGGCGGCGTATACGTCGGACACGTTGGCTACGTCGATGCCCTCGATCTTCTCAAAGCCCTCAGCCTCCGGCAGCAGCTCCTGCCGGGCCGTCTCCTGGGCCAGACGGGTGGCCTCTTCAATGATGGGCGCGGTGACGCTGTTGGTCGCGGCCAGCGCGCCGGTGACGATGACGCAGATCAGGCCCAGAACCACAATGGGCTTGAACATACGGTTCCAATTATTCATTATTTCGTCCCCTCCTTCTTTGCTTTGGCGATGCCCAGCTTATCCTGGCGGGTCAGCTCGTCAATGTAGGGGGTGAGCAGGTTCATCAGCAGGATGGCGAAGGACACGCCCTCGTTCATGGTGCCGAAGAAGCGGATCATGCAGGTGATAAGGCCCAGACCGATGCCGAACACCAGCTTGCCCTTATCCGTGGTGGGGGAGGTTACATAGTCGGTGGCCATGAAGAACGCGCCCAGCATCAGGCCGCCGGAGAGCAGCTGATAGATGGGGTCCTGGCCGGCCAGCAGGGACAGCACCGCCACGGTGCCCAGATAGGTGACCGGGATCATGGGGCTGATGACCTTGGTGACGATCAGATAGACGCCGCCCAGCAGCAGGGCGATGGCGCAGGTCTCACCCAGCACGCCGCCGTGGTTGCCCAGCAGCAGGGTCACATAGTCGATGTTCTCCGCCGCAGAGGACAGGGGGGTGGCGGAAGAGGTGGAGTCCACGGGGAAGCCGTAGGTGGACATTTTTCCCGCAAAGCCCATGGCCAGGGCGATGCGGCCCACGATGGCGGGGTTGGCGCAGTTGTAGCCCAGACCGCCGAAGAGCTGCTTGACGATGACGATGGCGATGAACGCACCCACGATCGCCATCCACCAGGGGAGGGTAGAGGGCAGGTTGAAGGCCAGCAGCAGGCCGGTGACCACGGCGGACAGGTCGCTCACCGGGACCTCACGGCCCACTATTTTGCAGTAGCCGTACTCGAACAGCACGCAGGAGGCCACAGTGACTACGGTTAAAATCAGGGCGCTGAAGCCAAAGACGATGACCGACGCAATCAGCGCGGGCACCAGGGCGATGGCCACCCGGCCCATGATCTTCTGGGTGGTATCGGGACCCGTGATATGGGGGGCGGCAGTTACGATCAATTTGTTATCCATCACTTTTTCCCTCCGTTCTTCATCATGATCTTGGCCAGAGCGATGGAGGGGGCCAGGGGCCGCTTGGCCGGGCAGACAAAGGAGCAGGTGCCGCAGGACATACAAAGGTCCGCGTTCAGCTTTTGCAGAAGCTCCACGTCGCCGTTGTTATAGGCCTGGACGATCTCCTTGGCGGACAGGCCCAGGGGGCAGGCGTTGGTGCAGCGTCCGCAGTGGATGCAGTTGGTGGCCTTGGGGGTGTGGGAGCGCTCCTTGGAGAAGGCCAGCACCGCGTTGTTGTTCTTCAAAATGGGCTGGTCCAGGCTGGCGACACAGTTGCCCATCATGGGGCCGCCGTAGAGGACCTTGCCCGGCTCGGCCGTCAGCCCGCCGCAGAAGTCCAGCAGCTCACGGATGGGCGTTCCGATCAGCACCTCCACATTCTGGGGCGTTTTTACGATGTCGCCGTCCACGGTGAGGCGCTTGGCAATCAGGGGCATACCGGTCTCCAGGTACTTGGACACGAAGGCGATCGAGGTGACGTTCATCACAATAACGCCCACGTCGGAGGGCAGGCCGGGGAAGGGGACCTCCCGGCCGGTGCAGTTTTCGATGAGCACTTTTTCTGCGCCCTGGGGGTAGCGGCAGGGCAGGGTCTTGACCTCAATTTTGGGGTCGTCGATGGCGGCCTGGACCTTGGCGATGGCCTCCGGCTTGTTGCCCTCGATGCCGATGACGCACTTGCCGATGTTTAAGTACTTCATCACCTGCTTCACGCCGTTGAGCACGTGATGGGTGTCCTCAATGAGGCACCGGTTGTCGGACGTGATGTAAGGCTCGCACTCCGCGCCGTTGATGACCAGCGTGTCGATCTCGTCCAGGTTTTTGGGGGAAAGCTTCACCGCAGTGGGGAAGCCTGCGCCGCCCAGGCCCACCAGGCCGCTGGCCCGGACCGCGTCCACGAAGGACTTCATATCGGTCACCTGGGGCGGGGCGATGGAGGGGTCTTTTTCCTGCTTGCCGTCGGGGGTGATGACCACGGCGGTCTGGACCGCTCCGTTGGGGGCGGTGATGGTGGTGATTTCGGACACGGTGCCCGAAACGCCGGAGTGGATGTCGCAGGAGACGAAGCCGCCTGCCTTACCCACCACGCTGCCCACATAGACCTGGTCGCCCTTTGCCACGCAGGGCGCGGCGGGGGCGCCGATATGCTGGCCCATGGACAGCGTAATTTTAGACGGCAGCGGCATCACTACCGTCTCAAGGTTTGACGTACCCTTGTCATGGGGTACTTCCGCACCTTGTGCGGCGCGTTTGAGAAATTTACCCATTCAAATTTCAACCTCCCTGTTACTATGCTGGAATTCATGCTGGAATTGAATCTGGCATTTTAACGCCCTATATCATACACCGTTTTGTAAAAAAAAGCAAGCTGTCTGATTGGATTTCTTTCATTTTTGGGGGAGTGGAGTTGGGGGGGATTCCCCGCTTCACAAATCAAGCGCACGCCTTCAGGTCCCCGCCCCCAAAGCCCCCTTTGGAAAGGGGGTGGCACGGCGCAGCCGTGACGGGGGATTGCCTGCGGACTCGTCCCTACCGAACATCTCAAAATAGAAGATACACTGGCGTATCAATCCCCACCGCCCTGCGGGCGGAGCCCCTTTCCAAAGGGGCCTTTTTTGGGTGCGGACCTGGAAGCTTCCGCGCAGCGGCAGCAAGATTCAGTGATTTGCCAGCTGGTAAATCTGCAAAATATCTCCATAGTCCAAAATCCGGAAGGTCCCGATGGTCCGGGTCCGGTCGAAGGTACACCGCTGGGCCAGGTCCTCCAGCCCCGCCTGGTCCTGCACGGGAACGCCCAGCTCCGACAGACAGACGGGCATCTCCAGACTGCGGAAATAGTTCTCCGCGGCCTCGATGGCGGGCATGGCCCCGTCCACCCCCCAGACCTCCCGGCCGAACTGGACGAAACGGTCCGGATTCGTCTCATAGCAGTACCGCGCCCAGCTCCCCCACACGGCGGACAGGCTGGCTCCGTGGGCCACGCCGTATTTGCCGCTGAGTACGTGGCCCAGCTGGTGGGGCGCAAAATCATTCGGCGCGCCTAAGCCCGTCAGGCCGTTGTGGGACAGGGACCCCGCCCACATCAGCTCACTCATGGCCTGCGCGTCGCCGGGGTTCTCAAAGGCACGCCTGCCATTGCGGACCACCGTGCGCAGCAGGCCCTGGGCGATCTCGTCCGTCAGCTCATTGCCGGTGGGCTTGCTGAAATACCGGTCCATGGTGTGCATCATGATATCCACCGTCCCGCAGGCCACCTGATACCGGGGCAGCGTGCAGGCCAGCTCCGGGTTCATCACCGCGAACCGGGGCCGGTGCAGGGGGGAGCTGAGGCCGCGCTTGATCTGCGTCTCATCCTGGGTCAGCACGGCGGAGTCGCTGCTCTCGCTGCCCGCGGCGGGGATGGTCAGCACCGCCCCCACCGGAAGGGCTTGAACCAGAGGCGTTTTGCGGCTCCAGAAATCCCACAGGCCTGTGCCTGGGCTGGCGGCTCCGTCGGCGATGGCCTTAGCCGTGTCCAGGACGCTGCCGCCTCCCACGCCCAGCAGGAAATCCGCGCCGAACTGCCGGGCCTGCTCCACCCCGGCCTGGGCCGTGGACAGCAGGGGATTGGGCTGAACGCCCTCCAGCACCGCGCAGGCCAGCCCCTCCTGGGTCAGGGACTGGACCACCCGGTCCAGAAGGCCGCTGGACCGGGCGCTGTGCCCGCCGCATACCACCAAAACCCGGCTCCCGCCCCATTTCCGGACCAGGGGACCGGCCAGAGCCTCCGTCTCCGGGCCGAATACGATCTCCGTGGGAGAATAATAGGTAAATCCGAACATGTAAGCGCTCCTCCTTTTTTATGTTTCCTCTATTCTACCGGAAGGCACACCAAATTGCAAGGGCGGCATAGTATGGGTTGTGCGGCAAAAGCCGCGCAGACCTTACTTCATTCTCTGGAATTTAGGAGCGTGCTATGAATCGCTATCTTCCTTCTGATCGGGAGCTGACGGCCTCTACGGTCCAAAGCGCCCGCTTCGGCTGCGGTTCCGGCGGAAGCTTGGGCTGCGGCTGCAACTGCAATACCTGCGGATGCGGCTGTGACTGCGACCCGTGCTGTACGCCGCCCCGCCCGCCGTATCCTCCGTATCCGCCCTTCCCGCCCGGCAATGTAGGACCCACCGGACCTACCGGACCCCAGGGCTATCCCGGACCTGACGGTCCC
>CAJTOE010000181.1 GCA_910577805.1 uncultured Oscillospiraceae bacterium | reverse complement strand
TTTCCCTTTCCAGCTAAAAATGATAGAATAGGCAAAAAGCACTTTTCCTACGAAAGAGAGGCCATCCTGTGACGACAATTTTCGCCCCCATTCGGGAGTTTTTCAAAAAAGGCGACCTGCTGCTGTTGTTCTTGTGCCTGCTGGCCAGCGGCTACGGCCTTGTTCTCATCTACAGCGCCACCCGCACCCATGCCTCCGGCCCCCTGCGCTTTGTGGCCGTTCAGGGGGTTGCGATCTGCATCGGCGTGGGTATCTATTTCCTGCTGACCCTGGTGGATTTCCAGCTCTTCACCGCCCGGACCTGGAAGCTTCTGGTCCTGTTTGACATCGGGTTCATTCTGCTCCTGCGCACCCCCCTGGGCACTGACCACGGCTCCGGCAACCTGAACTGGCTGTCCATCCCCGGCTTCCCCCTGGATATCCAGCCCAACGAGGTAGTGAAGATACCCTTCATCCTCCTTCTGGCCTATCAGATCGACCGCATCCAACGGGACGAACGGGATATCAGCGCCCTGTCCTCCCTGCTTCAGGTGGGGGGGCATACCTTGTTCATGGTGGGCCTCATTGCCGCCATATGCGGCGACATGGGCACCTGCGTGGTGTACATGTGCATTTTCGTCATGCTGATCTGGTCCGCCGGGGTGCGGCTGCGGTGGTTCGCCGGTGTAGGGGGGCTGGGGCTGTTCACCCTGGCTGTAGTTTGGATTTTCTTCCTGCCGGACACCAAATGGTGGGAGGACTACCGTATCATGCGTTTCCGGGTGGTCTTTGACCACAGCCTGTCCCCGGAGCGCTACGGCTTTCAGCAGACCCGCTCCATCCAGGCCATCGGCGCGGGCCAGCTCACCGGCGTGGGCTATATGCAGGGCACCCAGTCCCAGACCCTGCCGGTGCGCCAGTCCGACTTTATCTTCTCTGTGTGCGGCGAGGAGCTGGGCATGGTGGGGTGCGTGCTGCTGCTGGCTATCCTGGCGGCGATCATTCTGCGGTGCATCTGGGTAGGGCGGCACGCAAGCTCCCCCTTTGCCGCCTATGCGGCCATGGGTATCTCCGGAATGCTGATTGCACAGGTCGTATTCAACGTGGGGATGTGTCTGTTTGTCCTGCCCGTGATGGGCCTCACCCTCCCCTTTATCAGCCACGGCGGCTCGTCCATCATTACTCTGTATGCCGCCATGGGCATCGTGTCCAGCATCAAGGCCCACACCCTGCCAAGCTGGCTGCGGGACCGCAGTCAGGTGTGAGCCAGGTAGTCCGCCGGGCCGCTCTCGTAGAGGTCCCCGCCGTGGGCGTCCAAAATGACGGTCAGGGGAAAATCCTCCACCTCCAGCTCCCGTACTGCCTCACAGCCCAAGTCCTCCCAACAGATGATTTTCAGGGCCTTGACGCTCCGGGCCGCCAGCGCTCCAGCACCCCCCAGCGCCGCCAGATAGACCGCCCCATTACGCACCACCGCGTCCTTCACGGCTTGGTTTCTGGCCCCCTTGCCGATCATAACGGCCTGACCCAGGTCCAGCAGCCGGGGGGAATAGGCGTCCATCCGGCCGCTGGTAGTGGGTCCGGCGGAGCCGATCACCTCCCCCGGCCGCTCCGGGGTGGGGCCTACATAGTATACCGCGCTGCCCTCCACCGGGAAGGGCAGCGGTTTTTTTGCGTCCAGCAGCTCCATCATGCGCTGATGGGCCGCGTCACGGGCGGTATACACCGTGCCGGACAGCAGGACCGTATCCCCGGCCCGCAGGGGCGCTAAATCCGCCTGGGTGACGGGGGTTTTTAATTTGTACTGCACAAAAATTCCTCCCTTACCGGAATAATTTCTCAAACACTTCCAGGGTCTCCTCGCTCATCCGCCGGGTCGCGGCAAGACTGCTGGAGAGAACGCTGCCGTTGGCGGTGAATTTCAAGGGCTTCTCCTTGCTCTTGGGATAGCCGAAGCGCAGCTCCGGCAAAAGCTCGTCGGGGAGCGGTCTCGGTTCGAGGGAAGACCCCTCCTCCCCCCACACCGCCCACTTGGAACAGCAGTTGAAGGGGTTCTGATGCTCCTGGTGCGGCTTTTCCATCTGTTCGGACAAAGGAATGATCCGGACGCCTTCCGGCAGCTCTTTCTGGGAATTATAGTGCTTACAATCCCAGCTCCAGTAGTAAATGCCTCCCGTGCGGTCCATTGTCTCCTCCACGATCCCCTCCGGGACCAGTGCGCTGTGCCGGGTCCCCAGCTCCCGCATGGTGTAGTCAAAGGCCGACTCCCGGTGGGTCACGGGCAGGCGGGCCAGGGCATACAGGTGCTTCTGCATATAGGTCACAGGAAACACCACATCCCCCACCCGGATGGATGCGATCGTGGGCATCCGGGCGTGAATGCTGCCATAGACCACTTTAATGGGTCCGGCATCCCCCGCCTTTTTGATCTCCTTCCACCGGTCCTGGGGCCAGTAGACCATATATCCGGCCATTTTATAGCACCTCCGTCGCTCTCCGGGTGACGTGGCAGCTTACGTTCACTGCCACCGGCAGGCCCGCCACATGGGTAGGGGCTGTCTCAATAGCCAGTCCAAGGCAGGTGGTCCTTCCGCCGAACCCCTGAGGGCCGATGCCCAGGGCGTTGATTTTCGCCAGAAGCTCCTGCTCCAGGTCTGCGTAGAAGGGGTCGGGGTGGGGCTGGTCCAGGGGCCGCAGGAGAGCTTTTTTGGCCAAATAGGCCACCTTGTCAAAGCTCCCCCCGATGCCGATTCCCAGCACCGTCGGCGGGCAGGGGTTGGACCCGGCCTGCCGGAGCGTCTCCACCACAAAGCGCTTGACCCCCTCTACCCCGTCGGCGGGCTTGAGCATCGCCAAGCGGCTCATGTTTTCGCTCCCGAACCCCTTCGGGGCGACTGTGACGGTACAGCGGTCCCCTGGGACCAGATGCACAGTGATGGCGGCGGGGGTGTTATCGCCGGTGTTGCCCCGGCGCAGGGGATCGGCTACGATGGATTTACGCAGAAAACCTTCGCCGTAGCCCTGCCGGACTCCTGCGTGGATGGCCTCCTCAAAAGCTCCGTCAATGTAGACCTCCTGGCCCAGCTCCACAAAAACGCAGGCCATCCCTGTGTCCTGACAGATGGGGAGATTTTGTGCGGCGGCGGCCTTCAGATTTTCCTCCAAAAGCCCCAGCGTGCTCTGGGCCAAGGGCCAAGGCTCCGTGGAGCGGGCGGCGGACAGTGCGGCGGTCACGTCCGGGGGCAGTTGAGTGTTGGCCCGGACGCACAGCCGGGCCACCGTCTGCGTCAGGGCGGCGGCAGATATGGTTCGCATGGGTTACCCCTCTCTTTCCTATGTTGTGCTTTTCATTGTAGCATTTTCCAGAGAAAAAGACAAGGGACGCAGGAAAAAGATACAGCTTACAGGCCCCTCTGAACGAGACCTGTAAGCTGCGTCAAAAAACAGATACGTTTACTTCCCGGCCGTCTGCACCACAAACTCCAAATTGCCAGCCGCGCCTGCCGCGATGCTGTACTTGGGGAAGCACACCACCACCGCGCCGTCCTCCCGGACATAGAAGCTGGTGGTCTCATCGACCGTAGTAAAACCGCCCTCGTCCGGCGCGAAGAACATCGTAGTACCGTCAGCCTGCGCACTTTCATCAATCTGCTGCCGAATAGCGGCATTGCAGACCGTCACCCAATCCTCTCCCAGGAAGTCCTGGAGCGTCAGCTCCCGGTTTTGTGCGAGGTTCAGATTGTAGTAATAGCGCTCCTCGTAGGAGGACACCCAGCCCTCCGAAAAGCTCACCACAAAGGAGACCTGCTCCCCGGTCTGGCTCTTGACCTCGTAGTCAATTATCACATCCATTTCACGGCCGTTCCACTCCTCCTCCGTGCCGCCGGTGGCAAAGAACGCATCCCGGTATTCGTTCCAGTCCTGCTGGGCCTTGGACAGATGCTGGTCCATTTTTTCCTGGATAGCGGCGTTGACCTTCTCCGCCAGAACGCCGTCCGCCTCCAGCTCAGGAGCGGAAACGCTGTAGTGAATGCCGTCCTCGGTTTTGTCGTAGTCCACAAAGGTCAGCACCTGGAACAGTCCTCCCAAAACCGGCACACTGGCGGCAGCACTGGCCATCGCGGGCGACAGATTCAGTCCTGCCAGCAGTGCGCCGAAGCAGGCGGCGCTGGCAATCCAGCGGCGGACGGTCCGATTGCGGCGGTTCCGGGAGCGGGCCTTTCCCTGCCGGATGCCCGTCTGGACGCGCTGCGCCAGCTCGTCCGGGATTGGGATATTGTCATAGGTTTCTTTTGCTCGTTTGAATTCGTTCATGAAATTTCGACTCCTTCCATTGCGACACGTAATTTTTTCAGTCCAGCGTACAGACGGCTTTTCACTGTACTCAAATTTTGCCCAGTGATCTGGCTGATCTCCTTCAAGGTCAGCTCCTCGTAAAATCGCAGCTTGATGACCGTCCCCACCTCTGGCGGCAGAGCGTCTATCTTGCGGCTCAGGGTGTCGTCCGCGGGTTCCCGGTCCTCGTGAGACAGCTCCAGGTCCTCCGGGAAGGGCACCACCCGCGCCCTCTGGCGCAGAGCGTCCATACAGGCGTTCATCAGGATACGGTAAAACCAGGACCGGACCGCTCCGGTATCCCGCAGGCTGTTCTGCCGTTCCAGGCTGTGGCAGACGGCGGTTTGTACCGCGTCCAGCGCCTCGTCCTGGTTTTTCAAAACACTGTAGGCAAGGCGGTAAAATCCAGCCTGATTTTCCACAAGATACTGCGTGAGAATTTCTTCCTTTGTCACATTGATGTTCCTTTCTGCTTGGTCTGGAGCTGAGTTGGGAGACTCTGCGCCGCTCC
>CAJTOE010000180.1 GCA_910577805.1 uncultured Oscillospiraceae bacterium | reverse complement strand
TCAGCAAGGACGGCGCGGTCAGCTTCGAGGACCGGGGCTACAACAGCGACATCGACGCGCTGATGGCGGAGCTGGAGGGCCAGGGGTTCCACACCGAGGACACCATCGCCAAGGCCGACACCGCCGGGGCGGGGGCCAACAGCGGCGAGGAGGCCGCTCCTGCCGAGGAGGGCATCACCCAGCCCCACGGCTTCGGCCTGACGGTCACCCTCCCTGCTGCCAGTCTGCCCTCCGAGGCGCTGGTCAACCTCACCAGCCTCCTCACCGCCAAGGGGCGGCTCATCCGAAAGACCCTGGGTGTGGGGGCCCTCCCGGTGGTGGTCAGCCCCGACACGGTTTCCTTCCCCTGGTTCGAGGGCAGGGACCTCAACGCCGATGAGGTCAAGACCTACACCCACCTGATCGCCGCCCTCTGCGACATGGCCCGGAACCAGAAGCGCATCACCGCCAGGGAAAAGGCCACCGACAACGACAAGTACGCCTTCCGGTGCTTCCTCCTCCGGCTGGGCTTCATCGGGGCCGAGTTTAAGGACGAGCGGAAAATCCTGCTGCGCGGCCTCTCCGGCAACAGCGCGTTTAAGTCCGGCAGCGGAAAGGAGGCGGCTGACCATGCGGTTTCCGCATAGAGAGACAGTGGAGCGGCTCCGCCGGGAGTACCCGGCGGGATGCCGGGTGGAGCTGCTCCGCATGGATGACCCTCAAGCCCCGCCCATTGGCACCAAGGGGACGGTGCGGGGCGTGGATGACACCGGCTCCATCATGGTGGCCTGGGACAGCGGCGGTGGGCTCAATGTGGTCTACGGCGAGGACGAGTGCAGAAGGGTAGGCGAGTGAAATGCGCAGCATCATCAGAGAGTTTTGCCTCAGCAGCATCGCCCCGGATGCTACCGCCATCAAGCAGACCTCCGAGTTGAAAAAGGCGGTGCAGGAGGTATCCTATGCCGAGCCCTTTCCCCGGGAACGCTTGGACGGCGAATGCGGCTGGTCGATACCCAGCTCACCACCAGCACCACCACGGCCCAGGAACGCTGCATGGACGGGTTCCGCACCGGTGCCAAGTTCATGCTGGGCATCCTGGTCGGCGAGAGTGAAAACCTGGCCCCGCTGGTGCAGGCAGAGCTATAAACTACACAATTTCATCCCCGAATGATCGTGTGCTTTATGGGTACGAATTGACTTGCTATATCTCCGTTTTAGAGCGAATATGTCACTACCGAAAGGGGTGCGGGTCGCCGGTGGCGACCTTTGCGGCGCAGCCGCAAAAGCACCGACCGAGCCGACAGGCGAGACAACACCCCGCCGGACACACAAAAGACGGAGGTTCGCACCATGAACGAGAAATTGCAAAACCAGGTCGCCGAGATGAAAAAGCAGACCATCGGGGTCGAGGTCGAGATGAACAGCATCACCCGCCAGAACGCCGCCAAGCTCGCCGCCGAGTTCTTCGGCACCGGGCGGTTCCAGGACACGGCCCGCCGCAACGGTTACCACACATGGTCGGCCTGGGATGCCCAGGGCCGCGAGTGGAAATTCCAGCGGGACGTGAGCATCGAGGGACCGGACTGCGAAAAGTGCGAGATGGTCACGCCGATCCTGACCTACGCCGACATGGACACCCTCCAGGAGCTGGTGCGGCGGCTGCGCAAGGCCGGGGCCAAGAGCGATGCCACCAGAGGGTGCGGGGTACACATCCACATCGGGGCCAAGGGCCACACCGCCCAGACCCTCCGCAACCTGGCGAACATCATGGCCAGCCACGAAAGCCTCCTGGCAGACGCCCTCGACCTCGACCGGGGCCGGATGAGCCGCTACTGCCGGACAGTGGACCCCCGGTTCCTCCAGACGGTCAATCAGCGCAAGCCCAGCACCATGAGCGACCTGGCGGACATTTGGTACAGCAGCCACAACGCCACCTGGGACCGCAACCACCATTACAACGACAGCCGCTACCATATGCTCAACCTCCACGCCACCTTCACCAGGGGTACGGTCGAGTTCCGCCTTTTCCAGTTCGACGCCCCCACCGCTGACCGCAAGAACGGCCTCCACGCCGGACAGCTCAAGAGCTACATCCAGCTTTGCCTCGCACTCAGCCAGATGGCCAAGAGCCTAAAGACCGCCAGCCCCAAGCCCCAGCAGACCGACAACCCCAAGTACGCCATGAGGACCTGGCTCCTCCGGCTGGGGTTCATCGGGGAGGAATTCGCCACTGCCCGCGACCTGCTGACCCGCCGCCTCGCCGGGGACGCCGCCTTCCGCAACGGAAGGGCCGCCTAACCCGCCTATGAGCGGGCTTTAGGTGGTAGAAGGGCATTCCCTTTGGAAAGGACAGATGCAAAGATGGCGAAACGATACTACATTGCCTACGGTAGCAACCTCAACATCCGGCAGATGCAGGCCCGGTGCCCAGGGGCACGAATCATCGGGACCGCCGAGCTTGAGGGCTACCGCCTGATGTTCAAGGGAAGCATGACCGGCTCTTACCTGACCGTTGAACCGGAGGATGGGTGCTCGGTTCCCGTTGCGGCCTGGGAGGTCACCGCTGAGGATGAGCGGGCGCTTGACCGCTACGAGGGTTTCCCCAGCTTCTACTACAAGAAGGAGCTGGTGCTCCCCATCAAGGGGATCAAGAGTGGCAAAGTGCGCAGGCGCACAGCGTTCGTCTACATCATGCACGAGGAGAGGCCCTTTGGAATCCCCGGTCGAGGCTACATGAGAACCTGCGCCGAGGGCTATCACGACTTCGGCTTTAACACTGGGACACTTATGGAGGCGTACGCCTTCAGCCAAAAGAAAGCGGGTGCACAGGAATGAGCGAAAAGAAAGCCACCAGGCAGGCGGCCTGCCCCAAGTGTGGCAAGGCGTACACCGGGCGCCCTGCAACAGCCAGGGATGGCAGCGGCCCCATCTGCCCGGACTGCGGGACGCGGGAGGCACTGGAGAGCATCGGCGTGGGCGCGGATGAACAGGAACGAATCCTCGAAACCATCCATCGCTGCCATGCGCAAAGCGGAGGCGGACGGTCCAGGTCGGGCCGCCCGTTTGCTTTTTGACCGCTTTTTTGTGTTTTTGGGAAAGGGTGATTAAATTGGCGACCGTCGGGGCAGGTAGAATCGAGGAAACGCCAGGCTATTGCAAGGCAGAAGATTTGGCGAACCTGTTTGGATTGTCCCCCCAGAATATCAGCCAGTATACCAGGGACGGTATACTGAGGAAAGAGGACACCCCAGTCGGGAAACGGTACAATGTGGTGAAATCCACAAGGGCCGTCATCCAGTACCTTCTGGACAAGGCAGATGGCCGCGAAGGGAAGGACAGTCAGAAATCCAAGAAACTGGAGATACTCAATGCCGAGGCGCGTATTGCACAGGCCAAGGCCCTACTTGCTGAGGAGGAGGCGCAGCAGCTTAGCGGGTGGCCGATCTGACGGTGTGCTATTGTGGCAATGGCATATATTAGGGGGAAGGTGGTGGTATGGCCAATGAAGAAAACCTGAAAAAAGGGGAAGCGACTCAGTTCAAAAGCGGTGAGGAAGCGGCGAGGAATGGTCAAAAGGGCGGGGTTGCTTCCGGGGCATCCAGGCGGCGAAAAAAGGCCATGCGCCAGACGGTGAATGCGCTGCTGGGTGCTGGTCTGGAAGTCGGCGAAAGCACGTTCATCGAAGAAAAAATCAAGCCGCGGCTGCTGGCGCTTGGCATCAATGTCGAAGAGGCCACCTATCAGGATGCCTTTCTTGCTGGCATTTTGCTAAAGGCAATGAAGGGGGACGTCCGGGCCGCTGAGTTTATACGGGATATAGCCGGGGAAAGCCCTGCCCTCAATCTGAAGAAGCAGGAATTGCAGCTGCGAAAGAACGAACTGAAATTCAAGCAGGAGCAGGCGGCCAAGAAGGCGGGAAGCGACGCTGACAAGCCGGGCGCTGATGGTGAGGAAGAACGCGTTCACATTTACCTCCCTGACAATGGACGGTTTGGAGGTGAGTAACGCTTGATCAAGGAAATCAGACCACAGCCTGGGCCGCAGGAAGCGTTTTTGTCAAGCCCAGCTGATGTATGCATCTACGGAGGCGCCGCTGGCGGAGGTAAGACCTACGGTATGCTGCTCGACGCCCTCCACTACGTCAACGTGCAGGGTTTCGGTGCTGTGTTCTTCCGAAAGAACCACAACCAGATACTATCTGAAGGTGGCCTTTGGGACAACTCCCTGGACCTTTACACCGAGCTTCCGAACGCGGTACCCGTCCTTGGTCTATACCAATGGAAGTTCACGAATCCAAAGGGCCGGATCGTCTCCAAAGTTAGCTTCAAGCACATCGAGCGGGATTTGGACTTGGGAAAGTGGCAGGGCAGTCAGATTTGCGGGCTGTACTTCGACGAGCTGACCCATTTCTCAGAGAAAACATTTTTCTATATGTTCTCCCGAAACCGCTCCCTATGTGGCGTGAGGCCATACACAAGGGCGTCCTGCAACCCGGATGCTGATTCATGGGTGGCAAAATTCATCGAATGGTGGATAGACCCGGAAACAGGCTACCCCATTCCTGAACGCAGCGGGAAAATCCGGTGGTTCATCCGCATCGAGGAGGTCATTCACTGGGCCGACACCCGCGAGGAACTGTGGGAGCGGTTCAACCTCGTTTCGAAGCGGGACCGGAGAAAACCGAAGTCGGCTACATTCATCGCGGCCTCTGTTTTCGACAACCAGGCGCTGATGGAGAAGGACCCCGGATATCTTGCAAATCTGGAAGCGATGCCGCTCGTTGAACGCGAGCGGCTTTTGCATGGCAACTGGAAGATCAAGGCTGCTGCCGGGCTGTTCTTCAAGCGCACCCAGCTTGGAAACAGACTGGACGCCGTGCCTACGGACGTTGTGCGCTGGGTGCGGTGCTGGGACTTGGCGGCATCCGAGAAAAC
>CAJTOE010000179.1 GCA_910577805.1 uncultured Oscillospiraceae bacterium | reverse complement strand
TCTTCCCAGCCGTTGGGCAAAAAGCTTTTCAGCTCTTCCCATTCTTTCGTTAGCTTTTCCATGCTGCCAGTATACCATATTTTTCTCCCGTTGTCACTATTATTTTAACGCTTATGGGTGGGTGGCCGAGTAGCGCAGCACGCACAGCGGATTCAGCGACGCGATGGCCTCCTTGGCCTTGGGGGTGTTGTCTACGCTCTGGGGCTCGTCGATGATGACGATGGGGTGTGTGTCCCGGATAAAGCCCATGGCCGTATCGCCGTTCAGCTTGTCCTGGGCCTGGTTGATGATGTTTTCCGCCTTTTTGAAGGCGTCGATGTTGATGATCATCACCTCGATGTTGGCGCTGGCGGCAAACTGGCGCACGTCGGACAGCTTGGCGGAGTTGTAGATGAAATACCGGCAGGGCACGCTGTCGTATTGCAGGGCAAAGTGCTCCTGCGTGACCTGGAAGGACTTGTACACGCCCTCCCGGATGGCCACCGACGGCACTACCACGATGAACTTGGTGAAGCCGTACCGCCGGTTCAGCTCGAAGATGGTCTTGGTATAGACGTAGGTTTTCCCGGTGCCCGTCTCCATCTCCACGCAGAACTGCCGGGAGGCGGCGCTGTCCGTCATGGGCAGAAGGTTCCGCTTCTGGACGGCGCGCATATTGGCGGTGAGGGCGTCGTCAGTCAGCCGCAGGACATTACCCACCCCCGGCTCCGCCGGGCCGAAGCTGGTCTGATCCGGGAGCTGGCCCTCCTCCATGACGGAGAAGGTGGCCCGGGAGCGCTCCTGCCCGGCGAACAGGCCGGCCACGGCCTCCACGGCGGCGGTCTGGAAATCCTGATCCTTGAATTTCAGTTTCATGGCGGGCTACGCCTTTCCATACAGAATATAGATTGCCAGCAACGGCCCTTGGCAATAGCTTTCCTCCGGGTATTGTCTCTTTAACCGCTCATACTCCCGCAGCAGAAGCGGAAGTGTGTCCTCCCGCTCTTGAACGCCCAGCGCCACGCAGGCCATACTTTGGGCGTAAGGGTTCCGGATCTCCGGATACATCTCAATCAGCTGGTCAACATACTCCCGCTCCGCATGGCCAAGGATGTATACAGTGGTTTCCGTCACGCTATCCTGAAAGCTGGTTTGGAAACGGCGCAGCAGAGGTGGCAGCACCTCCGCCTGCATGGCCAGAACTTTTTTGCAGAGAAGTTCCCGATTCACAATATCGTAGTCACTTCGTATAAATTTGACGACCGCGTCACCCGTTTCAAGCCGGGCGATCTCTGCTTTTTCCTCCTCGATCCGTACTTTGCGGTCAGGCTCGATCTCTCCCTCCAAAATATCCCACATCGCATTCTGAAGCTTTTCATTAAAGCCCGCCGTCATGGAAAAATGGGCGATGAGCGGGGCGGACATTTTGTCTAGGGGGTTATCCTTAAAAAAATTCTTGGGCAGCAGTTTTTTATCCATTTCAAACACCTCACACCAATTTCAAATCCACGCCCCGGTCCCGCAGGATGTACCAGGCGTTGGCCATCGCCGTATCGTCGGCGAAGCTGTCCCGGGAGATGACCGCCTTGGCGGGGGCGTACTCCGCCATCTGCTCCACGTCCTCGGGTTGGATGTCCGGGATAAGGCACACCAGCAGCAGACAGTCCTCCCCCACGCTGTAGGCGGTCTTGCCGTTGACGGATACCTCGGTCACGGGGAAGTCCAGGGGCACGCCCAGCTTGAGCATGACCTCAAACACCATGTCCAGGTCGGAGCGGTCCGGCTTGACCCGGTGGATCATGGCGTTCATGCGGTTGGCCAGCTCGCCGATCACGTCCCCCGCCTGGGGGTCGATGGGGGCGGCGTCCCAGGTTTTCAGGTTGGAGCTGTCCAGCTTGAACACACGGAAGCCGGTGTCTCCCGCCCCGATGTTCGCCCGGCGCGGCGGATGCGCTCCTTGCCGATCTCGCAGATGTTGGCGTAGCCCGCTTTGGCCGCCTCGCTCTTTTCGTCGCACACCTCGGGGAGCTGCACCAGAATAAACCGGCGGTTCCCGCCGTCCTCGGCGTTGAGCTGCATGACGGCGTGGGCGGTGGTGGCGGAGCCGGAGAAGAAGTCGAGGATGATGTCATTTGTATCGGAATATGTTGCTAATTTTATTATTTTCATAATCAATTCAACGGGTTTAGGACTATCAAACACCTTTCCATCAAGAAGCTTTTTTATACTTTCAGCCGCCGAATGATTGTGACCAACTTCTTGATGTAGCCATAATGTTTCCGGCGGCTTTACGGCCTCTGTATCTAAATACTGTTTTGCGTAGGCTTGCCAGCCATTTTCTGTTTTTACCCATTCGACAATACCTTGTTTTTCATTTTCTATATAGGTATCCATACTCCAACGCCAGCACCCTTCTGTACCATCTGGTTTGTATGGATACACCTGAGTTCCGTCTGGCGCTGATAATGCAAACCAAAGATTGGGACGTTCACTTCTTGTTGAATGGCTCCCTTCTTTTCTTATGCTTCTGCGTCTGTATTTTTTTCCATTTGACGAATCAACAAAATTGAATTGAGCTGAGTTCTGACTAAATGCCTCTTGACGGATACTCTCAACACTGGATTTTACATAACAAAGGATATAATCATGGGATGTGGAAAATCCCTGCACATCCATTCTGGGACTATACACTTTCTGCCATATAATTTGTGCCATAAAATTTTCTTCGCCAAACACTTCATCACATAATCTCCGAAGGTTTGTTACTTCCCCGTCGTCAATGGAGATAAAGATCACCCCATCATCCCGCAGTAAATTCGCCGCCAGCCGCAGCCGGGGGTACATCATATTCAGCCAGTTGGTGTGGAACCGGCCCATGGTCTCCGGGTTGGACTTGGTGGTCTGGGCGGTGACTTCCCTGTACCGGGCCAGGGGGTCGGCGAAATCGTCGGCGTAGACGAAATCGTTCCCCGTGTTGTAGGGCGGGTCGATGTAGATCATCTTCACCTTGCGGTAGTAAGCGGTCTGGAGCAGCTTCAAAACCTCCAGATTGTCCCCCTCTATGTAGAGGTTCCGGGTGTGCTCCCAGTCCACGCTCTCCCCGGGGCAGGGCCGCAGCGTCCCGGCGGACCGCTTCTGGGCCAGCCGCAGGCACTCCGCCTTGCCATTCCACTCGAAGCGGTACTTTTCAAAATCGTTGTCGATGTACTCCCCGCACAGCCCCAGCAGCTTGTCAATGTCCAGCTTGCCCTCGGCAAAGCACTCCGGGAACACCCCGCGGAGCTTGTCCAGGTTGGCGCGCTCCAGGTCCATGGAAAGGCCGTCCATTGTGTCCATATCAGTTACCTCCCGTGACCGCGATCATAAATTCTCTTATAACCTTGGCCGTCAATTTTTCTTGTTCCGCGAATTTTTGAATCTGCTCCTCCAGTTCCACATCCAGCCGCATGGCGTCAAAGAACTGGCTCTCCCGGCCCTTCATCAGCTCCCGCCGCAGACGGGTGGCCTCCTTTTCCAACGACAGCCGCTTGAGCCGGTCGCCGGTGACGGACTCCCGCTCCGCCTCCAAGGCGCGGATTTGTACCTCCAGGCCGTCCAGCTTCCGGGCCAGCGCCGCCTTATGACCATTACAGCGCAGTTTCATCCGCTCCATCTCCTCCGCCTGGGCGGGGGAGAGTTTTTCCGCTTCCTGCTCCAGCAGCGCACCCACGGGAACCAGCTTGTCCAGCTCATGGGGTGCGCTGCGGCCTTTCAGCCAATGGGGAGAGCGGGAACCGTCCTCGGCGCAGTCCAGCACGGGCAGGGCCAGAACAGCCCTGCACTCGTCCTCGCTCAGCGCCCTGCCGCTGTCGGTGACGCCGCACAGCACGGGGATCTCCCGCCGGGCGCTGCCGCCGGTCAAGGTGACGGTGTACAGACCGATCCGGCAGGGCTCGATGGTTCCCTCCACCGTCAATGTCCCGGCGTTGGCGCACTCTATCTCATGGAGGACCCCCTGGCCGATGATGCTGGAAAAGGTGATCTGCCTCGCCCGGGGCTTGAAGCCGCCGCCCATGCCGTATCGTTTCTGGCTGCGGTAGGGGCGGTTTCTGCTGCCCGTCCAATAGTAAAACAGCACTGGCAGAGTTTCATATTCTGTGGCGGTGACGGTTTTCGTTTCCTCGTCGATCACGAAAACACAGTCGGTGTTTGTCTCATTGTACCGCAAAAAGAAGGTTTTTACAAGTTGCCAGAGGGCCTCATTCAGTTCTTCGGCTTTATGGCTGATATACTGCGGGGATAGATTTACCCGCTGTGCCAGTTCCCGGCTGAAGGTGGTGAACAGCACGTCCTCGGCGGCGGATACGGCGCGGCGGTTTTCCTCCTCGTTGCGGATGAGAGTCTCCTGATAGTCCGCCTCCACTTGAGCCCTAGGCCGTAGGCGGCTCTCCGCGTCCCAGAATCCGGCGGTCAGATCAGTCGTAGAGCATCTGCTCCTGGGGCGAAGGGGCGTACTCGTAGGTCAGCAGTACCCGCCGGGGCACCTTGGCGTAATCTGCCGCCTGGATACGGAGGGTGCGGAAACAGTAGGGACGAACCAGTTCGGCAAGCTCAGGGTAGCGTTCCGGGCGGCGGAGATACCGGGCCAGGAATTCCCGGCCGTCGGGCAAAACCGTCTCGTCGATGAACCAGATCAGCCCGTAGAGATCCATAATATTCTTTTCAATGGGCGTCCCAGTGAGCAGCAGCTTGAAGGCACCCCCGGCGATGCGCTTGAGGGCTTTCGCCTGTTGATTGCCCTCCTGGTAGACGGTTGCGAGGGCGTTGGCCTCCTCGAATACCGCCAGATCCCAGGGCACGGCCCCGGCTTCATTCTCATTGGCGGCAGCAAATTCATAGGTCGTGATGACAACAGCGTCCCGGAGAAACGGGTTGGGCTCGTCCTCAGTTGCCAGGGCGTCCCACTG
>CAJTOE010000178.1 GCA_910577805.1 uncultured Oscillospiraceae bacterium | reverse complement strand
GAAGGAATGCTCCTCCTCGCCGGGAGGCGGGTCCATCTCCGGAATCAGCGGCTCGAAAGCCGCCCCCTCCTCCGGCTGGAACTCCTCAAATTGCAGCTCCTCCGCTTTGGGGAATATATACGGTTCCGCCTTGGGGCTGAATACCCCTTTCAGGATATTACGCAATGATATAGTCCTTTCCGCCCTTCAGGATGATAATTTCACCCTTCTCCTCCAGGTCACGGATTACACTTACGATGCGCTGCTGGGCGTCCTCCACATCCTTCATACGAACGTTGGTCGTAATTTCCAAATCGTCCCGGATGCTTTCGGCCATACGGGAGGACATGTTGGCAAACAATTTGCTGGACACTTCCGCATTGGCAGATTTGAGGGCCAGCACCAGGTCTCTTGGGTCGCAGTCCCGGACGAAGCGCTGGACCGACCGGTCGTCCATGGTGATGATATCCTCGAAGACGAACATCCGCTTGCGGATCTCCTCGGCCAGCTCGTCGTTGTGCTCGGACAGGCCGTCGAAGATGCGCTTCTCGCTGGACCGGTCCAGGTTGTTCATGATGCCGGCCACATAGTCTATGCCGCCGACCTTGACATTGGAACTGGTAATTATGCTGGAGAACTTGCGCTCCATCTCGGCCTCAATGATCTTGATGGCCGCGGGGGAGGCGCTCTCCATGGTGGCGATAGACTCCACCACGTTGATCTGCCGCTGAGGCTCCAGCTGTTCGATGACCGCCGCGGCCTTGTCCGGGTCCACGTAGGACAGGACAAGGGCCATGGTCTGGGGCCGCTCGTGCTGGAGGGCGGAGAACAGGGATTTGACGTCCGCCTTGTTGAGGAAGTCGAATTCCCGGCGCTTGAGGGATTTGGTGACCTTTTCCAGCAGGCTGGTCGCCGCCTGGGGACCGAACGCCTTTTCCAGCACGGCTCTTGCGTATTCCAGCCCGCCTTCGGTGACCGCCTTGTTGGTCATGCAGTTCTGATAAAACTCGGTCAGCACCGTCTCGGTGGTCTCGGAGTCCAGCATACCCAGGCGCGCCACTTCCAGCGTCAGAATTTCCACATCCTCCGGCTCCATGTGCTGGTACAGCTGGGACGCCTTATCCGCGCCCAGGGAGACCACCACCGCCGCCGCTTTCTGTGAACTGTTCAGGTCCAGTCCCGGCCGTTCCGTGGCCGCCGGGGAAGTTTTTGCCTCAGGCATTGCCCTCCTCCTTTCCGGCTCTCAGCCAGGTCTTGAGCATCTGGGCCGCGATCTCCGGGTTGTTGTTCACAAACTGCCGTACTGTCTTACGCAGCTCCATACTCTTCTCGGCGTTGATATCCATAATATCGGCGCCGGTCTGGGGAGGCGCCATGGGATTCCCGCCCGCCGCGGCCATTGCAGCGGCTTCCGCCAGTGCGGCGGCCTCCGCCTCCCCCAGGGCGGCCAGCATCTCTCTTTCGCGCTCCTTCTGGCGCTTCTTGCTGATGCTGAGGATAACGGCCAGCAGAACGATGAACAGAATCAGGCCGGCCACCGCCGCGTACAGAGCCCAGGTGGGCACCGTGCTGAACGGGTTATCGGAAACATCCACCGGTTCCACATAGTTGTAGAAGGGGGTGATCCACACATGTACTTTTTCCGGCTGGTCGGGGATGCCCGCCGCCGCGGCCACGTGGGCCTGAATTTCCTCCGGACTGATCGAGCCGTCGTTCTCATGGTTGACGGAAACCGCCAGGCTCACGTCGGTGATCACACCGGCGACGCCTCTCTCCTGCTCGGTCGTCGTGGGGTTCTCATAATTCTTGTCGCCGGAGTTGATGACGGCGTTGTTCTCGCCGGGGTCCTGAAGCAGCCCATCCACATAGGCGCTGAAATCGTTCAGGTCCGCGTTGGTGCTGGTACCGGGGACTCCGCCCACGGCCAGCTCGCCGTCCCGAATAATCTCATCCAGCCAGTACTCCTGGCCGATCACGCCTCTGCCGTCCTCGCCGATCTTATCCGGGTATGTAAAGGAGGTCGTCTCCTTCACCCGCACGCTGACGTCGCCGGTGACGGTCACGCCGACCCGCACGTTGCCCGGACCGAAGGGGCCTTCCAGGACCTGCATGACCTCGTTCCGGATGCGGTTGGCACTCCACTCCTCGAATTTGATCTTCAGCTGGGTGCCGTCGCTGAGCTCACCCAAGCCGCTGGCGTCGGCCGAGAACGTGTTGCCCTTCTCGTCGATGATAGCAACATTATCAATGTCCAGCCCCTTCACCGATCGGGAAACCAGGTGGCGGATCGCGTCGGCCTGCTTCTGGGAAAGCTGCTGGCCGGGCTTCATCTCCACCATTACGCTGGCGGTGGCCTCGGTCAGGTTGCTGTCGTCCAGCACATACCGCCGGTCCTCGCCCTCTTCAAGCTGTACGCTTGCGCCGCGCACGCCGTCCATCTTGCTGATGACCGCCTGCAGGCGCTCCTGAAGGGCCAGGATAAAGGCTCTCCGGTCCTGCTGGTTGGTGGTGCCAATAGAAATATTATTCCAATAGCTCTCATAGGCGTAACCCGACTGGGGGTACCCCTCCATCACCAGCCGGGCCTTCAAGGCGGCCTCCTGGCTGGCCGGTACGTAAATCGTACTGCCCTCCATGCGGCTGCTGATCCCTGCGTTCTCTAAGTAGGCAATAATCTGGCTGGCCTCGGCAGATTCCAGGTCAGTAAACAGGACCGAATATTCCTCCGGGCGGGTCAGCATATATACCAGTGCGATCAACAGCACCAGCAGGACCACCGCCCCGGCGGCCAGAGCTATTTTCATTTTTTTACTCAGTTTTTGGAAAAATTCCTTGACCTTTTCCCAATAACCTTTCAGCTTTGTATCCAAGCCAAACCCCTCCGGTACTCCCGCTTACTTTTTTACAGACTGATGCGCATCAATTCGCTGTACGCCTCTACCGCCTTGTTGCGCAGCTGGACCAGAAGGTCCACAGCGGCGGCGGCTTTTGTGTTGGCTATGGTCACCTCAGCCGGATTATCCAGCTGACCGGTGGCCAGCAGATACTGCGCCTTGTTCATTTCCGCGTCAGTTTCCTTCACATTGTCGATGGCCCAGCGGAACACATCGGCAAAGGACCCCTCCGGGGCGGTCTCGGTCTTGGGCTGGTCCTTGATGCTGGGCATGGTATTCCACAGGGGCTGGATGCTCCGGCCTCCCAGCTGGCTTATATCCTTAAATTCCATAAAAATCGGCGTCCTTTCTCTCCACATCATAACAGCACACAAGCCGGGCCTAGCCTACGGTCACCCACGCCCACGGCGCAGCCGCTTCCAAGCCCAGCATATACACTTACTTTCCGATCTCCAACCCCTTGGAAATCACGTTTTTCATCAGGTTAAAGGCCGTCACGTTGGCATTGTATGCCTGGCTGGCCGCCATGCCGTCTGTAATTTCCTTCACCAGGTCCACATTCGGCAACTCCACATAGCCGTCCTCGTTGGCGTCCGGGTCGGTGGGGTCGAATTTCAGCTTGAAATCCGACTGGTCCTCCAGGATGCCGGCCACCCGGACCCCTGCGGTACGGGCGAACCCGTCGTTGCTGACCAGCTTACGGCCCTGGGCCGCGGCCAGCTTATCCCGGAAGGAGTCCTTGCCGCTCTCCGCCTGGAACACCGTCACCTTTCTGCGGTAGGCGCCTCCGGCCTCGGTGCGGGTGGTGTTCATATTGGTGATATTTTCGGAAATGACATCCAATCTTAAATGCTGGGCCGTAATACCCGAACCCACAATATCAATGGAGCTGAGAAATGCCATTGCAATTCACATCCTTATTCTGTCAAGTTGAGCGATATACACGCGGTCAGCCCCGGATGGCGCTGCGCAGGATCGTGAAGTTATTATTGATGGAGTCCAGCACATACTGGGACTGGATGGTGTTCCGGTAAAACTCGATCTGCTGCTCGGCCACGTCGACGCCGTTGTCATCCATCCGGTAGGACTGGTCCTCCGCCTCCTTGATCTGGGGGCTGTCGAAGCCAACGGCCTGACGCATGGCCTGCCCCCTCAGCTTGGGCTGGGCGGCGGCAGCTTCGATTTTTGCCTTAAAGGTATCCTCAAAGGTCACATATTTTACTTTATAGTTGGGCGTATCGGCATTGACGATATTGTCCATCAGGACCGCCTGATTGGTCCAGAGATACCGCATGGAGCTTTGCAGCATCCGCATGGAATTGCTGCTCATCCAATCTTGCATCTGCGCTTCCTCCTCCGCCTGCTTATTCTCACCCTGGGGCATTCCAGCTGGAAAAAGCCTTCCAAGACGAACCTATTATGAAGTAAATCTATTATAGCGCACTCTGCCCAATTAATCAAGTTCTAATTTTCCCCTATGGGATGAAAACTTTACCAGTGCCGTTCTATAATTGCCTGCTTCTTCTTGGATTTTCTCACAAATACTGAAAAAAATCGGTGCGTATCCGCACTTTCGCGTGAAGTACACACCGATTCTAATTTTTGTGATTTGATTTTTACTATTTCTCCAAAATATCCAGCAGAGCCAGAGGAGAGCCTTCTTCTCTGGCGGCGTCCCGGTTGGTATCCGCCGCGTTGCGCAGCTCGCTGCGCAGGATGGACACGCTCCGGGGGGCGTCGATGGCCAGCCGGACCCGGCCGGAGTCCACGGACACCACGCTCACGGTGATCTCTTCCCCGATGAGGACGGACTCGCCCTCTTTCCGCTGCAGGATCAGCATGGCGCCTCCTCCTTCTGGCTGTGCAGCGCAGAGAGGGGGTGCCGCATCCCGTAATCCCGGCTGTCCAGAATGACCTGCAAGGCCTGCCGGGTCTGGTCGTTGACCACGATGGGGCAGCGCAGATTGACGGTACTGTCCGCCACCGGCTCCCGGACCACGCACAGCGCGTAGTAGCACAGCTCCCGGCTGTTGGACACGCCCAGCCGCTCCAGCTCAAGGGCGGCCAGCTCCGGGGCGTAGTCCGGCT
>CAJTOE010000177.1 GCA_910577805.1 uncultured Oscillospiraceae bacterium | reverse complement strand
CTCTTGTAATGAAATGCTCTCTGGATGTCATGAAATGTTCTGCGGGAACACTATTCCACCGCCCGCATCTGCTCAACCAAGGATTGCTTTCTCTGCCTGCTGACCGTCCAGGCGGACAGCAGAAATTCCAGGCCGAACAGCACCAGGAGAAACAGGCCCATTTCCAGTATCGGAAATTGATAGGGCACGATCTCACCGGCAAAGGATTGCCGGCTGACCTCCCGGCACACTACCACCGCAATGGGAAGTCCGATCAGCAGGACAGCCAGAGCGGCAAAGACCGCATAACAGAGTCCTTCGCAAATGTTCATCCGGCACAGCTGCTTTCCGGTCAGGCCCACGGAGCGCAGGATGCTGTTCTCCCGCTTTCGAGACATCTGATTGGAGAGTGTCGTATGGATCAGATTGACAACGCCGAACAGGAAAATCAGCCAGGAGATCGCCCGCATGCCGCCAAAAATAATAGAGTTCTGCATTTTTTCATACTCGATATGGGCCCCAACGGTGTCCAGCCCCAGATTACTGCGGCTGGACAGAATTTCTTCCAGGCCGCTTTCCACACGCTCCGCTTTTTTCGGGTCGCTAACGACGCTCCAGGAGTAGTCAAAACGCTCAATTTCAGGATGGAGTTCCCGGAACAGCGCCTCCGGCGCGAACAAAGCCACCGAATCCATGGCAAGTGCGCCGTGCCCGTTTGCCACCCTCAACGGGTCAAACAGGCCGGATATGGTGACGGTCACGGTTTTCTGACCCAGAGACAGCTCCATGGCAGCCCCGACATCCATCGACTCATGGTACTTCTGATAGCTTGTACTTAGAAGAATGCTGTGGGCATCCGCTGGCATGACACCGGATATCAGCGCGGCCTCCACATCCGGGCGGTTCGCGTCCGTCAGAGCATCGCACATACCGGCCCCAGTACCTGCGGAGGTCCCGAATCTTGCGTGCAGAGACTGGCGGGTGACCAGCACATCCGTCACCCCGTCTACCGATAAAATTTCCTGCCGCAGTCCGTCATTCAGCGGGTTGCCCGCGGCCATGACCTCCTCCTCTGGCTGCTCCGAGGACAGGTATATCTTATAGTCCCCATCCGGGAAGTACAGCCTTGCGGCCTGCTCCGGGGAGCGGGTCAAAACCACGGAGGACACAATCAAAAGCAGGATACCGCCCAGACTGAGAGAGGCCGCGATGCTCACCGCCTTTTTGCGGTCACGCCGGAAGTTTGCCAGTCCCATAGATACGGGGGTGAGCCTGATGCGCTTCTTCCGGCTGCGTATCCGCTCCTGCCCGGCGGAAAAATGCACCGCCTCCAGCGGCGAGATACCGGCGGCGATTTTCACCGGTCTGTGGATGGAGATGGACACCATAAACCAGCAGGCCAGGACGGTCAGAAGCACGGATAACCCATAGTAGGCCCCGTGGAAGCCCTTGGGGAACAGAAGCAGGCCGCCGAGAACGCCCAGCAAAACACCAAGCAGGATTCCAGTGCCGCCCAACCGGCGGCTCTCCCTTTTTACGATGCGCCGGATCTGTTTGGGCGTTGCCCCGATGGTGCGGAGCTGCCCATAGCTCTGGATCTTATCCTGGATAGAAATTCGGAAAATACTCTGGATGACCACATAGCCGCCAATCAGCACCAGGGCCGCGATGCCGCCGATGGTAGCGAAGTCGATGGACTTGGAAGTATAGGCAAAGTAGCTGTTGTTCATGCCAACACGGGGGAGGCCATACCGGGCGGCAATTTCCTGGCAGTAGGCGGTCATGACCTCCTGACTAAGCTGCTCGTCATTCTGAAAATGCACATAGGCGCGATACCCAGCGGGATCAAATCCGGCCCACTGAGTCAAGGATGCTTTGGAAACGGCAATGGCGCAGGTATTTGCTTCCTTTTCTCCCATGGCAGACAGAATGCCGGTCACAACATAGTCGCCATAAAAACTCTCGGTGTCCAATCGAACCGCTTCACCGATCCCGGTGCCCAGACCATAAGTGGAGAGAAAATATTCGCTGACAGCGACTTCGTTTATCTGCTCCGGGAGTTTTCCTTTTACCAGTTCCATCTGGCTGCGGGCAATATACATCATGTCGCTGTCGCAGTACACATAGGAGGCGTTGTAGCCCTGTTCCGAATGCTCTTGCCCCAGCAGGTAGTATTCGCCCACCCTTGCAAACTCCGGCAGGTCTTTCAGGGCTGCCACATCGGATGCGTCAACGCCGGTGAAGACTGCTTCGTAGGTGTCGGCCACCTGATTGCGCTGGACCTGCGCCACAGAAACGGATAGAATCGCTGCAAAAGAGATCAGGAACGCCGCCAGAGCAACAGCAATCACAACCATCAGGTTCCGGCGCTTCTCACTGGTGAGGCTCCGCTTTGCCAGCTTCTGCACAATGGCGCCGGTGTCGTTCTCAAAGGGCCAAGTCATAACAAAATACCTCCTTCAGTCTGTCGCCTTAATCCGCTCTACGAGAGAAAGCCGTCTGGTATAGCGAACCGCGCAGACGGAGAACACCGACTGTACGAAGAGCAGTGCAGCCCCGAACAGCAGAACCTGAAGCACTGGAAAATGATAGGTGAGCGTTCCGAACATACCGATCCGGTCAAACACCCGGCACACGGCCAGACTGCACGCCGTTCCCAGCGTCAGGGTGACCAGCAGCGTGATCCCCACATAGTACAGGCACTCGAAGGACAGCATGTTGGACAGCTGCCGGCCGCTCATGCCAACGGACTGGAACACACCGAACTCCTGCTGGCGGGTGAGCAGATTGGTAATGAGCGTATTTGCGAGGTTGATCAGGGAAAAGACGAAGATAAAAACCAGGATGCCGTAGTCTCTTGCCAGTTCTCCCCGCAGGCCGCGCTCCAGCTCGGCGGATAAGTCCTCCAGGCCGGAGACCGCCACCCGCTGGTCGGACACGGCGCTGAACACCGCCCGCCGCAGCTGATCGCTGTCCTGCTCCGTGTGGAGGTTGACATAGCCGGTGAAGTCCGCAATTTCCGGATAGAGGGCGGACAGCTCCTCCTCGGGCAGAATGAAGAAATGAGTCGAGCTGCCGATCTGAACATCCTGCACAATGCCCATCACCGTATAGGTTTTCGTCTGCCCGTTGTAGCAGGAAACGGTAATGCTATCCCCAACCTGATAGCCGGTCCGATAGATTTCCTTCAGCGCGCTGCCAGCGGGACAGACCAGGATGCCGTCCCCGTCCAGCAGCTGCCGGTAGTCCGCAGTTCCCTCCAGGACCCCGCCGCCCTCGTACATCTCCGCCATATTCTCCGGAGAAATTCCTCTGACAATAAACGGCTCATGTTCGCTGTTGCCCGGAATGGCGCTGATGGCGGGAATCTCCACGCAGGTCAGGCTGTAGGCCGTGACATAATCCACGCCGGGAAGGGCGGCCAGCTCCTCCCGCAGAGTTTGGCCCAGAGGATTCTCCTTCTGCATCTCCACAAATTCCCGGCCCGCGAAGTCCTCATATTGCAGCAGATACTGGCTCCGGTCCCCGAACTGGGACTGGGCCATTTCCTTTACGTCCACTGAATTTGCGTAGGCGGAAACGCAGAGAAGCAGGATACCGGTCAGGCTCAGGGAGAGGGTGGTGACAAACGCCTTTTTCCGGTTCCGGGAGAAGTTCATCAGCGCCAGGCGGGGCATGGTCAGGCGGCGGTGGAGCTGCCTGGAAACGCTGGGGCCCTGCTGCTGGGAATAGGCGGTGGCGCGGATAGCCTCAATGGCGGAGACCTTTCCCGCCATTGCCATGGGTTTTCTGGTGGCGATCAGGACAGTTCCATAGTTCAGGAAGGAAACCACCACCGCAGAGCGGATATTGTCTCCCCAAGACCAGTAGCCGGGGACTGCAATCAGCGCGATAACAGCGGCACAGATCAGCCCAAGGGGGATGGCGATAGCGGTCAGGAAGCGCCGCTCCCGCTTGACCACCCGCTTCAACTGCCTGGGCGTGGTCCCCAGTACCTTCAGCCGGCCATATTCCCGCATTTTGCCTATGACAGAGATATAGAAAATGTTGTAGATCACGATGGCGCAGACCACGGCAATCAGGACCGCCGCGGCGTAGACCTCCATCCCGTTCCCCAGATAGAGGTCCACCATGCCAAAGTAGCTGGAGCTGAAAAAGGTCCGCTCCTCCGGGATGCCCATTTCCGCGAAGAACCGCTCAATGTCCGCCCGAAGCTGGTCCGGCCCCATGCCCTTGCTCTCGGCAAAGCGAAACCGCAGCTCATAGGAACTCTCTGCATTCACCGCAGCTTCCGGAATCCAAACCGTGAAGATACGGCTGTCGTTCTCCGCCTCCAGGATGCCTGTGACGGTATAGGACTTCTCGCCGTCCCCCAGGTCCAGGGCCACCGTCTGACCGACCTCTTCCGGCAGGCCAAAGTAACGGAAAAAGGCACGTTCCACACACAGCTCGTTCTCCGCCTGGGGATAGGTCCCGGTGATCTCGCCGTAGCCCATCAGGTCGATCATCTCCGGGCTGACATAGCTGACCTGCAAAACGCCGTCCTCATGGCGGGCGGTTCCCGCCTCGACGCTACAACCCCACTTTTCAAATCTTCCGGCGTCCACCAGCCGGGCAACCTCTTCCCGGGTCAGCCCGCCGCACCCGGCCTGATACTGCCCCAGGATGCCGTCCAGGGTTTTCAGCTGCTGGGCGGAGTAGAGAAAGCAGAGGGTTCCCATCAGGCAGACGGCCAGGGCGATAGTCAGGATGACAAACACGCTCCGGCGTCTGTCGGCTTTGATGCTGCGGCGTACCAGCTTCTTCTCCACCGCGCTGGTGTCATTTTCAAAAGGCCAAGTCATCACTGTCACCCCCTCAGCCCACGATTTTGCCGTCCTCGATCCGCACGATGCGGTCGGCCAGCTGTGCGATCTCGTTGTTGTGGGTGATCATCACGATGGTCTGGTTGAACTGCGTGCTGGTGCGCTTGAGCAGGCCCAGCACATCGGCGCT
>CAJTOE010000176.1 GCA_910577805.1 uncultured Oscillospiraceae bacterium | reverse complement strand
GGGGCGTCCTGGTCCGTCTGGCGTTTCAGCCACAAAATGGCGGCGATCCGGTGGCGGCACATCCCCGGCGCGGGGCAGGTGCATAAACTGTCCCCCAGGGGGGCGCGGATGGTGCAGACCTCCTCCCCCAGCCGGACCTGGACGGCCTGGTCCTCCTCCTGGGCGGCGGGGGTCAGCCCCTCCAGATCTTTTTTGGCCCGCTTCACGGTGCCCTTGTTGCTCAGACCAATCAAATAGTCCTCATCCGCCTGCCGGAGGGCGGCGTGCAGTTCAGCAAACAAAGCAAATCCCTCCTACTGCATGATCGCGCCGATGTAATTTCCCAGCTGCTCCGGGGTCAGGGCGCCCACAAAGGCTCCCATCCCCGCCAGCACAGAGGCAACGGTGCGGTTGTACATGGGGTTGGCGTTCCGGTCCAGGGCGGTGAGGGCGGTGAGCTTTGCGCCGCTCTCCAGGATGTCCCCGCAGACCTTGTACAGGTTGGCAACGGGACCGCCCTCGCACAGGTCGGACACCAGGATCACAATGGTCCGGTGGGGCGTTGTAATCAGGGACTGACAGTAATTCATGGCCTTGGCGATGTCGGTGCCGCCCCCCAGCTGGACGCTCATCAGCGTCTCCACCGGGTCTCCGGCGTGGTCGCTCAGGTCCACCACCTGGGTATCGAAAATCACCAGCCGGGTGTCCACCATGGGCATACGGCTGAAAATCCCCGCCATCACGGCGCTGTGTATCACCGCGTCGGCCATGGACCCGCTCTCGTCCACCGCCATGATAATGCGCCACTGGTTGTACCGCTTCACCCGGCCGCTGAAATACACCCGCTCCAGCACCAGACGGCGGTTCTCCAAATCGTAGTGGCTCAGGTTCCGGCGGATGGTCTTTTTCACGTCCAGGTTGCGCATGGAGGGCACGGGACTGCTCAGATCCCGCCGCAGCCGTCCCAGCAGGGACTTGCGGAAGTCCAGCTGCATCCTCCGCGTCAACTCCTCGGCGACTCTGGCGGCGATCCGGCGGGCCACCGCCAGCACCGGGCCGCTCATCTGGGGTTTCAGGCTCAAAATCGTCTCCAGAAGGGCCTGATTTGGCTCCATGCGCTCCAGAATCTCCGGGTCGGTCAGCAGCTCCTGCATCTGATACCGGTCCAGGGCGTGGCGCTCCAGCACCTGGGCCGTTTTCTGGGGAAACAGGGTCCGGACCCGGTGGAGCCACTCCGGAATGGTCAGCTGGCTCTCCCCGGTGCCGCCGGTATCCTGGTATTCATCCTGACCGGCCTCCCGGCGGTAGAGGAAGTCCAGCACCTGGTCCATCTCCAACGCCTGACGGCCGGACAGCGGCATGGCGGACTGGGCCGGTTCCCCCAGCACCAGCCGCCAGCGCTCTAAAATCGCGCCTTGGGTCATAGGAACAAAACCTCCTTACAGCCGCGCAGCGGCCCATGCGTCCAATGCTTCTCCATAAGCGTACTGCCCCGGCTGGCCCGCCGGACGGCGCAGCTGCTCCACCGCAACCCCGTGCAGCCCCGCCGCCTTCCGGGCGATGCGGGCGGCCTCCATGGGGGTGAAGTAGCGAAACGCCAGGCGAAGCTCCGGCAGCAGGGCCAAAAAATCCTCCTCATCCAGCCGGGAGAGCAGGTGGTCCAGAGCGGGCAGGAATTCCCGGCTGACCAGCACCAGGTCCCGTGCGGTGGAAAACAGGCCCCGCAGGAAGGCGGCGGATTGGAGCATCCGTTCCCGCGTCCCCCGGAGGTAGCCGCCGCAGGCGGCCTCGATCTCCTCCCGCCAGGCCGGGTCGTCCCCGTAGAGCAGGCCCAGAATGCCCCCGTGCAGGCCCGGATGGAGGTCCGGGTCCGCCAGCATCCGCGTCAGGGCGGAGAGCAGACCGGCGCGGCGGGAGGCAAAGGCGGGCCGTCCGGAGAGCTGGTAGAGCTGGGTCGTCAGGGACAGGCAGTCGATAAACTGGGCGTCCTTCACCGCCGCCATGGAGGGCAGCAGGGTCAGCACCCGGCCGAAGCACTGGTCCAGCAGACCGGCGTAATCATAGCTATCGGTCTGCTGGTAGAGCCGGCCCATCTCCAGCAGCGTGTTCAGGTGTGCGCAGGCGCGGGCCAGGGAGAAAAAGTCGCCGTCCCCCGCCGCCAGCTCCCGGAGCTTGGTGTGCAGCGTCCCGTTCCTGTCCTCCAGGCCCATGAGAAATCCGCTCACCAGCAGCTTGGCCCCATCTCCCACCAGACTGGTCTGGGCCATTTTGCGCTCCAGCAGCAGGGTGCAGGCCTCCTCCACCGTGCCGCCGGACACGGACTGGTCCACCAGCGCGGCCATGACGCTGCCGCTCCAGCGCCAGATCCACAGCTCCCGGATCAGACTGCGGTTCTTCTGGTTGACCAAATCAGGCCCCTTGCTTAAAGTAGCAAAGCCGCAGTCCAAAAAAACGGTCCGGTGGAAAAAGCGGCTGACCTCCCGGTGCTTGGGGGAGGAGAAAATGCTCAAAGTGCTCTGCTGGCGCTGGGCGGTTTTCAGGCTCAGACCCAGGCGGGTACACTGGGCCTGAAAGTCCGAGGCCAGCGGGGGGATCAGCGCGTCGTCGGGGAGCACGCCCACCTGGTCCCCGGTGGTGAGGGAGCGCAGGACCTCCAGGGGCAGGCAGGAGGCGGCGGTGGTCTCGCCCTTCACAAAGGCGCTGAGGACCCCGTCCTGCAATTCATAAAGACCCGGCTGGGCCTTGCCCCGGAGCCGTGCTAACCCTCTGGCCATATCCAGGGCGCAGGTCTCGTCGGCTACGGACAGGGCCTCGCCCTTGTGGCGCAGCTTCCGGCCCGCGGCGGCCAGCAGCTCCAGCACGCTCTGGCTGTAAGCCTGGTCCGCCTCCTCCCCGTGGAGCTTCTCCCAGACCCGGTGGTAAAAGCCCGGTGCGGGCATTCCGCTGGCGTAGCCGCTGAGGGCGTCGGCGGCCTCCATGGAGTAGACCATGGGGTAGACCTGCTCCGTGCCGTCGGGGAACTGCTCTGAAGGCGGGGGAACCTCGACGGGGTGGAGCAGGCCCCAGGTGTGGAAGCCGCCGGTGACCACCAGTACCCGGCTGTGGGTCTGGCAGGCGGCGGAGATGGCTTGAGCCATATGGGCCTCACGGGCCAGGGTGCCGTCCTCCTCCAGCTCCTGGGGCGGGGTGGTCTCCCGGGCCAGGGTGCAGTAGGTGTGCATCTGATGGACAAAGTCCGCTGTGTCCATAGTCAGGCCGTTGACCTCGAAATATTTTTCCCAGAACTCGCTGTAGGAACGCAGTCCGGTCCGTTCGCATAAACGCTCCAGAAATTCCCCGTGGCTGAAGCGGCCCTCGTCCTGGTAGGAGCGGCGCTCCCCCGGACGGCGCAAGCCCCGGTCCTGGGCGCAGGAGAGCAGAATCTGCCCGTAGGACAGGTCAATGAACCGGCCCTCCGCCCCGGCGCGCTCCGCCCAGCGCAGGGCCACCAGCTCCGGAGAGCATTCCAGGAAGGGGTAGTAGCACTTATAGACCTCCTCCGGCTCTCCCAGCAGGCCCTTTTCGTCCCGGAGGGCGTAATAGAGGGCCAGAGGCGGCCTGGACTCCGGGCGCTTGAGCAGGGGGAGCAGATGACCGGCGTTCTCCGGCCCCTCCACCAGGACGCAGTCCGGCTGGTAGGCCTCCAGGGTCCGTTCCAGGTGGAGGGAGCAGGCGGGGCTGTGGTGCCGGACGGGGAAGTAGAGGCAGGGGGCGGTCAAATCAAAGGGTATGGTCATTTCAGGGCGCTCCTGGCCTGATAGTAGGCCTTCCAGACGCCGCCCAGCTTCTCCGCCTTGTCCCGCACCACGGTGGAGAAGTAGCCCCGCAGCCGCTCCAGGTCCTCCCCCGGCTCCTGGCCCAGGGCTCCGGTGAGGTTGGCGGTCAGGGCGCGGACGTCTATGGTCCCGGTGCCGTAGTAATAGGCCCCCATCATGGTCTGGTAATAGACGGATACTGCCTCGGCGGTACTCATGACGGCGGCGGGCTTGTCGATGCGGTGGCCCAGGGAGGACACCCCCTCCCGCAGCTCGTGGAAGGTGGCGGCAAGCAGCTCCGCCGCGTCCTCGTCCGGGGGCATCTCCACCCCGGCGTTCCGGGCCATGGCCCCGGCCTCCCGCAGGATGATCTGCTTTTCCAGCTTCACATCCCCCACCGGGCGGACAGTCTCAAAGTTGAAGCGGCGCTTCAGGGCGCTGGACATCTCGTTGACGCCCTTGTCCCTGGTGTTGGCGGTGCCGATGACGTTGAAGCCGGGCCGGGCCAGCAGCAGGCCATCCTCCCCCAGCTCCGGGATGTTCAGGATTTTGTCGCTCATGACGCTGATTAAACTGTCCTGAATTTCGGCGGGGGTGCGGGTGATCTCCTCAAAGCGGGTCAGGATGCCCCGTTCCATCCCCACGTGGAGCGGGGCGGGCACCAGAGCCTGGCGGCTTGGCCCCTGGGAGAGCAGCAGGGCGTAATTCCAGCTGTATTTAATCATGTCCTCGGTGGTGCCGGCGGTGCCCTGGATGGTGTTGGTGCTCACGCCGCAGATGGCGGCGGACAGCAGCTCGGACAGCATGGTTTTCGCGGTGCCCGGCTCTCCCACCAGCATCAGGCCCCGGCTGCCGGTGAGGGTGATAATGCACCGCTCCACCAGCGCGTCGTTGCCCAGGTATTTCTTGTTCACAAAAATCTCCTGGCCCTGGTACACCAGGGGCTTTTTCCGGCCCAGGATAAAATCCCGGACGGCCCTGGGACTCAGCTTCCAGCCCAGGGGCTTACGGTTATCGGTGTCCTCTGCGGCCAGCGCGGCCAGTTCCGCCGCGTAGCGCACCTCCGCCTGGGGGCGGATGCTCTTTCCCTGTTCCATATTGTGTTCCTCCTTCATGTGGCGTGTGGGGGTTCACCCTCATCCGTCACGGCTTCGCCGTGCCACCTTCCCCCGTCAAGGGGGAAGGCTTATCGGTGCGTCTATCGAAGCTACTCCGCAGT
>CAJTOE010000175.1 GCA_910577805.1 uncultured Oscillospiraceae bacterium | reverse complement strand
GTTGCTGGAGGTCCAGGTCACGGTCATATTGGTGGCATTGCTGGGGGAAACGGTGGCGGTCAGCCGCTCCGAGCTGCCCACGGCCAGGGCCATGCTGGTCTTGTTCAGCGTGACGCTGGTGACGTGGACTGTCGGATCGGTAACGGTCAGCGTCCCCGGTAGATAAGTGATGACCGGGTTGTAATTGCCGCCGCTGGGAACAGTCCCGCCGCTGGCTGTGATGGTGTACCGGCCTGCCTTGTTCATATCCGCGTCACAGGTCAGGGTGGGTTCTGCGGCCAGAGTATCCCCGCTGGCAAGGCCGGACGCGGTGTAGGTCAGGGAGGGCCTCGCGCTGCCTACATTGGCCTGCTGATCGTTCGCTTTGATGGTGATGCTGGCCTTGCTGATGGTGAAGTCCAGGGACAAACTCCCGATGTAGGTACTTGTATCCGCAAGGGAAATAGTTACGGTATAATCCCCCGCATTGGTGGGCGGACCGCTGAGAGCCGTGCCGTCCGCTTTTGCGTAGTTGTAAGTGAAGTCGCCGCTATACGGCGAGGCCGTGGGTGTGCCGGTATAGCCGTTGTGTGTGCCGCCATTGTAGATGCCGTCCTGCGCCCTCACGCCGGAGATCGTCACAAAGGTTTTGTCGGTGACGGTCGCGGTGGCCGTCCTGGTGGCGGCGGTGTACTTGCCGTCCACGGCGGCGGTGCTGGCGGTGATGGTGATAACTGTGCCTACTGCCGTTCCAGCCGGGATATTGAAGCCATCGCCCGTCAGAGCCTGTTCCGCCCCGCTCCCGATCCGATAAGTAAGGCTGGCATCGGGGAGGCTGTCATAAAACGCGGCGTCATGGGGATTTTTCACCGTGCAGTCCACAGTGACTTTCCCCCCTGCAATCTGCTGGGCGGGGGTGGCGGTCAGGGTGATTTTCGGCTCGGTGGGCTTCACGGTGACACTGGTATCAACATTCGCCGGGGTATTGTAGTTCCCCGTATCAATGGGGACAAATGCCACGGGGAAAGTCCCGGTTGCCGTGGGCCGCGTGTCCTCGTTGACCCAGCCCCAGCTTCCGGCAACGGCGGCGCTCCCGTTGGGGTTTGCCGCTGTGCCGCCCGTCAGGGCGCTGTCGGACAGCTTCTGCCCGTATTCGATAGCCGAAGCCGTGGGCGCGGTCAGGGTGGGCGTAGCCTTGGCAACGGTTACGGACACATCCGCTGTGGCGGTGTTGTAATTCGTGTCATTCGGAGTGAAGGTCACAGAAAATTGCGCTGTCCCGGCATTGGATTTGATCGTGCCGTCCGTCCAGGTGAACGCTCCCGCAACGCTGCCCTCGCCGTTCGTCAGGGCGCTGTCGCTCAGCGCCTGCCCGTAGGTGATCCCGGCGGCGGTGGGTACCTTGGTGATGGAGCTGTCGGCCTTGGTGATCGTGCCGGTGGCATTTACCGAGCTGTTGGTGAGATTGTAATTGTTCGCCTTGGCGCTGGTGAGGACCACGGTGATGGTGACGCTCTTACCTGTCCCAGCGTTTGCATCCGCAAATTCGCCGCTGGCGGTATAGTCCTCGCCGGGGGCCAGCGTCTCGCCGTTCACCAGCCCGGTGAAGGTCACGCCAGACACGGTGGCCGTCTTGGCGGCATCGTAGGGCTTGGAGGCCACTGTCGCGCTGGCAATGGTCAGAGGGGCCTTGTTGATGGTCAACTGCGCGGTGGCGGTGGCCTCCCCATAGTTGCCGGTGGCTTCAACCTTGGCGGTGACGGTGTAGGTTCCCGCGTTCGTGGGCCAGCCGGAGATCGGCTCGCCTCCCGCGCTGGTGATGTAGGAGTATTTTATATCTGCGCTGGCGGGGTTCGCGGTGGCCCCTGTCGGTGTGCCGCCGTAGGTGATGGTTTGGTCGTTGAATGTCAACGTCACCGGGGACGGGTTAATGGTCAGCGTCATTTCGCCGCTGTCGGCGGCGGTATAGTTGCCCGCCGCAACCACATGGGCCTTGATCGTGTAGGTTCCCGTATCAGTAGGAAGATCGTCTTTATAAGCAGTCTCGCCCTGCTTTTGGTAGGAATAGCTGATCGTACCCGCAAATTGTTCATTGTTCACCAACGTCACCGTGGGGGCGGTAATCGCCGCTGGATCGCCGGTGTAGGTCAGCTCCTGGGTCGTGCTGCCCCATGTGATCGTGGGCGTGGCCTTGCCGATGGAGAAGGTCTTTGTGACTGTCCAGCCTGTGTCCGTGCCAGTGACAGTGACCGTTGCCGTATTTTCCCCGGCGTTGATGTTGCCCGTATAGGAAACCGTATAATCGGTGTTCTCCGTCAGCGTTTTGTCATTCACGGCAACGGAGACACCGGGTTTATGTTCGTCGCCTTTGTAAATCAGCCCCTCCGCATTGGTCAGCGTGACCGCCAACGTGGCCCCGCAGACGCAGTTGCCGTTTTCGTCAAAGGTGTGGGCGGCTGTGACTTCCTCGCTGCAATCCGGGCAAGTGCCTTTGTGGCTGCTGCTGTCAACCTGCGTCCAAGCCATATTCTCATGATGGCACAGTTCTCTGGTGAGCGTAAATTCCAGTTTCGGCACGTCTTCAAAACCGGAAGTCGTAATGGTAGCTCTATATTTTTGGCTCTGCCCTGCGGCTGGCGGGGTAAAAGATGACGTGAAAACCATCAACCACGAATTTATACTATTATTATAATTCTCCCACTTATACGTCAAACTATCAATTCCCACTGTCTCGATTTTTTGTTCCAGCGAAACTGTTCCAGTATGGTTATACGGCACTGAGATTACCGGCGTGTATGTGATCATTTGCTTATATCCGCAGTCATTACAGGTGCGCGTTAAAGTCCGGTCCCCATCCTCGTCTTTGGTATCCCACGCGCTGAAGGTATGCGTGTGGACGTTTGAATAGCCGCAGACGGTACAGGTGGGGTCCTCTCCGCTATAGACGTGGGGCCCCTCAGACGTTTTCGTCTTGCAATAGATGCAAGTCTGCCAGTGGCCGGTATCTGTTTGCGTCCAGGATACTACCTTATGCTCCGTGCATTTTTCCACCAGGAGAGGAGCATCGATTATTTCGCTGCCAAAGATGACTTGAGTATTGTTGAAATATGTTTTCCCGCTCAAATTCTGTGGTTTACCGTCCCAGGAATAGCGGTAACCCTGCGCCAGCAGCGTGTCCAGTTTGATGCCGTTGGAAGAAGTTGGTCCTCCATAGATGGCATGCCCATTCCCTTCAAAGGAGCCTCCGCAGAGCGCGGCGCTGCCGCTTTGAACACTCAAAGCCGAACCGGCATTATTCGCCGAAACACCGCTGAATCTTTCTTTTTCCGCGCTCAGCGTAACCGGTGCTCCCTCCGGAATCTCCAGCTTTCCGCCCACCAACGCCACACATATCCCGGCAGTAAAATCGCCCTTCTCCAGAACAAGCGTACCGCCCCGCACATCAAACAGGCACTCGTCGGAGGTCAGACTGCCGTTTACCTGGAACGTGCCTCCCTTAACCACAAAACGGCCGCCTCCGATACCGCTATTAAAAGTAATACTGTGTCCGTCTGTGTCAAACCGGAAATCGCCGTTGACTGTGATCTGCCCCGAGTTGGACACGTCCCGCAGGAGGGTAACGTCCGCCCCGGAATACTCTGCGCTGAATGCGTTGGCCCAAACAGCCACGCAGAAGGGATTTCGGCCCTGTTGTTCAATCCGGGCGGCAGGAACCACAGAAGACAGAATGTTCTTGTCCTTGTCCGTCAGACATTGGAGTACAGTCTTCTGTGTTGTATACTCCATCCCTTTATAGCTGAGGTCCTTGCAAATATAATTGTCAAAGGTCAGTGTTGCAGTTCTCCCTCTTGCACTGATCGCGCCATACTCGGGCGTGGAGGTGACGGTCAGCGCACCGTCTCCCGCCAGGGCCAGACTGCCGTAACAGTCCACTCCTCTCTGTGGATTATCACCCAATTGAATGGTGTTTTCACCCTCCAGGACCAGGGTGGAGCCATCCGGCAGGACGATTCCGAAACCCACTGATACAACCTGATGGAAATCCGTCAGCGTCAGGGTTTTGGTCGCGTCGTCCCACTTGTAACCGCTTCCTTCAGCGGGAGAAATGGTTGAGCTGTATTCTGTGCAGAAATTCAAAAACTTGTTTACCGTACCCGCCGCCAGGGGCATGGGGTCGTTGGCCGCGTCCAGCGCCCCTTGCAGCGCATAGATGCGGGAGAGGTTGATCTCCTCCTGTTCGTCCTCGTCCAGTTCCCGGTAAAGGTCGAGGATATGGTCAAGCTGTGCCCGCACATCGTCCGCGTTGCCCTCCGTCACGCTGTTCGGCAGGGCGGCGATCAAGTCCTCAATGGGGCAGAGGCGGCAGACAAAGCCGCAGGGCTGGCCGGGGTTCGCCGGGACATAGCCGCACTCGCTGTCATGGCTGTGCCGGCAGTCCAGCGGGTTCTCCGTGTCCGCGCTGATCTCATAATCATTTCCACCGTCCGGATGGGGGAGTCCCCCCTGGGTATAGCACTCCGCTGTGTGCTGGTGGCCGCAGGGCTGGCCCTCGCTGGGGGCGATGAAGCCGCAGTCCTCGGTATGCGCCGGGTGGTGCTTACAAAGGGCGGGGTCCGGTTCCGCCGCAAACGCCCAGGCAGGGCAAAGGTTCAGGCACAGGGCCAGGGCGGTGAGAATGCTGAAAAATCGCTTCATGTGAATGTCCTCCTGTTTTGCAAAAAGTACACTTTATGCGTAACTGAATATCACGCCTGGATAACGCCTGTTGAGGGCGTTTTTTTATTGCCCATTACACTGATTCGCTGTTGCGGAGAGAGTGTAATCTGTGATAAACTGGATATGCCGGGGGGAAACTCCCGCTCATACCAGCAGGCCCTAAGTGCGGAGGCCGCTTTACTGCGGCTGACCGGCAGCAGGCCGAAGAAGGTGAGCCGCAGGTCAAAGGCGTATAGGGCGTAGTCCTGCTGGGAGAACCAGACGAGGCGGGCGGCGGAGTTGGCCTGCTTTGCCAGCTGAACCGTTTCCATCCCC
>CAJTOE010000174.1 GCA_910577805.1 uncultured Oscillospiraceae bacterium | reverse complement strand
CTTCACGGATCGCCCCATGGAGCGTGTGATGATGCAGATCCCCCGCGCCCAGCGGGACCGGCCCCCGCCCCAGCCCCCGGAGGGCCACCCCTGCCACGGGTGCAGGCGGTATGGCGAGGGCTGCGTCCTGCCCTGCTACCGGGGTGTGAGAGATCAGCCGGTATGACGGTTATCTGCCGCTCTCCGTCTCAATGATGCCGTACTCATAGAGGATATTTTCCTTTGCGTTGGGAGGGGACACAACGCCGCCCATATAGTATTGATACCGCTTTGTGCGGCGAAAATCTTCCATTTCTTCCGGGGCATAGGCCCAGGTTTCGCAATGCTCATACTCTGGAAGTCCGGCGAGGTCATCGCATACCACGTCGATCAATGTATCGGTCACAGCGTCGATGTCCTCGCCGTACTCAACGCCGACCAGCTCATGTTTGCCTAAATCCCGGTCAATTTTTCCGCCCTTTAACGAGCGGTACAGCACAAATTTTTTCATAAGACACCTCGCAATATGTTTGTCCTTCTATTGTACTCCATCCTTTTATCTAAAACAATCCATAATTTTCGAGCGGCTTCGACAGGAATCGAGGCCGCTCCCTGTTTAGAAGGGAGTGATTCTTATGTATCAGCTGGTGATTGCGGAGAAGCCGTCGGTTGCCATGAGCATTGCCAAGGTGCTGGGGGCCACGGCCCGGAAGGAGGGCCACATGGAGGGCGCGGGCTGGCTGGTGAGCTGGTGCGTGGGGTATCTGGCGGAGCTGGCCGAGCCTGCGGTGTACGACCCCCGGTACGGCAAGTGGCGGCGGGAGGATTTGCCCATCCTGCCGGAAAACTGGCGCTTCAACGTCGGCCAGGACAAGCGAGGCCAGTTCGACACCCTGCGGACCCTGCTGCGCCGGGAGGACGTGTCCGAGGTGGTGAACGCCTGCGACGCTGGCCGGGAGGGGGAACTGATTTTCCGTACCGCCTACCATCTGGCCGGATGCACCAAGCCCATGAAGCGGCTGTGGATTTCCAGCATAGAGGACGGGGCCATCCGGGAGGGCTTCTCCAACCTTCGCTCCGGCAGGGATTATGACGGCCTCCACCAAGCGGCCCTGTGCCGACAAAAGGCGGATTGGCTGGTGGGCATCAACGCCACCCGGCTGTTTTCCCTGCTGTATAACCGGACGCTGAACATCGGGCGGGTGATGTCCCCCACGCTGGCGCTCATTGTACAGCGGGAGGCGGAGATCGCCGCCTTTGCCCTGGAACCGTTCTACACGGTGGAGCTGGACTGCGGCGGCATGACCGTCACGGGGGAGCGGATCAGCGTCAAGAAGGACGCTTCCGCCCTCGCCGCCTCCTGCGAGGGAAACACCGTCTCCATCCAGACGGCGGAACGCCGGGAGAAGTCCGAGAAGCCCCCGGCCCTCTATGACCTGACCACCCTCCAACGGGAGGCCAACCGCGCCCTGGGCTATACCGCCCAACAGACCCTGGACTATCTCCAGGCCCTCTATGAGAAGAAGCTGTGTACCTACCCCCGGACGGACAGCCGGTTTTTGACGGACGATATGGAGAACACCGTCCCCGCTCTGGTCTCCGCCGCCGCTGTAGTCTGTGGCCTGGACGCGCCGGGGGAGGTGCTGGCCTCCCAGGTCTGCAACAGTGGGAAAGTCACGGACCACCACGCCGTTGTCCCCACCAGAAGCGCCGCTGCCGCCGACCTCTCCGCCCTGCCCCTGGGAGAGCGGGAGGTCTTGCGGCTGGTGTCCCTGGCCCTGCTCCGGGCGGTCTGCCCGCCCTATTGGTATGCGGAGACCGCCGTGGTGGTGGAGTGCGCCGGTCACAGCTTCTCCGCCAAGGGGAAGGTCCTGCTGGACGCGGGCTGGCGGGCCTATGCCGAGCTGCCCCAGGATGCGGCCCTCCCGGACGGGCTGACAGAGGGGATGACGCTGCCGGTGGAGGCAGTCCGGGTCAAGACCGGCAAGACGGCCCCGCCCAAGCATTTCACGGAGGATTCCATCCTCGCCAGCATGGAGACCGCCGGGGCCGGAGATATGCCGGAGGACGCGGAACGGCGCGGTATTGGGACCCCCGCCACCCGCGCCGCTATTTTGGAGAAGCTGGTGGCCTCCGGGCTGGTGGAACGGAAAAAAGCAAAGAAAATCACCAACCTTATTCCCACCCAGGCGGGCGGCTCCCTCGTCACCGTTCTGCCGGAGGCCCTGCAATCCCCCCTGCTGACCGCTGAATGGGAGCAGCGGCTGGGCGAGGTGGAGCGGGGGACGCTGGCCCCGGAGGACTTCATGGACGGCATCACCGCCCTGGTCCGCGATCTGGTCCGGGACTATCAGCCGGTCTCCGGCTGGGAGGTCCTGTTTCCCCCGGACCGGGAGGCCGTCGGCCCCTGCCCCCGGTGCGGCGGCGCTGTCACCGAGAGCAAGAAGGGCTTTTTCTGCGAGAACCGGGACTGCCGCTTCGTCCTCTGGAAAGACAGCAAATTCTTCTCCGCCAAGAAGAAACAGCTGACAAAATCCGTCGCCGCCTCACTGCTGAAAGCGGGACGGGTGAAGCTCACCGGCTGCTGGTCCGAGAAAACCGGAAAGACCTATGATGCCACGGTCATTCTGGAGGACGATGGGGAGCGGACAAATTATAAGCTGGTGTTCGGCCATGAGTGAGCTGCGCCGCATGAGCGAGGACCAATTCCGGCGGACCAGAAAGCTCATCCGCCATCTGTGCGCCAATTATGACGGGGGAAACTGCCTGCCCCTGGACGACGGCGGCCCCTGCCCCTGTCCCCAGCTCATTTCTCCCACCCTGATCTGCAAATACTTCCGCGCCGCCGTCCTCCCCACCGACCGGGAGCTGTGCGCGGAGGTCCTGGGCGGCATCCACAGCTGGAAGCGGTGTGCCGTCTGCGGCGGGCGCTTCCTCGCCAAAGGCAACCGGGCCTTGTACTGCGGCCCCTGCGCCCAAAAGGAGCGGCGGAGAAAGACCCGCGACCGGGTGCGCCGCCACAGGGGGTAACTGTAACGCTTTAGGCCCCCGAAAACCCTGCTGTTTCCGGGCGTTTCCGGCCCTGGTCCGGGAGCGCCCGTATCTTTTCCCCCGGACCCTCTGAAACGCGGTCCTAAACCGTTACATCCCACAGAAAGGAGTTGATCTGTCATGGCTGACCAGAAGCCCAGCAACCGGGAACGGGTCAAGGAAATTGTTTCAAGCATTGAACAGAATATCCAGGACCTGTTCCAAAGTGAGCGGTATTTTGACTATCTCCGCACCATGTCCCGCTTTCACAGCTATTCCGTCAATAACACCATCCTCATTCACATGCAGCGGCCCCACGCCTCCATGCCCGCCGCCGGGTTCAACAAGTGGAAGCAGTTCGGGCGGCATGTGAAAAAGGGCGAGAAGGGGCTGACCATCATCGCCCCCACGCCGCTGAAAAAGAAAATCGAGGAAATGCGGCTGGACCCGGACACCAAGGCCCCGGTGCTGGACGGGGACGGCAACATCATCATGGATGAAAAGACCGTGGAAATCCCTCTGTTCAAGCCGGTTAAGGTCTTTACCGCCGACCAGACGGAGGGCAAGCCGCTCCCCAGCCTCGCCACCGGCCTGACCGGCGATGTGCAGCAGTACGAGGCGTTTATGGAGGCCCTGCGGCGCACGTCTCCCATGCCCATCTCCTTTGCGGCCCTGGCCCCTGATACAGACGGCGTGTGCAGCTTCACCAAGCAGACCATCTCCATCCGGGAGGGCATGAGCCAGGTGCAGACGGTGTGCGCCACCGTCCATGAGATCGGCCACGCGGTCCTCCATGACCGGGAGAAGGACCGTCTCTCCGCCGCTGCGGGGAACGCGGACCCGCCCAAGGCCAAGGACAAGAACACCATGGAGGTGGAGGCCGAGAGCGTGTCCTTCGCCGTCTGCCAGTATTACGGCATCGACACCAGCGCCAACTCTATGGGCTATATCGCCGGATGGAGCAGGGACAAGTCCCTGCCGGAGCTGAAAGCCAGCCTGGAGACCATCACCAAGACCGTCAGCGGCCTTATCAACACCATCGACAGGCACTTTGCCGAGATTTGCAAGGAGCGGGGCATTGACCTCACCGCCCAGCCGGAGCAGGCCGGACCCGATACGCTGGAACAGTTTGCCGCCGATTTGTACGACTATATGGACCAGCTCCATCAGACGGGGATTCTGGAGCGTCCCTTCACGCTGGACCCCAGGGAGCAGTCCATAGCCGACCTTGTGACGGAAATGCAGACCGGCTATTTTGACGGCGTTCGCGGCCCGCTGACCTATCTTGTGGAGCATAACAGCCTGATGACCGCCAAGGCCATGCTGGAACGGCTGGATGGGCTGGTCCAGGAGCGGACCGCGCCAGCGGCGGAGCTGACCGACACCCCGGAGAAGTTTGTCTCCGACCTGTGCGGCTATCTGGCGGAATTGCAGGAGGCCCGTCTGATTCCCCTGCCAAACAATGTCGAACTGCGGGAGAAAGAGAACATGGCGGAGGCCCTGCTGCCCTCCATGCTGAACGGCTCTTTTAATGGTTTCCGCAGTATTTTGAACGATGCCGCCCAGCATACCGAGCGGCCCGAAACCGCCGTTCTCCGGGACCGGCTGGAGAAATTGAGCGACCAGTGGGACGCGGCCCTCATCTGTAAGGTTCAGCCTGTTTTTGGCGTTGACAGCGCCGTTGACCGCAGCGCGGTCCAGACCTACCATAGACGGAACGGCCAGTTATACCCCTTCAATGTAGTTTTTGTAGGGACCGTGGACGAGTGCCAGCGCGTAGTGGCTGGGCTGGAGGCCGGGATCATCACCATGCGGGACGTGCGCCAGCCGGACTTTGAACCACCCAGCCCGCCGGAGCAGTCAGCCCCCGCTGTCCCCGCGCCCCCGGAACAGGCGGACACGATCCTGCCGGAGACCTCCCTGGACGAGTACCCCATGCCGGACAGCTCCATGACGCTGGACGGTCTGGCGGAGCTGGGCTATTCGGGGACGGACCTCCTGCCCCTGTCCAGAGAGCGGGGGGCGGAGCTGGTGGACCGGGATATGACCGTCTACATGGTG
>CAJTOE010000173.1 GCA_910577805.1 uncultured Oscillospiraceae bacterium | reverse complement strand
GAGGCATGAGAGTGTTGTTCATGGGCACTCCCGATTTTGCCGTCCCCTCTCTGGAAGCGCTGGTCCGGGCGGGCTATGAGGTCTGCGGTGTGTTCACCCAGCCCGACAAGCCTAAGAACCGCGGCATGAAGCTGGTGGCTCCTCCGGTGAAGCAGAAGGCCCAGGAGCTGGAGCTCCTCGTCTATCAGCCGGAGAAGCTGCGGGACGGAACGGCCTTAGAGCAGATTCGGGAGCTGGCCCCGGAGCTGATCGTGGTGGCGGCTTACGGACGGATTCTGCCCGACGCGATTCTGGAGTTTCCCAGACTGGGCTGTATCAACGTCCATTCGTCCCTGCTGCCCAAGTACCGGGGGGCGGCCCCCATCCACTGGGCTATGCTCAACGGCGAGGAGGAGACAGGCGTGACCATCATGCACATGGTCTCCGAGCTGGACGCGGGCGACATTATTATGCAGGAAAAAACCAGTATTGACAAGGACGAGACAGTAGAAACACTTTATAGCCGCTTGGCCCAAATGGGCGGAGATTTGCTGTTAAAGGCCGTCTCAGCCCTGGAGTCCGGGACCGCGCCCCGGATTCCCCAGGACCCGGAGCAGGTGAGTTATGCGCCGATGCTGTCCCGGTCGCTGTCGCCCATCGACTGGGGCAAAAGCGCCTGGACCATCCATAATCAGATTCGGGCGCTGATTCCCTGGCCCGCCGCCTCGACCGATCTCTTGCCGGGACAGACCATAAAAGTGTTTGCGTCCCAGATGGGCGGGGAGACCTCCAAAGCGCCTGGGAGTATTTTGGAAGCGGGCAAATCTGGCATTGCAGTGGCCTGTGGAGATGGCAAGGTATTGTACTTGACAGAGATTCAGGCCCCTGGAAGCCGCCGGATGCCCGCCGCCGACTACCTGCGGGGACACCCCGTCCAGCTGTCATGATTATTCTGGGCGTCGATCCCGGAATTGCGACCATCGGCTTCGGAGTGATCGAGGCCAGGCGGGGACAGAACATTTTGAAGCAGTACGGCGTGATTACCACTCCGGCGGGTCTGCCCCTGGCGAACCGGCTGCTGCAAATTTCCGAGGACATGGACGCGCTGATCCGGCAGTTTCAGCCGGACGAAATGGCGGTGGAGGAGCTGTTTTTTACCAAAAACATCACCACCGGCATCGCGGTTGCCCATGGACGGGGGGTGATTCTGCTGTCCGCCCAGAAGCTTGGCCTGCCCATCTTCGAGTACACCCCCATGCAGGTGAAGCAGGCGGTGGCGGGCTACGGCGGGGCGCAGAAGCTCCAGGTGATGAAAATGACCCAGCGGCTGTTGAAGATGAAGCATCTTCCAAGGCCGGACGACGCGGCGGACGCGCTGGCAATCGCCATCTGCCACAGCCGTGCGGCCACCAGCCTGTTGAATACGGAGCGGGTCTTTGACCCCAGCCACTACCAGACAAGATAGAGGGATTTTTATGTTTTACTACCTGAACGGAACGGTAGCCCACATCGAGCCGTATTTGGTCGTGATCGACTGCGGCGGCGTGGGGTACGCCTGCCGGACCACCAATTTTACCCAGGCCAGCCTGAAAAAAGGGGAGAAGGGCAAGGTCTTTACGTTTCTGAACGTGCGGGAGGATGTGATGGAGCTGTACGGCTTCGCCAGCCTGGAGGAGCGCAACCTGTTCCAGCAGCTTATATCCGTATCCGGCGTAGGGCCCAAGGCGGCGCTGGGGATTCTGTCCTCCAGCACACCGGCCAATCTGGCCCTGTCCATCATCACCGGGGACGAGCGGGCCTTGACCGCCGCCCAGGGGGTGGGCAAGAAAATTGCCCAGCGTATCATTCTGGAGCTGAAGGATAAGCTGGCCAAGGGCCAGTCCATCGGCGGAGGCGGCATGGAGAGCTACGGCGGTACCGGGGTGACGATCATCCCGGAAAACAAGCTGTCGGAGGCCTCCGCCGCGCTGGCGGTGCTGGGCTACTCCCAGGGGGAGATCAATCTGGCCTTGAAGGGCGTGGACCTGGACAGCCACACCTTGGAGGATATTATCAAGCTTGCGCTGAAAAAAATGATGAAAAACTAAAATCTTGGAGGGATACGTCATGTTAGAGACAAAAGTTGCGCAGCTGCTGAACCAGCAGGTAAACAAGGAGCTTTATTCTGCCTATCTGTACCTGGACTTTTCCATTTACTACGACGAGGAGGGGCTGGACGGCTTTGCCAACTGGTACAAGATTCAGGCCCAGGAGGAGCGGGACCACGCCATGCTGATGCTCCAGTATTTGCAGAACAACGGCGGCAAGGCCACGCTGGAGACCATCGCAAAGCCCGACAAGGAGCTGACCGGCCGTCTCCAGGTGCTGGAGCTGGGTCTGGAGCATGAGCGGTATGTCACCAGCCTCATCCACGACCTGTACGAGGCCGCACACAGCGCCAAGGATTTCCGGACCATGCAGTTCCTGGATTGGTTCGTGAAGGAGCAGGGCGAGGAGGAGAAAAACGCCGCGGATATGGTGAAAAAGATGAAGCTGTTTGGGGACGACGCCAAGAGCCTGTATATGCTCAACAGCGAGATGGCCGGACGTACATATTCCGCTCCCTCCCTGACGCTTTGATTTTGAAAGGGGCGGCCATAGGCCGCCCCACTTTTTATTCGGCTGCTTTTTGAAAGGAGAAACGCCGTATGGAATTACAGGTAATCGCAAAACAGGAAGAAATTCCAGCTTACGATAAACAGGCGATAAAGTTGCAGAATATTCGCTTTTATGACGCTCCCTATGACGAATATGAAGGAGAAGCAATTACAGAAGCTTTGATTGCGAAAATTTTAGGCAGGATTCCCAATGGATTGAACATCTATTTGTCCCTGGACCTGTATGGAGAGGATGATTGGCTGGAAGTGAACTGTGACGGCACTTGGCTGGCGCTGAGTTATTGCTCTGAGGAGGGACAGAATAATTATTACTCGTATAATCCTGCGTTTGCAGATACGGCTGCGCAGATTGCACAAGCGAATTTTTCTGACAAGAGCATATATTCTCCACTGGAAAGCGGCGGACAAACTCCCATTCCTAAAATCCAGGCTCTTACAGATGTTGAGCAGGGCTTGAAGGCCGTGGAGTATTTCATCCGGACTGGGGAGCTTTACCCTGGAATCGACTGGCTGCATGAGTTTTGACCATGATACTTTGGATAAACGGCGCATTTGGTTCCGGAAAAACGACGGTGTCCTATGCGCTGCACCGCAGACTTCCAGATTCGTTTGTGTACGACCTGGAAAATATTGGATTCTTTCTCCGCCAAATCTGAAAATCTTAGGTTTTCACCCTCATCCGTCACCGCCGCAGGCGGTGACGCCTTCCCCCCTCTGGCCTTCCCCCTAGTGGGGGAAGGTGGCACGGCGAAGCCGTGACGGATGAGGGTGAAACCGAAGGGCTGAGAGACTTTACGTATCAACGATAGGAGAATGCACTACTTGACAACACTTTTCCAATGCAGTATATTAGCGTGGTAAAGAATTAAAGGAGCGATACCATGAAATTAACGGTCAATACCCCGGAGGGTACACGGGACCGGCTGTTCGCCGAGTGCCAAGAGCGCCGTCAGGTCCAGCAGCGGCTGACCCGGCTGTTCCGGCAGCGGGGATTTTTGGAGGTTTCTACCCCGGAAACGGAATATTATGACCTCTTCGCCCACTCCGGCTGCGCCATTCCCCAGGAACGGATGCTGAAGGTCTCAGACCCCAGCGGGAAAATCTGTGTCATGCGGCCCGACTCCACCACACCCATCGCGCGGGTCGCCGCCACCAAGCTGAAAACCCTGACTCTGCCCCAGCGGCTCTACTATGAGCAGACGGTCTACCGGGACAACCCCGCCCACAACGGCGGGAGCCGTGAGATCGCCCAGTGCGGGGTAGAGCTGATTGGTGCGGTGGGCCGGAAGGCCGACCTGGAGATGCTGGCCGGGGCCATCGACGCCCTGCGCAGCTGTGGGGCCTCGGTGTTCCATGTGGAGCTGGGGCACGTAGACTTTTTCCGAGAGCTGGCCGCACGCCTGGACCTGGATGAAGAGGGGGCGGAATCCCTGCGCCAGCTGGTGGAGGGCAAGAATTTTGCCGCGCTCCACAGCTTTTTGGAGCCTCACCGGGCAAACCCTGCCTGCGCGGTACTGGAGCGGCTTTCCCGGCTGTTCGGCGGGCCGGAGGTTCTGGACGAGGCGGAGAAGCTGGCGGGCCGCACGCAAGCCATCGACTACCTGCGCCAGCTCTACGATGAGCTGTCCGCCGCCGGATATGGGGCCTACGTCCGGTTTGACCTGGGCATGGTCCATCAAATCGACTACTACACCGGCGTGGTATTCCGGGGCTACGTGGAGGGGGCCGGAGACGCGGTACTCTCTGGAGGCCGGTATGACAATCTGGTAGGAGTCTTTGGCCGTGAGGCCCAGGCCATCGGCTTTTCCGTGGACGTGGACGCAATGGCCCGGACGCTGCCCCAGACGCAGCTTCCCAAGCTGCGCACGGTGGTCCACTATGAGCCGGGCTACCTGAGCCAGGCGCTGGAGGTGGTGGACGGTTCTCCCGCCGGGACCTGCGAGCTGTCCCCCTGCCGCACGCTGGAGTCCAGCATGAATCTGGCACGGGAGAAGGGCGCTCAAAGAGTATTGGTATTGGATAAGGATGGAGAGAGGACGGTGGCGGTATGAATCCAAATTCCCGTCTGCGTATTGCGCTGACGAAAGGACGTCTCCAGGACAAATCCCTGGAACTGTTTGAAACGCTGGGGCTGGACTGCGGCCCTGTCCGCTCCCCGGGACGGCGGCTGGTCCACCCGCTGCCCAACTATCCCCTGGACGCGGTGCTGGCCAAGGCCCCGGACGTGATTACCTACGTGGAGCATGGGGTGTGCGACCTGGGTATCGTGGGCAAGGACACGATTCTGGAAAAGGGCGGCGTTTTTTATGAGGTGCTGGACCTGGGCTTTGGCGCGTGCCGGTTTGCCCTGGCCGTGCCGGAGGGCAGCGATTTTTACGGCAGCTACCGGACCCGCCGGATCGCCTCCAAGTACCCCGATTTTACCCGCTCCTATTTCGAGGCCAAGGGCAT
>CAJTOE010000172.1 GCA_910577805.1 uncultured Oscillospiraceae bacterium | reverse complement strand
GGCTGATACTGCCGCTGCTGGTTCTGCTGGCGCTGTGCTGCGCCTGCGCGGGGCAGGAGACAGCCCAGCAGGCGGACTATGTGCTCTATTTCTTGACAAATGAACAGGCCGCTCACGGTCCAGCCTTGGGCACAGAGCCCTATTCCCCTTTAGAGGGAGACAAAACGGCGGAGGGGGAGGAGCTTCCCGATCCTGGCGCGCTGCTGGAGGCGCTGACAGCGGGGCCCGTCTCAGAGGAGCTGGTCTCCCCCTTCCCCCGGGGGGTATCCCTGCGGGGCTGGGAGTGGGACGGGGAACAGCCCGGCGTGGTGATCGTGGATCTGTCCGAGCAGTACGGGGCCCTCACCGACCTGTCCCTTACCCTGGCGGACTACTGTATTGTCCTCACCCTGTCCCAGGTGGAGGGGGTGGAGGGGGTGGAGATCACCGCCGGGGGCCACAGCGTCAGCTACCGGGGCCACCAGCTGCTCACCGCCGGGGAGGCGGTGCTGTTCGACGGTTTGGCGGGGGAGGGAGCTTGACAAATACGCCGTCTTTTTGTATAGTCAACCAAGCCCGCGCCCAGGGCCGGGGGAGCGCCCCGGGGAAAATCAGCTTGGAAAAGCGGCGCCTGAAGAAAGAAGGAATACCTATGAGTGATTACGGCATCAATACCAAATGCGTCCAGGGCGGCTATACCCCCGGCAACGGGGAGCCCCGGCAGATCCCCATCATCCAGTCCACCACCTTCAAATACGACACCAGCGAGGACATGGGCAAGCTGTTTGACCTGGAGGCCAGCGGCTACTTCTATACCCGGCTCCAGAACCCCACCAACGACATGGTGGCCGGCAAGATCCGGGACATGGAGGGGGGGACCGCCGCCATGCTCACCTCCTCCGGCCAGGCGGCCAATTTTTACGCCATTTTCAACATCGCCAACTGCGGCGACCACGTGGTGGCCTGCTCCACCATCTACGGGGGGACCTACAACCTGTTCCACGTGACCATGGGGAAGATGGGCGTCCAGTTTACCTTTGTAGCCCCCGACTGCTCCGATGAGGAGCTGGAGGCCGCCTTCCGCCCCAACACCAAGGCCGTCTTTGGCGAGACCATTGCCAACCCCGCCCTCACCGTGCTGGACATTGAGCGGTTCGCCAAAGCCGCCCATGCCCACGGGGTGCCCCTCATTGTGGACAACACCTTCGCCACCCCGGTGAACTGCCGGCCCTTTGAGTGGGGCTGCGACATCGTCACCCACTCCACCACCAAGTACATGGACGGCCACGGGGCCGCCGTGGGCGGCTGTATTGTGGACAGCGGCAGATTTAACTGGCTGGCCCATCCGGACAAGTTCCCCGGGCTGTGTACCCCGGACGACAGCTACCACGGCGTCACCTACGCGGAGAAGTTCGGCCTGGCCGGGGCCTTCATCACCAAAGCCACCGCCCAGCTCATGCGGGACTTCGGGTCCATCCAGTCCCCCCAGAACGCCTTCCTGCTGAACTTGGGGCTGGAGAGCCTCCACGTCCGGATGCCCCGTCACTGTGAGAACGCCCTGGCGGCGGCCAAGTACCTGAAGGGCCACGAGAAGATCCGCTTTGTCACCTACCCCGGCCTGGAGGGGGATAAGTACTACGGCCTGGCCCAAAAATATATGCCAAACGGCACCTGCGGGGTGGTGTCCTTCGGCTTCCAGGGGGGGCGCCAGGCCGCTGAGACCTTTATGAAGAACCTGAGGCTGGCCGCCATTGAGACCCACGTGGCCGACGCCCGGACCTGCTGCCTCCACCCGGCCTCCGCCACCCACCGGCAGATGAACAACCGGGAGCTGGAGGCCGCCGGCATCACCCCGGACCTGGTGCGGCTGTCCTGCGGCATTGAGGATGCCGCCGACCTGATCGCCGACATCGGGCAGGCCCTGGAACAGGTGTGATCCAGAGGCCAGCGACAAAAATGGACGGGGGAGCGGCCCGAGAACCGGCTGTCCGCCCGGGAGAGGAATCAATATGAAAAACAATGCGGGAACGATTTTGATGTACAACTGCTCCGGCCCGGAGTTCTCCAAGCTGCGGCAGATCTTCGCCATGCTCCGCCTGCGGATGCGGGTGGTGGAGCCCGACCGGTACCACGTCCCTCTGGCGGAGCTGGAGAAGGGGATGGGGGAGCCCGGTGAGGCACAGGAGCCCCTGCCGGAGTCTATGCTGGTCTTCTGCGGCTTGGGGGATCTGCTGCTCAACCGGGTGCTGGAGGTGATCCGGGTGGCCCAGCTGCCGCCCGTCGGGATGAAGGCGGTGCTCACCGCCAACAACCGGGAGTGGAACACCCGGGAGCTCTATGAGGAGCTGCTCCGGGAGCGGGAGGAGATCGCCGCCCAGAGGGCCCAGGGCGAAAAGAAGTAAATCGGGAAAATCCTTATTGACAAATCCTCCCGGCCACGGTATAATAACGAAGCGGTTTGAGAAAACCGCTCTTTGCGGCTGTGCTGGAATTGGTAGACTGGCAAGCTTGAGGTGCTTGTGTCCGGACGGGCGTACGGGTTCGACTCCCGTCAGCCGCACCAACTTGAACGACCCTACTTGCTCTGAACAGATTGTTGTCAGTTGTTCGGATTAGGTAGGGTCATTCTTTGCTTGTATTCCTTGAACTTCAATGGTTACAGGCTTTTTCAACTTTGGAAGACATATGTCACTGAACAAAAGCAAACAATTCAAAATTAGGGAGCAAACAGCGGAGGTCAAGGTGTAAAAGCCTTGGCCTCCGCAGGTTTATTGGCCTTATTCTGTTTTATTCTGTGCGTCCTGTCACTCCGCTAACTCCCGTTGTCCTTTGTTCGCTGTCATAGTATTTCCGTATTTCCGGGACGAAGAAGCGGGCAAGGTTTCTACAATTGCCTGTGGCAGCTTTATTTCACAGACTGCTTTATTAGGCTGATCTTTCAGCAAATACGTTCCCCCTTTCCAAAAACGCAGGACAAGACCCGCAGGTGGGAGGACTAGGGAAAGAGTAAGCTGTCCCTCCATCCGAGGCCGGTTATCAGTTTACGCCGAGAATGGCATGGATGAACTTGTTTTCCAGACGGCTTTTCATGTACTCGTCTAGGCGGACATGGGGACAGCTGCTTTCGTCGTAGACCGTCCGGGTGCAGAGCTTGTTTATGTAGCCCTCGTAGTAGCGCAAAACCTGCTCCACAGCGTCAGCGTCCCCGACTTGGGCCGCGTTGCTCGCCGCCAGCGACAGCAGTACGGCCCTTGTAGTTCCGGCGCTTCATGGCGTTAACCTCTTGTCCCCACGGCCCGTTTTTTCGCGGACGTTCAGCTGTCCGCCAAATCCAGCACCAGGCGCAAAATTAAAACGCTTTGCTTCTGCTCCGGCAGACAAGAAAAAGCGTCAGAACCCCGTTGACTGCTGATCTGGCCCCCAAGTCAAGGACAATGGCAGGGTGTCATGCTGAGATCTAGGATGATTTCGCAAAAAGGGGGCTTTGGGGAGAGATCTGTCTTAAGGGGTAAACGCCTGATTCCGTTAATAACGCTCATTGCTGTAAAGTCTGCCAAATCGTCTATGCGAGCAAGGAGGCCATTGTACTCACCGCAGAAGGCCAAATCCAACCCATCTTTCACGTGTCCGAAGAAGCCCTCTTGCGGTGCGTTGTCCCAACAGTTGGCTTTCCTAGACATGGACTGACGCAGCTGATTGTGTCGGATGGTTTGAACGGATTTCAAGCTGGTGTAGTGGGAACTATGATCGCTGTTGATCAGGGTTTCTGCCTGTAGGCACGCTATCCAGAACCATATGCAGGTAGGTAATGCCTGTCAGCAAGGCTTTCCGCAGACCATGTTCCGGGAACTCTTACTGTAGAAGATTGGGGGATATATGGCTTGTTCTCATTGGGTTGAGCATCCGGTGGTATAGATTTACCTTTCGGATGGGACACTTTAAGCTATATTTATTCATAATTCTTCAGATTTTTTTGTGATTCATGTATACAGGAGTTTCTAAATACAGGAAATGCACATAAATACGGTGCGCTTCTTTTGCGTATCTACGAAATCTTTTTAATTTAAAAAATTTCAGTTGATAAAAAGGCCAGCATATAGTACAATAAGAAACAGCTTTTGTTCCGCCTCGGCGCGGAGCGAGGCCGCACTAGTCGGGGAGATAGCGGTGCCCTGTACCCGCGATCCGCTACAGCGGGGATGAATCCCGGCCCCCGGACGTGTGATGTGCCGTCTGCCCTGGATAAGCAGTGATGATAGACCGGTCCCGCGCAACGCGGCTCCGTGAACCGTGTCAGGCGGGGAACCGAGCAGCACTAAGCGGCCCGCCGTGTGTGCCGCGGGGGTACTGTTCTTGAGCCGGCTGTCCAGGTAACGGGCAGATCCCACGCTTCAAAGGCCGGTGTGCGGTCTCGCTCCGCGCCGAGGCAAACTTCATATCGTCTGCGTTCGCCAGACGGCGTGCGCGCGCCCGTTTCGTTGCCGCTCCCCTCCAAACGGGACCCGCCGGGCCCGCCTTTGGGCGGCGGCTCCGCCACCGGTTTGGCCTCCTCCCGCTGTTTCTGTCAGAAAGCGAAAAGCCCTTTTGAGGGGGGGCGGAGGATTGTATATCCCGGAGCGAAATGGTTGAAACAAATGATATCCGCTGTGGCGGGGACGCGGGGGGACAATCCCCGCCTGGTTTCGCCAGGGGCCCCGTTCCAAAGGGTTTTTTTGGAGGTGAACAGCTTGTACCAGGCATTATACCGGAAGTGGCGGCCCAAGACCTTTGACGAGGTGGCGGGCCAGGGGCACATTACCGACACGCTCAAGCGCCAGGTGGCGGGGGACCGCCTGTCCCACGCCTATCTGTTCACTGGCACCCGGGGGACGGGCAAGACCAGCTGCGCCAAAATTCTGTCCCGGGCCGTGAACTGCCAGAACCCCCAGGACGGCAACCCCTGCAACCAGTGCCCCGCCTGCCTGGGCATTGAGAACGGCTCGATACTGGACGTGCTGGAGCTGGACGCCGCCTCCAATAACGGGGTGGATCAAGTCCGGGCCCTCCGGGACGAGGCGGTGTACACCCCCGCCGCCGTCCGGAAGCGGGTGTACATCGTGGACGAGGTGCATATGCTGTCCACCCCCGCCTT
>CAJTOE010000171.1 GCA_910577805.1 uncultured Oscillospiraceae bacterium | reverse complement strand
TGCCGTCCGCGTCGAACACCACCGCCCGGACGCTGCCGGTCCCGGCGTCCACTGCCATCAAATACTGCGCCATAGCTGCCGCCTCCTACAATGATATGATATATGGTTAAAATCATTCGCAAAATAGAATTGCCCTTGGGTATTCAGCCGCTCTGCTCCAGCAGGGACCGCGCCGTCTCCTCGTCGGTAATCAGCACGTCCAGATAGCCCCCCCGCAGCGCCGCCAGGATCGCGTCCAGCTTGGACGGCCCGCCCGCCACGCCGACTACATTTTCCAGCTTGCGCAGGTCCTCCAGGCGGGTGCTCATCAGCCGGTCCTCCTGGTCCATGGCCACCAAATCGCCGTTTTTGTCCATAAAGTGGCTCAAAATATCCCCCACCGCCCCCTGGAGCTTCAGGACAGTGAAGTCGTTTCCATTAAAAATGCCGTTTTTCACGATGGTCGCCTGGTCGCTCATACTGCCGATGCCCACCACGCTCATGTGGGACAGGGGTATCATGCGGTAAATCTCCTCCACCACCGGCTCCTGCCGCATGGCCTCCCGCAGGTCCGGGCTGGACAGCAATAACGGGGATGGGATCAGGTGCAGGCGGGCGTTGAACACGTTGGAGTTGGCGTTGGGCAGATAGTAGCTCACCCCTCCCGTGAGGCTGACCACATTCAAGGGCTTCTCCGCCGCCATAGCCAGATAGTTCAGCACCCGGCTGGTGGTGTCGCCATAGCCCACGTTGAGGAAATCGTCCTCCCCCAGCCGGCGGATGATGTACATCGCGGCGGCCTGGGCGATGCTCTCGTTCAGATTCGCCAGCGTTCCCGCGCCGGGGACGGTAAACACATCCTTCAGGCCGAACCGGTCCGTCAGCTTCTGCTCCATCTGAATGCGCCGGTCCCCCTCCTGGCGGATGCGGAACTGAATCACGCCGTTCTGCCGCGCCCGCTCCAGCAAAGAGATCACCTTGGCCCGGCTGACGCCCAGCAGGTCGGAGATGTTCTGCTGGGTATAATTTTCCATATAGTAATACCAGGCGGCCCGGTTCATCAGGATATTTTCATAGTCCTGCTTCGCCTCAATGGGGTCCATAGGGGCAGCACCTCCTCCCGTTTTACAAATGTTGAAACCAGAGTCAAATGTCTTATGTTCATAGTATAGCACCAAAGGCTTTTCCTTGTCAAACAAAAGAGGCGCGAATATCCATAAAAGCAAAAAATCAGCAAATCTCCTAAAGTTTCCCGGTCCGCTTTGTGCAGAAGAAATAAAATCCAGTAAAAAAGAAACAGGTTTTGGGATTTTCTGTCGAAATCAACCGCCTGCGCAGCCCGCAGAAGCCGTTCCCGCGGTTGACAAACGGGGAAAAAGGTTTTATAATAGTGACGAAAACAAAAATGCAACGGTTACAACATTTGTATTTTTTGACATGGATAGAAATGGAGGAGCTGCCGTGGGACGCAACGAAGCCGCGCAGGGAACTGTACCTCTGCTGTCGATCCGGAACATTTATAAGTCCTTTGGCCTGAACGCCGTGCTGAAGGGGATCAGCCTGGATATCCTGCCCGGCGAGGTGCTGGCCCTCATCGGCGGCAACGGCGCGGGCAAGTCCACCCTGATGAAGATCGTCATGGGCATTTACACCTGCGACAGCGGCCAGCTGGCCGTCCGGGGCGAACCCGTCAGTGTCCACCGCACCTCCGCCGCCCTGGCCCACGGCATCTACATGGTCCCCCAGGAGCCTCTTCTCTTCCCCAATATGACCGTGGAGGAAAACATTCTCATCGGCTTCTCCCAGAGCAAGGCGGAGCTGCACAAGGAGCTAGTGTCCACCATGGACGAGGTGGGCTGGCACCTGGACCTGGACCGGAAGGCCGGCAGCCTGTCCATCGCGGAGCAGCAGCTTGTGGAAATTTTGCGGGGGCTGCTGCGCCACGCCCAGCTGCTTATCCTAGACGAGCCTACCTCCGCCCTCACCTTCGACGAGGTCCAGAGCCTGTTCAAATGTGTCACGGACCTGCGCTCCAAGGGCATCGGCGTAATTTACATCACCCACCGTCTGGCAGAGGTCTTTGAGATCGCCACCCACGTGGCCATCATGCGGGACGGTACGATCACCATTCAGGGTCCTGTCAGCGATTTCACCCGCGAGGACCTGGTCAAGGGCCTGCTCCCCCCCAACACCGAGGAGGCCCAGGGACCCGGACATACCAGCGCGGCGCCGGTGGACTACACCGCCAGCCCGGTGCTGGAGCTTCAGGACTTCAGCGGCTACGGCTTCTCGGACGTGAGCCTGAAGGTCTACCCCGGCGAGATTTTAGGGGTCGCCGGCGTGGTGGGCGCGGGCCGGACCGAGATGGCTACCACCATTTTCGGCATGGATAAGGTTTTGGGCGGAAAAGTCCTGCTCAACGGCCAGGACATCACCGGCCGGAAGACCCAGCAGGTGATCCGGGCGGGGCTGAACTACGTCCCGGAGGACCGGCACCTAAACGGCCTGTTCAAAATCTGCGATGTGGCCGCCAACACCACCAGCGCCAACCTGTTCAGCTCCTACATGGGCCGGTTCCTGCTCAACCGCCGGTCCGAGCGGGAGACGACCCAGAAATACGTGGAAAATTTCCGCACCAAGGTCACCGGCCACGACCAGCTTGCCGGCAGTCTGTCCGGCGGCAACCAGCAAAAAATCGTCATTGGCCGCAGCCTGTCCACCGCCCCCCAGATCGTGGTGCTGGACGAACCCACCCGCGGCATCGACGCCGCCGCCCGCGGCGACGTGTACAGCATCATTCACCAGCTCCGGGAGCAGGGGGTGTCCGTGCTTTTGATCTCCAGCGACATGGAGGAGATGGTGGAGCTGGCGGACCGGGTGGTCATTATGTACCAGGGCCGGGTCAACGCCGAGTTCCAGAAGGAGGACATCAATCAAGATAACCTGACGGCAGCGGCCTTCGGTATTCTGGAAAAGGAGGGTGCATGATGAAAAAGATCCTGAAAGCCAGGGAAACGACCAGCTTTCTTTTCCTGGCCGCGCTGTTCCTCCTGGTGGGGATCATCAACCCCTCCTTTCTGACCCTGTCCAACATCAGCGCCTGCTTCAACACCTCCGTGGTGTACACCCTGATTGCCGTGGGCATGGCTTTCGCCATCTTCGTGGGGGAGATCGACGTGTCCGTCGGCTCCAACCTGGGGCTGGTGGCCGCGGTGGTGGGCACCATGATTCAAAACGGCTCCAACTGGTTCGCCGCCTTCGCCGTGGGCATCTGCATCGGCGCTGTGGTCGGCCTCATAAACGGCTGGGGCGTGGCGGTCATGAAAATCCCCTCCCTGATCTTCACCCTGGGCACCAACGGCATCCTGCGGGGCATGATGTACCTTCAGGTGGGCGCGGAGCAGGTGAACCAGCTCCCCAAGGCATTTAAGGACATTTCCTCCATGACCCTGGTAGGCAGCTTTACCATCTACTACTGCTGTGCGGTACTGCTGACTCTGCTCATTCACGCCCTGCTCACCCGCACCCGGAAGGGCCGGTATTTCATCGCCGTGGGCGACAACGCAGGCGGCGCGGAGCTGGTGGGCATCCCCGCCACCCGCACAAAGGTGCTGGCCTATGTGATCTGCGGCGTACTCAGCGCCATTGGCGGCATCATCTTTTGCAGCCGCATCGGCATCGTCACCTCCCTGAGCGGCAACGGCTACGAGATGAAGGCGGTGGCCGCCTGCGTGCTGGGCGGCATCAGCCTGTCCGGCGGCGTTGGCTCCGTCATCGGCGCGGCCATCGGAGCGGTCATCATGGCCTCCATCAGCTATCTGCTGGTGTTCATGAACTTCTCCTCCAACTACGACAACGCCATTACCGGCGTAATCCTCATTACCATTGTGGTCATTGACGCGCTGATGCAGCACCGGGCCGCGGTCAACAACCGCCACGCCCGCCTGTCCGCCCGCACCGCTGCCAGCGGGAAGGAGGGGACCAAATGAAAAAGCTCCTGAAAGGCCCCAACACCAGCTGGAACCTGTTCCTGGCCGCTCTCCTGGTGGTCGAATGCGTGATTTTCGGCGCGGCGAACCCCAAGTTCCTGTCCCTCGCCCGTATTTTCACCTCCGCCAACAGCGACCTGCCCATCTGGTACATCTCCCTGTTCGTCACCTTCGTGATGATCACCGGCGGCATCGACATCCAGTCCTGCGCCATCGTGGGCCTCACCTCCATCATCATCGGCGTGGCCTGGCAGGATTTCGGACTGAACATCTGGCTGGCGGCTCTGCTGGCCGTGACTGTAGCCGCCGCCTGCGGCGCACTCAGCGGCTTCTTCGTGGCCTACTGCGGGGTTCAGGCTATGGTGGTCACCCTGGGCGGCAGCTTCCTGTACTCCGGCCTGGGGCTTCTGGTGTCGGCCCTGTCCAGCACCGAGGCCTATAAGGGCATCAGCGGCTTCCCCGACAGCTTCAAGGCCCTGACCAAAATCAAGGTCTTTGGGCTGGTTCCCCTGCAAATCGTCATTTTCCTGGTGATGCTCCTGGCGGCATATCTGCTGCTCCACCGGACCAAGTACGGCCGCAGGGTGTTCCTGGTGGGGGTCAACCCCTCCGCCGCCGAGTACTCCGGCATCAACAGCCGCCTGGTCATTCTGTCCACCTACGTCCTCAGCGCCCTGGCGGCGGGGATCACCGGCGTAATTATGACCTCCCAGCTGGGCACCGCCAAGTCCGACCTGGGCGGCAGCTTCACCATGACGATCATCACCGCCTGCGTCCTGGGCGGCACCCTCTCCACCGGCGGCAAGGGCTCCGCTCTGGGCACCGCCCTGGCGGCAATCGCCATCACCCTGATGCGCTTCGGAATGCCCCTGTGCTTCGGCATCCATAAGCAGTATCTGGACATTCCCATCGGCGTACTGCTGGTGGCGGTGGTCGTGGGCCGGTCTTTGGTCAGCAACCCCTCCGTCATCGCCTGGGCCGCCGGCCTGCGCGCCGGGAAAAAGACCCCGGCCGTGAAATAGCGTGGATATTCCAGGGGTTTTCCCTTGAATATAATAATTTTGGAGGTAAAAACAATGAAAAAGCTTCTTGCATCCCTGCTGGCTGTCGCAATGACGTTCGCCCTGGTTTCCTGCGGCAACAGCGACACTCCCCCTGCCAGCAACCCCAATCCC
>CAJTOE010000170.1 GCA_910577805.1 uncultured Oscillospiraceae bacterium | reverse complement strand
TGTGAAACCGGGACATGGTGCGGAGATAGTCCGCAAATTTGTCGCTCTGAAACAGGTCTTGTATGCCAGCCTCAATCCCGGTGACGATTTCCTTGATCCGTTCCCGGTTGCTGGGCTTGTTATCTGCCACGGCAAAAATCTCCTTTCATAAAATGGCCCCGCACAGGAAACCGAAGCGTCCCATACGGGGCAAAATTCCGCAAGTAGAAGTTAATTTCAGCCCTCCGAGGGTAAAGTTACGTCCCTGGGCGGATTGGCGTTTTGAAAGCATTGTGCCGCAAGGCTTTCCGGTCCTCTATTTGCGGAAGTGCGAGGCCGCTTTTGCTTTCCGCTCCCGGTCCCGTCTGCGGCGCTCCCTGGCGGCGCAGGCAGGGCAGTATTTCACCGCATTAGAGCGGGAAAAAATCGGTGCGCCGCAGATACAGCAGCGCTTGACAGGCCGTGCCGCCATGATCTCCCCGTGCAGCTCTTGGTCCGCTGGCAGGACGGCGGCGCGGAAGTATTTGCAGATTAAGGTGTTGGAAATCATCTGCGGACAGGGGCAGGGGTCCCCATCGTCCAACAGGAGGCAGTTCCCGCCCTCGCAGTTGGCGCACAGGCGGCGGATGAGCTTTCTTGCCCGCCGGAACTGGCTGTCATCCATCCGGGGCAGCTTATCCATTGCCGAACACCAGCTTATAATTCGTCTTGGTCCCATCGTCCTCCAGCACCACCGTGGCATCATAGGTTTTCCCGGTTTTCTCCGAGAAACAGCCGGTGAGCTTTACCCGGCCCTTGTTCAGCAGGGCGGCGGCAACGGACTTGGTGAGCGTCTTTTTCTTGGCGGTGAAAAACTTGCTGTCTTTCCACAGGACAAAGCGGCACTCCCGATTTTCACAGAAAAAGCCCTTTTTGCTTTCGGTCACAGCGCCGCCGCAGCGGGGGCAGGGGCCGACGGCCTCTTTGTCCGAGGGGAACAGCACCGCCGCGCCGGGGACAGGCCGGTACGTTTTCACCAGCTCATCCACCATAGCGGCGATCCCGGCCATGAAGTCCTCCGGGGACAGCTCCCTGCGCTCCACTTCTCCCAGCCGCTGTTCCCAATCGGCGGTAAGCAGGGGGGATTGCAGAACTTCCGGCAGAACAGTGACGAGAGAGCTGCCCGCCTGGGTAGGCAGGAGGCTGGTGATCTTCTTGGCTTTCTTCCGTTCCACAAGCCCGGTAGCCACCAGCTTTTCCAGAATGGCGGCGCGGGTGGCGGGGGTGCCGATGCCCTTCCGCTCCGCGTCCTCCGGCATTTCCCCAGCACCAGCGGTCTCCATACTTTGGAGGATAGTGTCCTCGGTGAAATGCTTGGGCGGTGTTGTTTTCCCCTCCTTCACCTGAACGGTATCCACCGCCAGCGTCTGGTTCTCTGCCAGACCGTCCGGCAGGGCGGCGTCCTTGGGGAGTGCGGCACAGGCCCGCCAGCCCATGTCCAGCACCGCTTTTCCTTTGACAGTGAAGGTTTGCCCGCCGCAGTCCGCAGTTACAACTGTCTCGGCGTACCGATAGGGCGGGCAGACCGCCCGGACCAGTGCCAGCGACACCAGCCGCAGGATTTCCCGCTCTCCCAGGGGGAGCGAGGCGAGGTCAACGGTGGCGGCGCTGGGCGTGGGAACAATCGCGTGATGGTCGGAAACTTTTTTGCTGCTGCATACCTGGGCCGCTGATACGGTCCCCGCCGCCTTTACTCCGCAGAGCGTGGCTGCGATGGACACCAGATTGGGGACGGCGTTCTCCATATCATCCGTAAGATACCGGCTGTCCGTCCGTGGATAAGTACACAGTTTTTTCTCATAGAGGGCCTGCAAATAGTCCAGCGTCTCCTGGGCGGTATAGCCTAAAATGCGGTTGGCGTCCCGCTGGAGAGTGGTCAGGTCATAGAGGGCCGGGGCCTTTTCCGACTTCTCCCGGCGTTCCACCGTCTGAATGGTGACGGCACTGCCCTCACAGGCGGCGGCGATGGCGGCGGCGTCCTCTTTGCCGCTGATCCGCTCCCCGGTGAGGGTCACGCCGCCGCAGTCCAGCTCCACCGTGTAGAACGGCACCGGCTCAAAGGCGGCGATCTCCGCCTCCCGCTGGGCAATCAGCGCCAGCGTTGGGGACATGACCCGCCCGATGTTCAGCGTCCGGTTATACAGCACGGAGAACAGACGGGTGGCGTTGATGCCCACCAGCCAATCGGCCTTTTGGCGGCAGAGGGCGGCTTGGTGTAGGCCGTCATAGTCGCTGCCGGGGCGGAGGTTTTCAAAGCCCTCCCGGATGGCGCTGTCCTCCATGCTGCTGATCCACAGCCGTTTCATGGGCTTGGTACAGCCCGCCAGATGGTAGGCGGTGCGGAAGATCAGCTCTCCCTCCCGGCCCGCGTCACAGGCGTTCACCACCTCCGACACATCCTCCCGGCGTAGCAGCGTCCGCAGGATGTCGAACTGCTCCCGTTTATCCTTGCCGCTGGTGAACCGCCAGCTTTCCGGCAGGATGGGCAGGTCCTCCCGCCGCCACTTGTCATAGTTGGGGTTGTAGACGGCAGGCTCGGCCAGCCCCGCCAGATGGCCGATGCACCAGCTTACCAGCCAGCCGTCAGCCGGACCCCGGTCGCCGCCCTCCATGTGGCCCTCCTTCCGGGCTGTGGCCCCCAGCACCTTGGCAATACTCATAGCAACCGAGGGCTTCTCCGCAATCACAAGGCGATACATAAAATCACGCTCCTTTTACACATACAAAAAGCAGCCTGCTTACACAGACTGCTCTTTGCGGTTTCGATTCAATTCAAATCAGTTTTTCATAGTCCTGCCTGCCGTGGAAGAACCGCAGGATATTCACGGTCTTTTCGGCCTCATTTACTGCGTAGACCATGATGTAATTTTTGATGACCGCCTTGTGATATTTCAAATCCCGGAGATGGGGGTCATCGCAAAAGCCGAACATCAACGGCATACGCTCCAAATCATCATAAACCTTTTCAACGGCATCCAACAGAGAAACAGCGGCGGTTTTATTGACCAAGGATAAGGCGATATAACCGACCACGCCATCAAGATCGCGCTGATAAGAATCGGTTTTTACAATCTTATAGGCCATATTTTTCCCGCAGCGCAGTCAGCCCTTCACGGGCATCAGACACCTTTCCTTCCCTGACTTCTGCCTCCGCCTCCGCCAACTTGGAATATACATCAGTCATGAACATCTTTTTCTCATATGCTTCCATGCTCATAATCACCATGTTACCGTAGCCATTTTTGGTGATATAGATCGGCTCTGTGGACTCGCTGCACATCTGAGAAATAGCAGCAGTATCTTTCAGGTCACGGATAGGGATAATTCGCGGCATAAAATCGACCTCCTTTGCAACTCTATCATACCACAATTATCCCACATCCGCAACAGATTATTTATCGGGACCGGGCACGGTCCGGGGACGGAATGGGCGGTATCACCTCCACGCCCCGGTAACAGGGCAGGACGCAGCTCTCGCCGCAGCGTTTACAGCCGTGACAGGGGTGGTCCTTGGGCGGCGCTGGCTTGGCCCGCTGCTCCTGCCGGGGCGGAGGGGCCTGCATCATCAGGCGTTCCAGGGGATTGGATGTAAAATATCTCATTCGTCCCCCTCATCCTCTGCGCCGCTGTCCTCATACTCGTCCTCATCGCCGTAATCGTAGTCCTCCAGGTCGGCGCTGCCCTTGGTATCGGGCTTTTTCTTCTTGAATTTCAAGATGTAGACCGCGCCGCCGCCAGCCAGGGCCACCGCCAGCACCACAGTCAGCATCCCATTGACATTGATGCCGCCTTTCTTCTCCGGCTCCGGGTCAGGCTCGGTGTCAGTTTCTGCCGGGTCCTCCTTCTTTTCCGGCTCCGGTTCTTTGCCTGCGCACTCGGTCATGTTGACAGAGCAGACCGGGCAGGCGGTATTGACCGCCCCGGCGTGGCATTTGTCGGTGCAGATGCAGGCGGCGGGTTCGCCCTGCTCCACCAGCGCCGCCAGATCAGCTTCATCCACTTTGTTTAGAAAATACGTCTTGTACTGTTCCTCATCCTCGTTCACCGGGGCGTCATAGTCGATCAGAATGTAAAAAATATTCCCGTCCCGACCCTCCACGGTGATAAACTGCTTATGAGTGTCTTTGCTGTAAAGCAGATCGCGGGTGAAAAACTCGCTGTCCACGGACAGCGGTTCCCCCTGCTGGGGCTGTTGGCCGGTGGCAGGCTGGCCTGTCTGCTGATCCGTCTGCGGGGTGTCCTGGGGCGACGTGGAATCCTGGCTCCAGTATTCCAGCACCTTGTCGCTGCCGTCCTCCGGCCCGCCGCCAGCAAAGGCGGTGACAGGGAGGACGGAGAAGCACAGCATCAGCGCCAGCACCATAGACAGGATGCGCCGCTTAGACGTTCTCATGGCTGCTGTCCCCCTCTCCCACCGGCGCACCGGGCTGGGCGTTGTGAATGAGCGCGGCAAGCTGGTCCGGGTCCAGGCCCATGCTCCGCACAAGGCCGATGATGTCCAGGTTTTCCAGCTCGGTGCGCTGCTTTGCCAGTTCCTCCTGCCGCGCTTGCAGCTCGGTAATCTTGGCGGCGTTTTTCTCATATTCCGTGTTGATTTTCTTGATTTTCGGGTTCATAAAATTCCCTCCTTTTATGGTTCTGGAAGTCTGCCGTAACAGTAAAAGTGAGCTTGCCAGTAGGATGTATTGAGGTTGGCGTAGGAAATGGGCGATCCACAGTGAATCATCATTCCATTCCCCACATAGATGCCGCAGTGGGTCACGCCGTCCGGGTTGGGCGCGTTATAGGTGTACTTGAAAAATACCAGATCGCCGGGGCGGGCGTTGGCGGGGGAAACCGGGGTACAGACGTTGCAAAGGCCCTGCGCCCCCAGCCGCCCATAATTCCAGCCGGAGTGATTGATAACCCAGGACACAAAGCCAGAGCAATCGAAAGAGGTGGACGGGCTGCTGCCGCCCCAAACATAGGGATAGCCAAGATATTTCTCGGCTTCGGCCAGCATTGCCGCGAAAACCTCATCCTCCAAAGCCTCCGGGGGAACATCGTAGTCCAGATAGTCCTGCCGCTGGGATGCGTTGGGATATTCGCTGGCGGGGAACAGGTCAGGCCGGTTGCCCAGGGTGGCAATATACACGGCATAAATACTCATCCCTTCCTCGTCCAG
>CAJTOE010000169.1 GCA_910577805.1 uncultured Oscillospiraceae bacterium | reverse complement strand
CGCCTCTGTGTACCAAGGTGCAGCCCATCACCACGGCGGAACACTTCGACGACCTGAACGGCTAAGACCTGACGACAAGAACCGGGGGACTCCCCCGGTTCCTGTCTTGGTTCGTCTTTGTCAATATGAATCAACATCAAAGGAGGACTCCCCATGAACCCATCCGCGCTGCTGGCCGTGGGGCAGACCGCCCTGGAGCTGGGCTTGATCTGCTCCCTCACTGTGCTGGCACTGTTCCTCAGCTATTCCATGCTGAATGTCTGCGACCTGTCCACGGACGGCTGCTTCACCTTAGGCGCGGCAGTGGGCGCCATGGCCGCCGTGGCCGGATACCCGCTGCTCTCCATTCCTGCCGCCATGGCGGCGGGGGTCTGCTCCGGCTATATCACCGCCCTGCTCCAGACCAAAATGGGCATCGACAGCCTGCTGGCGGGTATTATCGTCAATACCGGACTGTACTCCGTCAATATCGCCGTGATGGCCGGCTCGTCCCTGGTGAACATGAACAAGACCACAACGGTATTTACCATGATGAAAGACCTGCTGGCGGGCACTCCCCTGGAAAACCACAACCGGACTATCGTTGCCCTTATCGCAGTTCTCTTGACCGTTGCCTTCCTGACCGTCTTTCTGAACACCCGCCTGGGTCTGGCCATCCGGGCCACCGGTAATAACCCGGACATGGTCCGCTCCTCCTCCATCAACCCGGTATTCACCACCACAGTGGGCCTGTGCGTCGCCAACGCCTTCACCGGACTGTCCGGCTGTCTGATGGCCCAGTCCCAAAAATCCGCCGAGATCAATCTGGGCAGCGGCATGGTGACCATCGCTCTGGCCTCCCTGCTTATCGGCAGCACCCTTATGGGCCGGGGCGGCATCTTCACCAGAGCGGTCGGGATGGTTTTAGGCGCATTCGTGTTCCGGCTGGTTTACGCTGTGGCGCTGCGGCTGAATATGCCGTCCTTCATGCTCAAGCTGGTGTCCTCTGTCATCGTCATTCTGGCCATCTCCCTCCCCTATTTGAAGAGCCAGTGGCCTATGATTCAGCGCCGGCTCACCGCCAAGAAAGGAGGCGCGTAATATGCTGACCGTCTCCCATATTGCCAAAACCTTCAACCCCGGCACTGTCAACGAAAAAACAGCGATCAAAGACCTGTCCCTCCACCTGGACCCCGGCGATTTCGTCACCATTATCGGCTCCAACGGAGCGGGCAAGTCCACACTGTTCAACGCCATCGCCGGAAGCTTTCTCTGCGACGAGGGGAATATCACACTGGACAAGAAAAATATCACGTTCGAGCCGGAGTTCAAGCGTGCCCGGACCATCGGGCGGCTGTTTCAGGACCCCATGCGCGGGAGCGCCCCCGGTATGACCATTGAAGAGAATCTGGCCCTGGCCGCAGGCAGCGGCGGCTGGTTCTCCCACGTGAGCGCAAAGGAGAAAGCCCGCTTCCGGGACCGTCTGGCCCTGCTGGATATGGGGCTGGAGGACCGGATGAAGCAGCCGGTGGGCCTTCTGTCCGGCGGACAGCGCCAGGCGCTCACCCTGCTGATGTCAACTATGACCCCCCCAAAACTGCTTCTGCTGGACAAGCACACGGCGGCGCTGGACCCAGGTACAGCGGAAAAGGTCCTGAAGCTCACCCAGGACATCGTGGCGGAGCATCACATTACAACGATGATGGTCACCCACAACATGCAGAACGCCCTGGACCTGGGCAACCGGACTCTGATGATGAACCGGGGCGCCATCGTCCTGGACATCAAGGGCAAGGAGCGGGAGGGCCTGACCGTCAACGACCTGCTGGAAAAATTCCGGGCCGGAGCGGGAAAGAATCTGGACAACGACCGCATCCTGCTCTCTTAAACCACACAGACACGCAAAAAAGGACGTGCCGCAGTACAATACCGCGGCACGTCCTTTTCTTGCTATTTACTCCTCCGCCGCCAGACTCAGCCGCCGCCCTGCGTCCCGCAGATAGATCATGTAGAACAGAATCGCAAGCATACGAAACACATCAAGACAACCTGCCAAAACAGAATTGTAGCCTCCAAATAGTTCCGTCGGCAGGGCATCCAATACGGATTTGGCTATCATCAGCACCGTCACCCACTTGGACAGCCGCATAAGGTCCGGCACCAGCTCATCCAAATCCTCCAACAGGCGGTTTGTGCCGCCAATCAGCAGCAGCGTCTGTGCCATGTTGATCAACACACCGGCGGATTGCAGGAATATACTAAGGCCCGTATGATTCTGGTACGCCGCCACTCCTGCCAGTACCGCCATTCCAAGCACGACTAAAAGCAGCTTCCAGGCCAGCGCATACAGCCTATGGGCCGGCCGCAGGCTCAGAAGCGCCAGGAATCCCATAGCTGTACTGCCAAATCCTAAAATCATGCCGAACGCCGCGCAAAGAGCCTCTGCGCCCTTCAGGTCGAAACCAAATGCCGCCAAAACCGTTACCGGCACCATGATTACGATACCCACAATCGCCGCCACATTCGCCCAGTACATGGTGGTCAGCCCATCCCCTGCCACCTTCCAAGCTTCTTTCTGTTTCATCATCCGCACTCCTATCTGTCATACATTCAGGCTGTCTTTTCCGGAGACATCACATATTTGTACTGAAACCGCCCGTTTCGTGTGGCGCCCACCTGCATCCAGACCCGGTAGACCCCGCCGGGAGAGGCCGGGGCAGACTCGGACACCGCCGCCCGAACCCCTTCCTGCACGTCGGACCAGAGCCGCACCTCCACCCATTCGCCGTTGACCTTCTCCTCCAGGAACACATGGATGCTGCTCTCGTCACAGCTCTGGCTTCCGATCATGGACGCGTCCACCCAGACCTTTCCATCGGAGATGGACAGGGTACAGCGGTAGGACTCGATCCAGTTCTGGTAGGGCCTCGCCAGGTTCACCAGGAATGTACAAGCACAAGCACATACCCCCAGCAGGATCAGCCGCCAGTTCTCTTTCACGAGCTTCATATGGATTCCTCCTTTCTGCCTCTGCCCTATATAACAAACGACAGCCGCGTTTTTGGACACGGATTTTGAAAAAATTTTCAGAAGCTCATTTCCTCCGCCACCTTTTGAAGTTCTTTCAAGGGCAGCGAACTGCTCAGAAGATAGAAAAAGTTATCTTTTGTCCAGAAAATGGACGAATTTCCCGCTTTCTCCCGTCCTACCGCCTCTGCGCCGTGGAGCATAAAGCGGGTCACCTGAGAAAACTGCTCGTCCGTGCCGTAGATGGAGACGGTGTCCTGGGTGACGATCTGCTGTTCCAAAATCAGGAAATCCCCCTCTTCCCCTCTCCACTCCAGCACATACAGATTCGGACTCTCCTGGCGGACAACCTCCTCCATCCCCTCCGGAAGGTAATTCAGGGTAAATGCGCCTAAATCTCCCTCCGGCGCGGAGGTGCTGGAGGAAAATTGATACTCCGTAAAATCCTGGACCATTGAGATGATGGTCTGAATGATGGGGAAATTCAGGGCTTGGGCCGTGGAAATTCCTCCCACCGCAACGCCCAGGAACACCAGGACGGCCGCCGCCGCGCCCTTCAGGCCTTGCAGGTGTTTGCTCCATTTGGCGGCTTTCTTCTCCTGCTGGAACAGTTTCTCCATCTTCTGCTCAAATTCCGGGGAAAATTCATGCTCCGGGATATCCTCCAGGGCCGGGAACTCCTCGTTGAGCCAAAGCTCGTTGGCCTCCTCCAGCACGTCGTACTCTCGCTTTTTCATGTTTTGATGCCCTCCTGTTCCAGATTTTCCCTCAGCTTTTGTTTGGCCCGCTGAACTGTCCGGGCCACATTGCCCGGCGTCATATCCAGCATTTTGGCGATTTCCCGGTCCGAAAAGCCCTGGTAGTATTTCAGCAGAATCAGTTCCCGATACCGGTCCGGCAGATGGGCGATGGCCTGCCGGACGCTCTCCTTCTCCTCCACCGGCTCTGTGGGGGCGCACACCAGTTCCTCGTCTAAGGGAAGGAGCGTCCGGCGCTTCCGGGCGTTGTACTGGTTGATGGCAAGCCGTCTGACAATTACTACAACCAGGCCCTGCGTTTTTGGACACACCGGCTCTGTGATTTTGTCCGCCACCTCCGCCAGCTTCACAAAGGCACTGTGAACGATGTCCTCCGCGTCCCTCTCGCTGTGCAATATCTGGTTGGCGGTGTAGAACATGAGATTTTTGTACTGCCGGTAGATTTGCTCCAGCTTGCTTGGTTCCTCCAAGGGGACCGCCTCCTTCCCGATAAGGGTGAAATGAAAGGTCTGCACAACCTTGCATTTGTATTTTTTTGAAAGCCGTGTTATCATGTGCTGGGAGGTACTGCTATGAAAATCGACCGACTGATCGGCATTATTATGACCCTGCTCCAGCAGGAAAAGGCCACCGCACCGGAGCTGGCCCAACAGTTCGAGGTCTCCCGGCGGACCATCAACCGGGACATCGAGGACATCTGCAAGGCCGGCGTTCCTCTGGTCACCATCCAGGGCCGGGGCGGCGGCGTATCCATTGCAGAGGCATACAAGCTCGACAAAACCTTTTTCGCCCCGGAGGAGCTGCAAGCCATCCTGACCGGCTTGCAGGGATTGGACAGCGTCTCCAAGATACCATATTTCGCGCAGATAGTCAAAAAGCTGTCCAGCCGGGACCGCCCTGTCGTGCCGGACAGCACCATTTTGATCGACCTGGCCTCCCACTACCGGGGGACGCTCTCGGAAAAAATCGACGCCATCCGGCAGGCGGTGGAGCAAAAGCATGTCATCTCCTTTTGGTACTACAGTGCGGACCGTGAAACCAACCGGCGTATCGAGCCGTATCACCTTGTATTTCAATGGTCGTCCTGGTACGTGCTGGGATACTGCCTTGAAAAGCGGGATTTTCGGATGTTCAAGCTCAACCGGCTCTGGGAGCTGCGTATCCACGACTGCGTGTTTTCTCCCCGCCCGGTGCCGGAGGAACGGCTGCGCTTTGACTCCTATTTTCAAGCTGTCTTTTCTCTGAAAGCTCTTTTCCAGCCCAGTCAGAAGTACCGCCTGATTGACGAGTACGGCATAGACTGCTTCCAGACCGCCCCCGATGGTCGGCTGCTGTTTGCGTGGGAGTTCACCCGCTACGAATATATGCGGGAGTGGGTGTTCAGCTTTGGGGACCAGGTCGAGATCATCGAGCCGGAAGCGCTGGTCCGGGACCGGCTGGCG
>CAJTOE010000168.1 GCA_910577805.1 uncultured Oscillospiraceae bacterium | reverse complement strand
TAGCCGATGACGGTCTGCTCCCCGAAGGGGACCCGCCGGGCGGCGGAGACGTACTGGGTCACCGCGTCGTCGCACAGCCGCTCAAACTCGGTCAGGCTTCCCGCCTCCCGGTCCAGCAGGCGGCTGCCCACGGCGGCGGCCTGGGCCAGCGGTCCTGCGGAGAACCGCTCGGCCAGCTCCTGGCCGCGGGCGTTGGCAATGGCCTTGGGGGACACGCTCCCGCCCTCCAGCAGGGCGCGGTTCAAAAAGTCGCTCCCCCGGTCCATCCGGGCCGCGCGCACGGCGGTGCGCAGGTTGGCCGCGTCCACGCTGATCTGGACATAGCCCTTCAAAAAGGGGCTGTCCTGGGCCATTTGGGCCATCTCCCCAAAGCAGGCCTGGTCCAGGATGAAGTCGGCCAGCTGGGGGTCGCGGGTGGCGGCCAGGGTCTCTCTGGCCTGACTCAGCGCCGCCCGGAAGGGCTCGGTGCAGCCCTGGACCTCGCCGCGCTGGAAGCTCTCCTGAAGCGCTCTGGGGTCCCAGCGGCCTCCGGAGGCCAGCAGGCGTTCCGCGTCCTGGCCGGTGTACTCCGCCTTGAGCAGGACCTTTGCGTTGTGATAGTCGTACTTCACCTGAAAAATTTCCACCAGCCGGGGGTCCGGCACGGCGGCGCGGATCTCCCGGAAGGCGGCGCTGCGGGACTGGGCCAGCAGCTCCTCCAGGCGCTGGGGGGTCAGGGCGCCCCCGTCCTCATAGCCGCACTCGGCCAGCAGCTTTGCGGCCTCGGCGGCGTCTCTGGCTTCGATCATCCGCTCCATCCGCTCCCGGTTCAGCAGCCGGTTTTCCATGGCGTGGACCCGTGCGGAGATAGCCAGATAATCGGTATCCTTGCGGTGGGACAAAGTATCCCTCCTCACTCATTTTCAAACAAGGTCCTGGCGACCTCCCGCTCCAGCTGTTCCCGCTGGAGCCGCACCAGGGTCTCAAAGGTGCAGTTCATCTCGATCTCCCCGTCGCTGAGGATCAGGCCGCCCTGGATGTTCCGGGTGTCCTGGGACAGGGTGAGCTGGGCGCCTACGCCCACGATCTTATTGATAAAGGCGCCCATCTTGGATTCGCCGATGGAGCCGGGCAGGGCGCCGGCGTTCTTCTGGGCCAGGATCTCGTTGGCACCCAGGACCACCTGCTTGCCCAGCCTGGCCCGGTCCCGCTTGGAGAAGATTACCTGCTCCTTGCCGGAGGCGGAGGCCTGGGCCGCCAGCCGGGAGAGCATGGGGATCAATTCCTCCTCCGGCAGGGCGCACAGCTTTTCCAGCGCCCGGTCAAAGACCTGGTCCAGTATCTCCTGCTTGGCCGCCAGGGTCAGCTTGCGCTTTTCCATCTGGGCGGCGGATTCCAGGCGCTCCTGGCGCTCGGCGGCCGCTTTCTTGCCCCGTGCCAGAATGGCCTCCCGCTCCTGGCCGGCCTGGGCCCTGGTCTGGGCCAGCAGCTCCTCGGCCTGGCGGCGGGTCTCCGCCTCCAGCTGGTCCAGCTCCTTCTGGGCGTCGCCCTGGATGCGCTGGGCTATTTTTTCCATTCCGTTCATATGCAATAACCCCTTCCCGGCGGGATCACAGCTGCAGCAGCATCAGCATGGAGGCCAGCAGGGACAGGATGGCGTAGAACTCCACGATACCGCACAGGATCAGGCCCTTGGACCAGTCGTCGGGCTTCTTGGCCAGGATGTTGATGGAGCCGGCGGCCACGCGGCCCTGGGCGATGGCGGAGAGCAGTCCGCCGATGGCCATAGGCATACAGGCGGCGAAGAACTGAAGGCCGGTCTGCACCGTCATAGCGGAGGCCACGGCGGCGGCGTTGCCCATGAAGTTCATGCGGATGAGGGCGAAGAACCACACCACCATGCCATACAGGCCCTGGGTGCCGGGGAGCAGCTGCAGGACCATGACCTTACCGGATTTGCTGGGGTCCTCACACAGAAGACCGGTGCCCGCTTCACCGGCGATGCCGGTGCCCTTGGCGCTGCCCACGCAGCTCAGACCTACCGCCAGACCGGAGCCCAGCAGGGCCAGGGCCAGACCGCCGAAAGATTCCAGAAAACTCATGATGATTTCCTCCTTGTTATTTCTCGATGTCTACAAATTTTGTGGTGATATTCATGGGACGGAAGGGCTTGCCGCCGTCCTCATAGAACCGTCCGAAGAACTCCAGGCATTGCAGGCGCATGTCGTGGACGAAGCAGCCCAGCAGGTTGAGCGCGAAGTTCAGGGCGTTGCCGATCATGGCGATGATGACGAAGGAGACCACGTTTCCGGTGATCGCGCCCAGCTTGTTGAACACCTGGGCCACCACCGCGCCGGCCAGCATCAGGGCCATGAGGCGGGAATAGGACATAATGTCGCTGAAATAACCGGTGATGTTGTTGTAGAGGGAACCGAAGATGCCCATGATCTTGCCCATGATCCCCTTTTTGCCATAGCCCTGGGTCAGCACCAGGACCACCAGCACGGCGATCAGGCAGGCCTGCACCTGGCCTGTGGCGAAGCCCGCCCCCGCCAGGATGAACACCAGGAACCACGCGCCCTCGCTGCACAGCGCGGCCATCGTCTCGCCCCGCTTGATCTGCTTGACCATGCTCACGGCCATGCCCGTAAAAATCTGGAGCACGCCCAGGGCCAGAGAGCCCATCAGCACGGCCAGCGCGTCGTCCAGGGGGGAGAACAGGGCCGGCCAGGGGTAATTTGCATACGCGTCGCTGGAGGTGTGGTTCAGAATACCCAAAAGCTGGGGGATAAAATCTCCGAAGAAGCCAGCGGTGAGGGCGCCCCAGATAAAGGTGCTGATCCCGCACAGCCCCAGCAGAGGCATCATGTAGCGCATAGTCGCCCCGTTGGGCTTGGTTTTCTTGACGACCACCCAGGAGGCGAGCATCATCAGCAGTCCATAGCCCATATCCGCCATCATCATGCCATAGAACAGGATGAAGAAGGGGGCCATAAGGGGGTTGGGGTCCACGGAGCCGTAGGCCGGCAGGGAGTACATATCCGTGACCATGTTCAGCGTGCGGACCAGCTTTCCGTTTTCCAGCTGCACCGGCACGCTGGGATACTCCTCCTGGGATGGCTCCCAGCTCTCCCAGGCGCAGGCATACCGGCCCAACACCTGCTTGAGCTGCTCCTCCTGCTTGGCGGGGAACCAGCCCTCCAGCCAGAAGGCGCTCTCGGTGTCCAGCAGGTTTGTCTTGGCCAGCTCCCGCTGCACATCCAGCGCCGCCCGGTCCATGGCCTGGCTGATGGCCTCACGGGCCTTGGCCTGGGCCTCCACCCGCGTCTGGCTCTTGTGCTCCTCGGCCTCCAGGGCCTGAAGCTCCCGGTCGATGCGCTTGTCGTTTTCCAGGGCGGTCCCCGTCCATTCCCGGAAGCTCACCCGGTTCCAGTTCAGCCCGCGTAATGCCTCAGAAACCTCCTCCAGCACGTCCCGATGGCTGGAGAACACGCAGTAGCGCAGCTCCCGGTCCTCGCTGACCTGGGTAAGCTGGGCCAGGTCGCTGACTGCCTGAAGTCCGCCCTCTGCCTGGGCCAGGGGCAGGGCGGCGGGGAGGGTGCCCAGCTGCACCCGCAGCTCCCCCTTTGGATCGTAGTCCAGAGGCAGGTCCAGACTCAGCCAGGGGGCCAGGGAGGCCTTCTGGCTCAATAACTTGCCCCGCTGGGCCTGGGCGGCCTTGGCGTCCCGCTCGGCGTCGTTGATCTCCTGGGCGGCCCGGAGCGCGGCGTCATACTGCGCCGGGTCGAAGAACGCCTTCTGGCTGACCACCGGCCGGGCCGTCAGCAGGCCGGTCTTGACCGGCACCCGGCTCTTCAGCACGGCTGAGGCCCGCTCCAGCGCGGATAACTGTTCCTGGGCCTGGGCCAGTCCCGCCGGGTCCGGCTGGCACAGCCCCTGCCGGACGGAATCCTCCCGGCTGGCGTCCGGCTGCTCCACCTGGACCGCGCCGGTGTGCTGGAGGTCCCGGAGCAGGTCCTCCCGGTCCCGGCGCATGGCGACCAGGCGCAGCCCTTTCATTTTGACGATTGCCATTAGCCTTTCACAACCTTCTCAACAATACTGGCGGCGGCTCCTTCCAGCCGGGACTGGGCCGCCCCCTTGAGCACCTCGCAGTCCTGCCTGGCCTGGACCAGGATGCCCTCCGCCGTTTTGGCGGCTCTTTCCTCCGCCTGGGCCATCATCTGGCGCACCTGGGCTTCTGCCTGGGCGCGGGAGTCGTCCAAAAGCTTCCGCGCCGCCTTCTGGGCCTCGGCCAGCTGCTGCTTGCTCTGGGCCACGGCGGCCTCCCGCCGGCGCTGGCTCTCCCGCTCCAGCTCTTCCACCTGTTGAATGGCCTGCATTGCCATTGTCTCACCACCTTTTTCAAGCGCTTTGCCCTCTTGAACATACGCCAAAAGGGCAAAGCAATAGTACTCCATGATTATAAAACAAATCGTCGGAAAAAGGAAGCTAAAATTTTGCAGGATTTTTAGTCAGTTTGCGCAAACTGTCTGCCTCTCTCCGGCGGCGCGTACTAAAGATACTCAGATCAGCGCGGCGGTGTCCAGGGCGATCATAAGCTCCTCGTTGGTGGGGATGATGAGCACCTGCACGGTGGCGCCGGGGGCGGAGATGTCGGTCTCCCGGCCCCGGACCTGGTTCTTCTCCGGGTCGATTTTTACGCCCATATACTCCAGGCCGGCCACGGACGCGGCCCGGACCGCGGCGTCGTTTTCCCCCACGCCGGCGGTGAAGATGATGGCGTCCACGCCGCCCATAGCCGCCGCGTAAGCGCCGATGAACTTTTTGACGCTGTAGGCGAACACGTCCACCGCCAGCGCCGCCTGGGCGTTGCCCTCCTGGGCGGCCTTGTCCAGGTCCCGGAAGTCGGAGGACACCCCGGACACGCCCTGCACGCCGGACTGCTTGTTCAGAATGTTCAGCATCTGCTTGATGTCCAGGCTGTGCTTGTTCATCAGGTACTCCAGAATGCCCGCGTCCAGGTCGCCGGAGCGGGTGCCCATGGGCACGCCGGCCAGGGGGGTGAAGCCCATGGTGGTATCCACGCTCTTGCCCCCGTCCACGGCGGTGATGGAGGAGCCGTTGCCCAGGTGGCAGGAGATGAGCTTCAGCTCCTCCAGGGGCTTGTCCAGAATTTCCGCGGCCCGGCCGGTCACGTACTTATGGCTGGTGCCGTGGAAGCCGTAGCGGCGGACCTTGTCCTCCTGGTAGTACTGGTAGGGCAGGGCGTAGGTGTAGGCCACGGGGGGCATGGTCTGGTGGAAGGCGGTGTCGAACACGGCCACCATGGGGGTGTTGGGCATCAGCTTCTGGCAGGCCTTTATTCC
>CAJTOE010000167.1 GCA_910577805.1 uncultured Oscillospiraceae bacterium | reverse complement strand
GAAATCAAGCTGGAGAAGAACAAAAAGCACGACATCGACGTGGTAGTAGACCGGCTGGTGATCCGGGACGACATCCACCGCCGTCTCACCGACAGCGTGGAGGCAGCCTCCAATCTGGCGGGGGGCGTGGTGGTCATCAACGTAGTGGGCGAGGACCGGGATATTTTGTTTTCTCAGAACTACGCCTGCGAGGACTGCGGGGTATCCATCGAGGAGCTGACCCCCCGGATGTTTTCCTTCAACAACCCCTTCGGGGCCTGCCCGGAGTGTACCGGTCTGGGCAGCCAGCTGAAGGTGGACCCCCATAGGATCATCCCCAACCCCAAGCTGTCCATTCTGGAGGGGGCGATCACCGCGTCCGGCTGGAACAATATCAAGAGCGACGGCATTTCCCGGATGTATTTTGACGCGCTGGCGAAAAAGTACAAATTCAAGCTGGAAACGCCAGTGGAAAAGCTCCCCAAATCCATACTGGATATTATACTGTACGGCACCAAGGGCGAAGAACTGACCCTGCACTACGACCAGCCGCGGGGCAAGGGGGTGCTGCACCAGGCCTTTGAGGGCATCTGCAGCAATCTGGAGCGCCGCTACCGGGAGACGCAGTCCGACTCCATGCGCCGTGAGCTGGAGGACAGCATGAGTGAATGCTCCTGCCCGGTCTGCCAGGGGCGGCGTCTGCGAAAGGAATCGCTGGCTGTCACCGTGGGGGACCTGAACATCGACCAGTTCTGTCACAAGTCCGTGACTGAGGCGCTGGTGTTTGTGGAGGGTCTGACCCTCAGCGAGACGCAGATGATGATTGCAGAGCGTATTTTAAAGGAGATAAAAAACAGATTGGGCTTCCTGCGCAGCGTGGGATTGGAATATCTCACCCTGTCCCGCGCGGCGGGGACCCTCTCCGGCGGTGAGAGCCAGCGCATCCGTCTGGCCACGCAGATCGGCTCCTCACTGATGGGCGTGCTGTATATTCTGGACGAACCGTCCATCGGCCTGCACCAGCGGGACAACGATATGCTGCTGCAAACCATGAAGGATTTACGGGACCTGGGCAATACCCTGCTGGTGGTGGAGCACGACGAGGACACCATGCGGGCGGCGGATTATATCGTGGACATCGGCCCCGGCGCGGGCGTTCACGGCGGTGAAGTCGTCGCCTGCGGCACCCCGGAGGAAATTATAAACGCCTCCGGCTCCCTGACGGGGGATTATCTGGCCGGACGCAAAAAAATTCCCGTCCCGGAACAGCGGCGCTCCGGAAACGGGCACTATTTAAAGGTATTCGGCGCGGAAGAAAACAATTTGCGCCATATCGACGTATCCATCCCCCTGGGGACCTTCACCTGTGTCACCGGCGTATCCGGCAGCGGGAAATCCTCCCTGGTCAACGAGATTTTGTACAAGAAGCTGGGCGCCGACCTGAACCGGACCAAGACCAGGGCGGGAAAGCATGAGCGCATCGAGGGCGAGGAATTTTTGGACAAGGTCATTAACATTGACCAGTCCCCCATCGGCCGCACGCCCCGCTCCAACCCCGCCACCTACACCAACCTGTTCAACGATATCCGGGAGTTATTCGCCTCCACCCAGGACGCGAAAACCCGCGGCTACGGCCCCGGGCGGTTTTCGTTCAACGTCCGGGGCGGACGGTGCGAGGCCTGCTCCGGGGACGGCCTGCTGAAAATCGAGATGCACTTTCTGCCGGATATTTACGTGCCCTGCGAGGTGTGCAAAGGCAAGCGGTACAACCGGGAGACTTTGGAGGTCCGATACAAGGGCAAGAATATTTACGAGGTGCTGGAGATGACCGTGGAGGAGGCGGTGCCCTTCTTCGAGAATCTGCCCAAGCTCCATAACCGGCTGAAAACTCTGGTGGATGTGGGACTGGGCTACGTGAAGCTGGGCCAGCCCTCTACGGAGCTGTCCGGCGGCGAGGCCCAGCGTGTGAAGCTGGCGACAGAGCTGTCCAAGCGCTCCACCGGCAAGACCATCTATATTTTGGACGAGCCTACCACCGGACTGCACAGCTACGACGTACACCGGCTGATCGAGGTGCTTCAGCGGCTGGTGGAGGTGGGCAACACCGTAGTGGTGATCGAACACAATTTGGATGTGATAAAGACGGCGGACCATGTGATCGACCTGGGACCGGAGGGCGGCAGCGGCGGCGGCACGGTGGTGTGCGCCGGTACCCCGGAGGAGGTCGCCGCCTGCGAGCGGAGCTACACGGGGCGGTATTTGAGGAAGCTGCTGGATTAGTCGAGTGAAGCGTGGGTTCACCCTCATCCGTCTGGCCTGCGGCCAGCCACCTTCCCCCGTGAGGGGGAAGGCTTTTCGGTGCGTCTAACGATACTACTTCGCATTTGGGCAACTACCAGTGTCCGAACCTTCCCCCTAGTGGGGGAAGGTGGCGCCGCCGCAGGCGGTGACGGATGAGGGTGAAGCCAAAGGGCCGCACTACTTTTCAATCAAAGACGGGAAAGCTTGTCCCCACATAGGTTGAGTCCAGTACGAAGCCCATGGGCGAAGGCCAGGGAATTGCTGGTATCCAGGAGATGGAAGAAGACGAGGGCATTTCTCCCCCTTCCCAAAGGGCTTGGGCTTGTGTATAATACAGTTGGTAGTCCAGGTCCTGCTCGAAGTCCAGGCGGGATGACTCCGTTTCCAGGTGATAGAGGGCTTTTATTTGTTCGTTCATTTATAACACCGCTATAAAAGTTGTCTTCCCAGCCATTATGCACTGTATCAAAAATTGTGTCAAGAGGGAACCAAGAAATTATGAAAACAATTTTGCCAGGTCTGCGTGAACGGCTGAAGCCTCTACGCAAAGAGAAAAAAGTCACCCAAAAGGAAATGGCAGTTCTATTGGACTGCACAGAACAGCATTACCAGAGAATCGAATATGGGGCCGTCAATCTCCCCACCACAACGCTTATCTTTCTGGCTGACTTCTTTGGCGTAACCACAGACTATCTCCTGGGGCGAGATGAAACATAACTTCCCCTCCCCCTCATCCGTCACGCTTCGCGTGCCACCTTCCCCCACCAGGGGGGGAGGCTTTTCGATGCATCTATCGATACTACTCCGCAGTTGGGTAACTGCCAGTGTTCGAGCCTTCCCCCTCACGGGGGAAGGTGGCTGGCCGTAGGCCAGACGGATGAGGGTGTAATCCTCTCCCCCACCCCACAAGAAAGGTCGAAAAAGGTCAAATATTATGCAATTATTCGATTGGCTCACCCAGACGATGTTAGGCAAGTGCCTGTTCACCATGCTGGTCTCCATGGTCCCCATCATCGAGCTGCGCGGAGGCATCCCCTTCGGCGTCGCTCTGGGCCTCCCCTACTACCTGGCGTTCCCCGCGGCGGTCATCGGCAATATCCTGCCCGCCCCCTTCATCATCGTGTACATCCGCCGTATTTTCGCCCTCATGCGGAAATACCTTCCCCAGCTCAACAGCATTGTGGACAAACTGGAGCGCAAGGCCCATCTGAAGGGAAAAAAGGTCAGCAAATACCAATACTTAGGCCTCTGGCTCTTCGTCGCCATCCCCCTGCCGGGGACCGGCGCCTGGACCGGCTGTCTGGCGGCGGCATTTTTGGACATGCGCCTGAAAAAGGCCATGCCCGCCGTGGTGCTGGGCGTCATCACCGCCGGGTGCATCATGATCGCCCTCACCCATGTGGGCGTTAACCTCTTCTCCGCCTGAGGCATAGAATACCCAGGAGGTGATGCCTGGTGGCATGGACGCTTGAATGTATCCTGACCGTGCTGTCCGCGCTGGGACTGGCCGCGCTGGGCGGCTGGCTGCTGGGACGGCTGTTGTGTCCCATCCCCGCCAAGGGCGTGCGCACACTGGTCCAGGGCGTGGGGGACGGCGAGAACCTGGAACAGACTGTGCGCGGGCTGATCTGGCTGCGGAGCCTGGGGCTGTTCTCCTGCTCCATCGAGATCGTGGACGGAGGACTCAGCGCCCAGGGCCGGGAGATTGCCGAGCGGCTGTCCCGGCGCTGGCCGGAGATCTCGATTCAAAATCCCCCGTAAAATACATAAGAGGGAGGCGTGCCCCAAATGGAACAGCAAACCGTAGAGGGGGTCGTGTCCGCTCTCGTCTTTCAGAACGAGGAAAACGGCTATACGATTTTGCGCCTGGAGCTGGAAAACGAGGAGATCACCGCCGTGGGCGCCATGCCCGGCGTCACGGCGGGGGAATATCTCATCCTGCACGGAGGCTGGACCCGGCACCCCTCCTACGGCCCCCAGTTCAAGGCCCTGGCGGTGGAGCGCCGCCTGCCCCAGAACATGAAGGAAATGTACCACTATCTGGCCTGCGGCGGGGTGAAGGGCGTGGGCAAGGCCACCGCACGGCGGCTGCTGGAGGAGTTCGGCGAAAACACCCTGGACGCTCTGGAGGACCCGGAAAAGCTGGTCCAGATCAAGGGCATCACCCCCAAGCGCGCCCAGCAAATCAGCGCCAGCTTCCGCCAGCAAATGGGGATGCGCCGCCTGATGGATTTTCTGACCCGGCACCAGCTCCCCATGGAGCTGGCGGTCCCCCTGGTCCGGTACTACGGGGACGCGGCGCTGGACCTGGTCCGGAGCAACCCCTACATATTGGCCGGCGAGGAGTTCGGCGTGGACTTCGCCCTGGCGGACCAGACCGCCCTGTCCCTGGGCCTGGACCCAGGGGACGCCCAGCGGCTGGAGGCCGGGCTTCTCTTTGAGCTGCACCACAACTGCTATCACAACGGACACAGCTTCGTGCCCTGGAACAAGCTGATCGACGCGACGGCCCGGCTGCTGGACCAGAGCACCGACGCTCTGGAAATCTGCCTGGACGGCCTGCGCAGCCGGGGCGAGGTGGTCCGGGAGGACATCGCCGGTGTAGAGGCGGTGTACGTCCCTCAGCTGCACCAGGCGGAGTGCTTCATTGCCTGGCGGATGTGGGAAATGAGCGCGGTGGAGCTGCGCCCCCCGGCGGCGCTGGATCAGCTCATCGACCGCATCCAGCAGGAGCATCACATCACCTACGCCCAGGAGCAGCGGGAGGCCGTCCGGCTGGCGGCCCGCCGTCAGGTCATGCTGCTCACCGGCGGGCCGGGCACCGGTAAAACCACCTCTCTGCGGGGGGTGCTGGCCCTGTTTGAGGCGCTGGGCCTGGAGACGGCGCTGGCCGCGCCTACGGGCCGGGCCGCAAAGCGGCTGGGAGAGCTGTGCGGCGCGGAGGCCTCCACCATCCACCGGCTGCTGGAGCCGGATTTTGACCCCCAGTCCGGCCGGCTGGCTTTTATGAAAAACCAGTACGACCCTCTCAAGGCGGACGCGGTCATCGTGGACGAAACCTCTATGGTGGACGTGCCCCTGATGGCGGCGCTCCTCGACGCTCTGCCGCCGGAATGCCGCCTGATCCTGGTGGGCGACCCGGACCAGCT
>CAJTOE010000166.1 GCA_910577805.1 uncultured Oscillospiraceae bacterium | reverse complement strand
CAGGCCTACGACGCCCTCCAGGGCTGGGGCATGAACTACATCGACTTTGTCAACGGCCCCTATGACGCCATGTACTGGCGGGACAAGGAGCGCCGCAAGACCGCCGGGTTTGAGCACTCCCTGCTCACCTCCAGCGAGAGGGTGCTGGAGCAGATGCCCAGCCGCTTCCGCCGGGAGCACCAGGAGGGCTTCCAGCTCCAGTGGGTCTTCGGGAGCGAGGCCCCCGCCGGCGGAGAGCCGGCCGGCAAGCTCACCGTCCCCTTCTCCACATATAAGACCGGCTACTTCTCCTATGACCAGGACAGCGGCCGGTATCTGGTCAGCCAGACCGTCAACGGCCACGACCACGACCTCATCGACGGCGGCACCGGCCAGGAGGTGTCCTTTGCCAACGTGCTGGTGCTGTACACCGACATCAGCCGGATCAAGGGGGACGAGGCGGGCCGTCTGGACGTGCGGACCCACGGCCAGGGGGAGGGCCTGCTCCTCCGGGACGGGACGCTCTACCCCATCACCTGGGCCCGGGACGGCCGGAACGACACATACTCCTTCCTGGACGGCCAGGGCGAACCCATCCCCCTGGCTGTGGGGAGCAGCTATATCAATATTGTCGGTACCGATGCCGCTGTTGTCTGGGAGTAGGTTCACCGAAATGCCGCTGCCCCCTTGCCAGCCGGGGGCGGCGGTGGTACAATGGGAGACGGGGTTCAGCCCCATTACGATCAATGAAACGGACAGGAGGTGGGGGCCAGTATGGAAGGCCAAAGTCAACGCCGGGACGCAGACAGCTGCTGTCACAGACGGCGGGCGGCGGGGGACCTGAAGCCCTTCGGGCCCCCGCGCCGCCGGTACGGATAGGCCCCGGGGCCCGGGCCCCGGTATGCCCCCGCGTCTGTGTACAGCCGCAGGGTGGAGCGTGCGCGGAAGAACCGGGGATATTCCGGTTCCGCCATACGCCCTCCCTCCTGTGGCCTTTTGTGTCCCGCTTTCAAAAAACAGAAAGGGGGAATCAACATGCACGACAACTACAATTTGAACCAGCTCATGGAGCTGGTCCGGGAGCGGAAATTCCGGGCCCTGCGGGGGATCCTCACCGAGATGAACGAGGTGGACATCGCCGAATTCCTGGACGAGCTGGAGGTGGAGGATGAGATCCTGGTCTTCCGCCTGCTGCCCAAGGAGCTGGCCGCCGAGGTCTTCTCCTACCTGGAGGACATTGAGGACCAGGAAAAACTGATCACCTCCCTCAGCGACCAGGAGCTGCGGGAGGTGCTGGATGAGCTCTATTTGGATGACACGGTAGACCTCATCGAGGATATGCCCGCCAACGTGGTGTCCCGGATCCTGCGGAACACCGACTCCTCCACCCGGGCCCAGATCAACCAGCTGCTCCACTACCCCAAGGACTCCGCCGGCTCCCTTATGACCACGGAGTTTGTCTACCTCCACCCAGACGCCACGGTGGAGCAGTCCTTCGCCCGCATCCGCCAGGTGGGCCTGGACAAGGAGACGGTCTACACCTGCTACGTCACCCAGAACCGGGTACTCCAAGGGGTGGTCACCGTCAAGCGGATGCTGCTGTCCGCCTACGAGACCCGCATCGGCGACATTATGGAGCCCAACGTCCTGTCGGTGACCACCGCCGAGGACAAGGAGGCCGTGGCCCAGCTCTTCTCTAAATACGACCTGTCCGCCCTGCCGGTGGTGGACGGCGACAACCGCCTGGTGGGCATCATCACCTTCGATGACGCCATGGACGTCATGGAGGAGGAGGCCACTGAGGACATCGAGAAGATGGCGGCCATCCTGCCCACGGACAAGCCCTATTTCCAGACCGGCGTCATCGAGACCTGGAAGCACCGCATCCCCTGGCTGCTTCTGCTGATGATCTCAGCCACCTTTACCGGCACCATCCTGGGCTTTTTTGAGGAGGCGCTGGCCGCCAACGCCGCCCTCACCCTGTTTATCCCCATGCTGATGGATACCGGCGGCAACTCCGGCGGGCAGGCCTCCGTTACCATCATCCGGGCCATGTCCCTGGGGGACGTGGAGTTCGCCGACTGGCTGCTTGTCATCTGGAAGGAGCTGCGGGTGTCCCTCCTGTGCGCCCTCACCCTGGGGGTGGTGGTCTTCGGAAAAGTGATGGCCATTGACCGGAAAAACGCCACTGTGGCCCTGGTGGTGGCCCTGACCATCTTTTTTACCATTGTCATCGCCAAACTCATCGGCTGCACCCTGCCCATGCTGGCCAAGCGGCTGGGCTTCGACCCGGCGGTCATGGCCTCCCCGTTCATCACCACCGTGGTGGACGCCCTGTCCCTGCTGATTTACTTCGCCATCGCCACCCAGGTGCTGGGACTATAACAACAGCCCCCGGCCGGAATCGCTCCGGCCGGGGGCTGATCTTATTTTTAGTCTGCGTCATGGGGAATGGTTTTGTCCTTTTTCGGTGTCAAAACTGTTATTTCCGGTTCCGGGGCGGAAATACACGCCTCCTCACAGGCCCGCTGTGCGGTAATCAGTATTTCAACGGCTTGTTCTGCCGCGCGGAATAGCGTTTGATACATCCCTTTGTAATCCGGCATGGTATCTCCCCCATCTATTTGATTCAACTGTAACACATAAGTGCTATTTTGTCAACATATGTATTCTGATGCAGCAAAGTTTTCGGTTACACTTTTTTAGAGGTGAGGACATGGCCGAAATGTTGCTGGATCCCCGTATTGTTGGCAAAGTGATTGCGGATTACCGCGCCAAAAAGCACATGACGCAGGAGGTACTCAGCGGTCTGGCTGGCATCGGCCGAACGCATCTGAGCGCTATCGAGCGGGGCGAGCGCAAGCCTACACTGGAGACGCTGTACCGCCTCAGCCTGGCGATGGATACAAAAATGAGCTCGCTTATCCTGACAATTGAACAGGAGCTTCCCTAGACGTGCCCGGTATCATTTGATCCCAGGCACGTTTTCTTTTACAGGTCGTCCATATTCCGCAAATAGGCCTCCGCCCCGTAGCGGAGGCAGCGCTGGAGCCGCCGCTCCCCCCGCTTGATGGTGCGGGAGACGGTGGACTTGTCAATCCCCATGGACTCCCCAATCTCCCGCATATTTTTCCCCTCGGCGTAATACAGCAGCAGCACCTGCCGCTGTTTGGCGGTGACGTCCTCCCGCAGGGCCCGGATGAGGTTGCGCTTCAGGCGGCTGACCTCCTTGCTGTTGTCCGCCGCCATCTGCCGGCTGTACGCCGCCATGTCGGCGGCGTACAGCTTGCCCTTCCTATATCGTGTATTTGGCATTCCGGCGATACCCCCTGTCGTAGTACCGTTCGGTGAGCACCGCCAGTTCCCGGGCCTCCCGCAGCATGGTAGACAGCATCCGGATGCGGTCCTGGAGCTGGCCCCGTCGGTCCGGGTCCTCCGCCCGCTCCAGCAGGTACTCCAGCTGGCAGATCCTCAGATCCAGATTGTGGGCGTGGGCCCGATATTCCAGCGACAGTTCAGCTAAAGTCATATCCATTCCTCCTTTTCTTCTCTCCGGGCCAGGCACCGGGGGCACAGCCTCCCCCCGGGCCCGTCCCAGCGGTACTGCTCCTCGCCGCACTGGGGGCACAGCCACTGGGGTGGGTCCAGCTGCCGGTCCCGCAGGGGGGACGCAAAAAAATTTTTCTGATTGACTTGACAAGCCTCCCTTTCTTTGGTATAATTCCTCTTGCTGTTGGACAGTTGCTGGCCTTGCCGGACGCATGCTGGTGTAGCTCAGTTGGTAGAGCAGCTGATTTGTAATCAGCAGGTCGGGGGTTCGAGTCCGTCCACCAGCTCCACATTGTCAAAGCACAGTCCGTTTCGCTTGGCTCTGATTCTTTGGCCGCCTCCGGCGGTCGGGGCACAGGAGCCGTGAAAACTGAATATGGAGGAGTTCCCGAGTGGCCAAAGGGGGCAGACTGTAAATCTGTTGCGTTAGCTTCGGTGGTTCGAATCCACCCTCCTCCACCACATCGCCGTAAGCGCCGTATCCGCTTGCGGCGATTTTTTCAAAATCACCGTTGCTCATCCCGCTACGGTTCCTTTTGAACCCAGAACCACTTACCCGCCAGGGGGACACTGCACCCACAAGGCAGAGGAGCCGCCAACGGCCGCACGGCCGTCGGAGTTTGGTTTAGGGCCGCCCACATCAGCAAAGGGGTTGGGGAAGTGAAAAAGGCAGATATAGAACTTATGTTCTATATCTGCCTTTAGAATACTACTTTTTCCCCGTCCTGTCAACAGCATTCTTCCAAGATTTTCCCTCGCTGAGACCGGATTAACGGACTTTTCCCAGCACCGGGATTTCGCTCCCGCCGGAAGGGCCGAATCCCCCGTACGCTTATACTGATATTAAGAGCCTATCCCGAAATAAGACGCCTCAGATTGCGCAGTCAGATTTTGCGCCAGACAAGGCGATTTTTCCCGGGCGGGCTGTCGCCCTCCCCGCCGCTCTAAGCCTGGGAGGAGCAACAGAATACGGGCGGAAAAGTAGCGGGAACCCTGCCTTGATCTGAAGAATCAGCCGGACAAGCCCGCCCCCTTCCCAAACGGCAGGAAATAAGAACCCCCCGCGGTCCCATGACCGCGGGGGGTTGGATCCTTTGGCTTAGAAGTACTTCTTCACGCCCTCAGGAGCCAGATCAGCGTCATCGCTGATGGTGATGGTGAACTTGATGTCGTGCTGATCGCTGAACTTATTCACCCAGTCCAGGAACTTCTCGGTCTCGTTATCGCAGTCGCCGCCGGTGATCTTGGTCAGGCTGTCGATAAAGATGTGGGTGATGTCGTAGTTGCCGGCGTACATGCCGCTGATGAACCCCTTCAGGGCGGTGTAGTTGGCAATATCATACTCGCTGGCCTCCACCAGGCGGATATTGTAATGGATGTCGAAGGTCAGCTTGTTGCCTTTCTCAATACAGACCACGTTGCCGTGCTCGGTCTGAACAGCGTTATTGATCATCTCGATCATGCTCTTGGTCTTGCCGGAGCCCTTCTTGCCCATGATGACTCGCGTCATGTGTATCACTCCTTCATGATTTGACATTGGGGTGTACCCTCTGCTTATCTACACTTTACCATATTGGGTTCCCTTTTTCAACCGAAATCTGATGAATTTTTTGTGACTGGCCAATCACCCCGGCCCCGGCTCTTACAGCTTCGCCTCCAGGGCGGCCTTCATCTCCTCGTAACCGGGCTTGCGCCCAACGGGATAATATCCCGTTGGGTTCCCTTCGGGATTTCAATCCTCGGCGGAAGTAAATTCCGCCTCCGGAAATTTTCCGGCCCTGCGGGCCCTCGAATTTACGGCGCGCGGCGCCGCCCCGCTCCGCGGGGGTGCCTGGGCAAGCCCCGGCGCCCGATCCCACCCCGGCCCCGGCTCTTACAGCTTCGCCTCCAGGGCGGCCTTCATCTCCTCGTAACCGGGCT
>CAJTOE010000165.1 GCA_910577805.1 uncultured Oscillospiraceae bacterium | reverse complement strand
GGCGCAAATACGCCGGCCCGCAGGTGATTTTCGTCAAATCAGCACTTCTCGAAGATGGTGGCAACGCCCATGCCGCCGCCGATGCACAGAGTCGCCAGACCCTTCTTGGCGTCGCTCTGCTTCTGCATCTCGTGCAGCAGGGTGACGATGATCCGGGCGCCGGACGCGCCGACGGGGTGGCCCAGGGCGATGGCGCCGCCGTTGACGTTGACCTTGCTCATGTCGAAGCCCAGCTCACGGGCCACGGCGATGGACTGAGCGGCGAACGCCTCGTTGGCCTCCACCAGGTCCATGTCCTCGATCTTCAGGCCGGCCTTCTCCATGGCCTGACGGGAGGCGGGCACGGGGCCAACACCCATGATCTTGGGATCAACGCCGCCCTGGCCCCAGCTGATCAGCTTGGCCATGGGCTTCAGGCCGTACTTCTCCACGGCCTCGGCGGAGGCCAGGATGATGGCGGCCGCGCCGTCGTTGATGCCGGAGGCCTGGCCGGCGGTCACGCGCTGCACGTGCTTCCGGGCGTCGGCCTCATGGACCTGGGCGGGCTGGAAGGTATGGACAATCTCGTCCTCCACGCCCTCAGGGCCGCAGGGGAACGCGCCGCGCAGCTTGGCCAGCTTATCCACGGGGGAGAGGCGGGGATACTCGTCCACCTTGAACTCCACCATTTCCTTCTTCTGCTTGACCATGACGGGCACGATCTCGTCGTTGAACTTCCCGGCGGCGATGGCGTCGGCGGCCTTCTTCTGGGAGTTGTAGCCGAACTCGTCCATTTCCTCGCGGGTGATGCCCCACACGTCGCAGATATTCTCGGCAGTGGTGCCCATGTGATAGTTGTTATACGCGTCCCACAGGCCGTCCTTAATCATGGTGTCCACGACCTTCTTGTCGCCCATGCGGGCGCCCCAGCGCTCGGCGGGGAGGGCGTAGGGGGCGGCGGACATATTCTCCATACCGCCGGCCACAACGATATCCGCGTCGCCGGAAGCGATGGTACGGCCAGCCTCGATCACGGACTTCATACCGGAGCCGCACACCATGCCCACGGTATAGGCGGGGACGGAGGTGGGCACACCGGCCTTCAGGGCAGCCTGGCGGGCGGGGTTCTGGCCCAGGCCGGCGGTGAGGATGCAGCCAAACATGACTTCGTCAACCTGCTCCGGCTTCACGTTGGCGCGATTCAGGGCTTCCTTGATAACGACGGCGCCCAGATCGGCGGCGGGGGTGTCTTTCAGGCTCCCGCCAAAGGAACCAATCGCGGTACGGCAGCAGCTGACGACATAGATGTCTTTCATATGTGTTTACCTCCAAAAAAATAAGAATGAAAAATTGCTCCGCTCTGATACCCCTGATTATATCGGAGTTTTACCGAAAAAGCAACCAGTTTTTTTGAAATTCTTTCTGTATGCGGCCCTCCCCGCAGCCCGCACACCTTAAAAAATTATTAAGAAATAAATATACCCCTTGAATTTCCAGTTCTGGAGGCGTATAATACCCATCGGACCGTCAGCCTGGTCAGGGCGCGGTCCAAAGAAATGTAAAATAAGGAGATGTCTGAGGAAATGAAACACATGCGTAAACTGTCCCTGCTGCTCTGCGTAGCCCTGCTGGCCTCCATGGTCCTGACTGGCTGCGGTCCCAAGGAGAAGCCCGCGCCCCCCAACGAGGCTGCCGAGGCCATTTTCATGATCGCCATCAAGAACGACGCCGCCAAGGCGATGGAAGTCTTTGGCTTCGCCAGCGAGTCCGATGCCAAGAAGGAGCTGATGGGCAGCGACGAGGACCCCTACAAGGAAGTGGGCGAGCAGCTGGTGGCCCAGTTCGAGGCCATGGGCGCCAACGTGTCCTCTGAGGACGCGCAGGCCCTGATCGACGCTGTGCTGTCCATGCTGGGCAAGCTCCAGTACAGCGCCGAGGTCAAGGATATCGACGAGAAGGCCGGCACCGCCGTGGTCACCTCCCACATCGGTCACTATGACAGCGTCGCCATCCAGGACGCTATGACCCAGGCTATGACTGAGGTGAGCACCGACCCCAACCTGGACGTGAACGATCAGGATGCTTTTTACAGCGCCATCATCCAGAAGGTTGCCGAGGTCATGAGCTCCATCCAGCCTGTCGAGGGCACCAAGGACTTTGACACCGACTTCCAGCTGGTCAAGGCCGAGGTGAGCGGCAAGGAGAAGCAGGTCTGGATTCCCGTGGACGCCAATGCGTTCGGCGCGGACCTGTCCAACGCGGCGATGGGCGGCTGAGTCCAGTCCCGTATTGTTACATCCCCAAAGACGGCAGTCCGGCAGCGGACTGCCGTTTTCTTGCAGAAACTTGTAAATAATTTGTAAACAGGTCTTGCTTTTTGGCTTCAGACGCGCTATCATAGCGTTAGCACTCGATTCAAGAGAGTGCTAACGCTATGATACTTCCGAAAAATGAATATACAGCAGGAGGAACCAACACCATGGAAAAGAAACAGTTTCAAGCGGAATCCAAGCGTCTGATGGACTTAATGATCAACTCCATCTACACCCACAAGGAAATCTTTCTCCGGGAGCTGATCTCCAACGCCAGCGACGCGGAGGACAAGCTTGCTTACCGCGCCCTGACAGACAGCTCCATCACCACCAGCCGCAGCGACCTGAAAATTACCCTGATCCCCGACAAGGACGCGCGCACCCTCACCGTCTCCGACAATGGCATCGGCATGACCCGTGAGGAGCTGGAAAGCAACCTGGGCACCATCGCCAAAAGCGGCTCGCTCCAGTTCAAGCAGGAGCTGGGGGACAAAAAGGACGACGTGGATGTGATCGGCCAGTTCGGCGTGGGCTTTTACTCCGCCTTCATGGTGGCCGATGACGTGAAGGTCATTTCACGGGCCTGGGGCAGTGAGGAAGCGTTTTTGTGGCAGTCCGCCGGCACCGACGGCTACACCATTACGCCCTGCGAAAAGGACGCGCCCGGCACGGATATTATCATGCACATCAAGGAAAACGCCGAGGATGAGGATTACAGCCAGTATTTGGAGCGGAGCAGATTGCAAATGCTTATCAAAAAATACTCCGACTATATCCGTTACCCCATTGTGATGGAGGTGGAGGACTACCGTCAGAAGGAGAAGCCCGCCGACGCCGGTGAGGACTACAAGCCGGAGTGGGAGACGGTGCTGGAGTGGAAAACCCTCAACTCCATGGTCCCTCTGTGGCAGCGCCCCAAGGCGGAGGTCAAGAACGAGGAGTACAACGCGTTCTACAAAGAAAAATTCGCCGACTGGGAGGACCCCCTGTCCGTCGTCCACCTGTCCGCCGAGGGCCAGGTGGAGTACAAGGCACTGCTGTACGTCCCCGCCAAGACCCCTTACGATTTCTACACCCGCGAGTACGAAAAGGGCTTGCAGCTCTATTCCTCCGGCGTGCTTATCATGGACAAGTGCGGCGATCTGCTCCCCGACCACTTCCGCTTTGTCAAGGGCGTGGTGGACTCCCCGGATTTCTCCCTGAATATCAGCCGTGAGGTCCTCCAGCACGACAAACAGCTGAAAATCATCGCCCGCAATCTGGAGAAGAAGATCAAGGCGGAGCTGCTGCGGCTGCAAAAGGAGGACCGGGAGAAATACGAGACCTTCTGGAAAGCCTTTGGCGTGCAGCTGAAGTACGGCGTGGTGGCCGACTACGGCCGGAACAAGGATATGCTGAAGGAACTGCTGCTGTTCTGGTCCTCGAAAGAAGGGGCCAACACCACTCTGGCCGCTTACAAGGACCGGATGCCCGAAGAGCAGCCCTTTGTCTACTACGCCTGCGGCGAGAGCGCGGAAAAAATCGCCAAGCTGCCCCAGGTGGAGCGGATTTTGGACAAGGGCTACGAGATTCTTTACTGCACCGAGGACGTGGACGATTTCGTCATGAAGGCTCTGGAGGAGCTGGACGGCAAGAAATTCAAATCCGTCTCGGACGAGGACGCGCTTCCCCAGACCGACGAGGAGAAGCAGGCCGCCAAGGAGCAGTCCGAGCAGGCCGCGCCGGTGCTTACCGCGGTCAAGGAGGTTTTGGGCGAGAAGATCAAGGAGGCCCGGCTGTCCAGCATCCTGAAATCCGCCGCTGTGTGCCTCACCGCCGACGGGCCGGTTTCTCTGGAGATGGAGAAGTATATGGCCAAGGTGGAGGGTTCTATGCCCATGCGGGCGGAACGGGTCCTGGAGCTGAACGCCGGTTCCGCGCCTTACGCGGCGCTGCAAAAGGCCGTGGAGGCGGACGACAAGGACACGGTGGAAAAATACACCAAGCTGCTCTACGGGCAGGCCCTTCTGATGGCCGGCCTCCCCCTGGAGGACCCCAGCGAGTACGCCCAGCTGGTCTGCTCGCTGATGGTGTGAAACCACAGGTCTGCGCCGCTTTACGAATCTAAGATTTAATTTGAAATGGGAATTGTGTTCTGCCGGGCTTTATGGTACAATGTAGCGAAAGATAACCTTGGCATTCCCAAAATAACAAGGAGGACATTTATATGAGACTGGTAACACGTTCCGATTTCGACGGATTGGCCTGCGGGGCGCTTCTGCTGGAGGCGGGCGTCATCGACCATTGGAAGTTCGCCCACCCCAAGGACCTTCAGGACGGCCTGGTCGAGATCGGCCCCAACGACTGTCTGGCTAACGTGCCCTATGTGGAGGGCTGCGGCCTCTGGTTTGACCACCACTCCAGCGAGCATGAGCGCCTGGAGCTGGAGGGCAAATACTTAGGCGAAAGCCGGGTGGCGCCCTCCTGCGCCCGCATCATCTACGAGTACTACGGCGGCAAGTCCCGCTTCCCCCAGTTCGACGAGCTGATGGAGGCCGTGGACAAGGTGGACTCCGGCAATCTGACCATCGACGAGGTGATGAACCCCCAGGGCTGGATTCTGGTGGGCTTCCTGATGGACCCCCGGACCGGTCTGGGCCGCTGGCGTGAGTTCTCCATCTCCAACTACCAGCTGATGGAAAAGCTGCTGGAGGCCTGCCGGGTCATGAGCACCCAGGAAATTCTGGACCTGACCGACGTGCAGGAGCGCATCGCCGTGTACCGGGAGCAGACCGAGAAGTTCAAGGAGATGGTGACCGCCCACACCCGCGTGGAGGGCAATGTCATTATCAGCGACCTGCGGGGCGTTGACCCCATTTACACTGGCAACCGCTTTATGATCTACAGCATGTATCCGGAGCAGAATGTCTCTGCCTGGATCGTCAACGGCCGGGAGGGCCACGGCTGTTCTGCGGCGGTGGGCTACAGCATCCTGAACCGCACCGCTACCATGGATGTGGGCAGTCTGATGCTGAAATACAACGGCGGCGGCCACAAACGGGTGGGCACCTGCCAGTTCAGTGACGAGACGATGGACGAGCAGCTTCCCAAGATGCTGGCGGAGCTGTGCGCCCTGGCCAACGGCTGATCTCTGAAATCTCAAAAATCTTAAAAAACGGCGGAGCCATGC
>CAJTOE010000164.1 GCA_910577805.1 uncultured Oscillospiraceae bacterium | reverse complement strand
GTGCAGCCCTTTGGCTTCACCCTCATCCGTCTGGCCTCCGGCCAGCCACCTTCCCCCACTAGGGGGAAGGCTTTTCGATGCGTCTAACGATACTACTCCGCATTTGAGTAACTGCCAGTTTCCGAGCCTTCCCCCTCACGGGGGAAGGTGGCACGCGAAGCGTGACGGATGAGGGTGAAACCTCACCCGTGGAAAAACCAAATCACGACTGCCATCATGGCGAACCGGCCCCATCTCAGCCACATTCCCTGGGGCTTCCACTTCAGCGCCGCCTTCACCCGTATCTCCGCGTCGCACTCCCCGAAGCACAGCGGCTGGGTCCAGAGCTGCCGCCCGCAGCCCAGCTCCACCAGCGTTTTCGTGTACTCGATTCGCTCCGCAGGGTTCAGCTTTTCCAGCACCGCACTGTCACAGGCCAGCTCCATATCCCGGAGCAAGTACCGGAACCCCAGCCACAGCAGCGGGTTCCACCAGTGCATGAGCAATAGAGTGGAAAAAACAAACTTGATATAGACATGCCGCAGCTGGACATGCTCCGCCTCATGGAGAAGGATTTGATACATCCGCTGAGGTGAGGATATTTTTTGCAAAAATATGTTGTCGAAGCCGTCCACAAAGCTGGTTTGGATTCCCTCCACCACGTAAATTTCATTTACAAAATCACATTTTGTACGCTGAAAGCAAGGATCATCCTTCGGAATCTCCACCCCCAAATATCTGAGCTTGTTTGCCTGAACGGTCTGGTAGGTCAGCCACAATACGATCAGGAGCGCACCCCCTCCATAAAATATATTCAAGTACAGCGGCTTGATCCACTGGTCCAAATCAACATAGTATGGTCCTGGCCATACATCCACGCTTTCCTGCCAGGTCTGGTTCGTCACCAACTGGGCCAGGTGAACGGGAAGCTGTAAGTGGGGGAAAAACAAGTGCGTTTGTCCCACCAATTTGGCTGTGGAGGGTAAATACAACATGCCAACACAGGCCCACCACAGTATGACCCGCTGCTGGGCCGTGAACAGCCTCAACAGCACTGGCCGCAGCAGCACCATCGCCCCCGCATAAAACCCGGCCAGAATTCCGAAGTTCATCATGTAATTTGCAAAGCTCATACCTTTCCCTCCTGACTCTCGTCAATCAGCCGCTTCAGCTCCTCCGCCTCTTGCAGGGTCAGCTTCCGTCCGCTCAAAAAGGCGGTGAACAGCAGCGGCAGGTTCCCCGCCCTGGACAGCAGCTCCTCACTCTGGGCCTGGATGGCCTGGGTCCGGGTGAGCAGCGGCGTGACCTGGGCGTTTTCGTTTTTCGCCGCCCCTTTCTGGCACAGCTTGCGCAGTACCGTATACGTCGTGCTTTTAGTCCAGCCCAGCCGCTCCTTGCACAGGGCCACCAGCCGGGTGGAGTTCACTGGGGTCTCGACCTCCCAAAGCACCTCCAGCAGGCGAAATTCGCCGTCGAACAGCTTATCCATCGGTAACACTCCTCCCGTCAGGTTTACTTCAATAAACCTCTCGTTATTTGAAGTTTACCAGAGTAAACCTCTTTTGTCAAGTGGGAAATCTACGGATTGCGGGGAGCTGCCGCCCTGTTTTTTCTGCAAAGTTTGAACTTGACAGAACATATCAACTTAATTCATAATAAGAACATGGGGAAAATCCCTGATTTTTCATGTGTCAATATCAGGAAGGAGTCCGTTATGGAACGTTACAACAAACTGGCCAATCACCTGCGCCGCCGCTGTCCCCAGCTGGAGCTGCGGGTGGACGAACCTCTCTCCCGCCACACCTCCTTCCACATCGGCGGGCCTGTCCGGCTGATGGCCTTTCCCGGCAGCGAGGAGGAAATGGTCCAGTGCATCCGTCTGTGCCGGGAGATGGACGCCCGGCTGATCGTCATGGGCAACGGCTCCAACCTGCTCTGCCCCGACCATGGGCTGGACGCCTTCGCCGTCAACACCGCCCTGCTCAACCAGATCGACCAGATCTCCCCCACCTGCCTCTTTGCCGGCGCGGGCTGTCTGCTGTCCCGGCTGGCGGTGTTCTCCGCCGACCACGGGCTGGAGGGCCTGGTGTTCGCCCACGGCATCCCCGGCACCCTGGGCGGCGCGGTGGTGATGAACGCCGGGGCCTACGACGGCGAAATGGCCCAGGTCGTGGCTGAGACCCGCTTTCTCACTTCCAGCGGAGAGGTCCACACCGTCGCCAACAAGGACCACCAGTTCACGTACCGCTCCAGCCGCTTCTCCCAGACCCAGGACGTCATCCTCTCCTGCGAGCTGGAGCTGCGCCCCGGCTCCACTGAGCTGCTGCGCACCCAGATGCAGGAGCTGTCCCTGCGCCGCCGGTCCAGCCAGCCTCTGGAGTGGCCCAGCGGCGGGTCCGTGTTCAAGCGGCCCCAGGGCCACTACGCCGCCGCTCTCATCGACCAGTGCGGCCTGAAGGGGCTGAGTGTAGGAGGTGCGCAGGTGTCGGAGAAGCACGCGGGATTTATCATCAACAAGGGCGGCGCCACCCAGGCCGACGTGCTGGAGCTGGTGGACCAGGTCCGGCAGCGTGTCCGGAAGGACACCGGCGTGGAGCTGGAATTGGAGCTGAAGGTCCTGTAAGCACACAATATCGAAATAAGAGGGTCTGACCTATGGATTTCATCATTGTAACCGGTATGTCCGGGGCCGGAAAGAGCAAAGCGGCCTCTTTTTTGGAGGACATGGGCTTTTTCTGTGTGGATAACCTGCCCGTCCCCCTGATCCCCAAATTCGCCGAGCTGGTCATGGCGGGCACCGGGGAATACGACCGGGTGGCTCTGGTCACCGACATCCGCAGCGGCGGCAATGTAGAGGGTCTGGCGGCCGCTCTGGACGCGCTCAACGCCGCCCACTGTGCCCACCGCATCTTCTTCATGGACGCCTCTGACCAGACCATCATCAAGCGCTATAAGGAGACCCGCCGCAGTCACCCCCTGGCGGAGGAGCGGGACACTTTGGAGGGCGCCATCGCGCTGGAGCGGCAGATGCTCACCCCCCTGCGGGAGCGGGCGGACACCGTGGTGGACACCAGCAATCTGTCCACCTCCAAGCTCAAGGGGGAGCTGCGCCGGCTGGCCGGCCAGGGCCGGGGCGACGTGCCTATGGAGGTCCAGGTGTCCTCCTTCGGCTTCAAGTACGGCCTGCCCATGGAGGCCGACCTGGTGTTTGATGTGCGCTTTCTGCCCAACCCCTTTTACGTCCCGGAGCTGCGGCCCCTCACCGGTCTGGACAGCGGCGTGCGGGACTACGTGTTCTCCGGGGGCCAGGGGGAGGATTTTCTTCACCGGCTGGAGGAGTTTGTCACCTATCTGCTGCCCCGGTATGTGGATGAGGGCAAGACCTCTCTGGTGATCTCCGTAGGCTGCACCGGAGGGCACCACCGCTCGGTGGCCATCGCCCACGCACTGGCCCAGCGCCTGCGGGAAAAAAGCTGGCAGGTATCGGAGCAGCACCGGGACATGGGCCGAAGCTGACGGCCGGAAGGAGCGAAACATGCTGGATATGATTCCCAATTTGAGTCAGTGGGAGAGGGGTCCCAAGGTAGCGGCCATCGGCGGAGGCACCGGCCTGTCCACCATGCTGCGGGGACTGAAGCGTTACACCAGAAACCTCACCGCCATCGTGACGGTGGCCGACGACGGGGGCGGCTCCGGGGTGCTGCGCCAGGATTTGGGAATGCCCCCGCCGGGGGACATCCGCCACTGCATGGAGTCCCTGGCCAACGTGGAGCCGGTGATGGAGGAGCTTCTCACCTACCGCTTCACCGACGGCTCCCTGTCCGGACAGTCCTTCGGCAATCTGCTGCTGGCCGCCCTCAACGGCATCACCGGCTCCTTCGAGGAGGCCGTGGCCCAGATGAGCCAGGTGCTTGCCATCACGGGCCGGGTGCTTCCGGTGACCAGCGCCGACGTGCAGCTGGAGGCCGTCTTTGAAAACGGAGAGCGCATCACCGGGGAGTCGAAAATTTTCGCCTTCAAAAAGCAGCAGGACTGCCCCATCGACCATGTGAATCTGATTCCCAGCCATCCCGCCGCTCTGCCCGCCGCCCTGGAGGCTATCCGGGACGCGGACCTGATCCTCCTGGGGCCGGGGAGCCTGTACACCAGCGTGATCCCCAATCTGCTGGTGGACGGGGTAGCCCAGGCGGTGGCCGAGGCGGATGCGCTGACCATGTACATCTGCAATATCATGACCCAGGAGGGGGAGACCGAGGGCTGTACCGCCGCCGGGCATCTGGAAGCCCTTCTGGTCCACGGGGTCCCCGGCATGGTGGACCTGTGCCTGGTGAACAACGCCCCCATCCACCCCGGCCTGGTGGAGCGCTACCAGGAGGAGGACGCGGCCCCCATTGTGGTAGACCGGGACCGGGTCAAGTCCCTGGGGGTGGAGCTGGTGGAACGGCCCCTGGCCTCCCGCGACGGGAACTACGCCCGGCACGACCCGGACCTGCTGGCCGCGGCGGTGATGGAGCTGTACCGTCAGCGGGCGGTGCGTATTTTCCACGGGAAATCGCGGTATATTATGGAATGACGGAGGTGAGCTGCCATGTCCTTTGCAGGAGACGTAAAAACCGAGCTGTGCCGCACCAGTCTCAGCCGCAGGTGCTGTGCCCGTGCGGAGGCCTATGGCGTTCTGCTCCACTGCAATACCTTCACCCCCCAGCTGGCCCGTATCATCACCGAGCACGAGGGCTTCGCCGGCCGTCTGCCTGTCCTGTTCCAAAAGGCCTTTCAGACCGCCTTTGACCAGTGTTCCGACGGCCCCGGCAAGCGTTCCCTGGCCGTCACCGACCCGGAAAAGCTGAAAAAACTCCACCACGCCTTCGGCCTGGACCCCAACGCGCTGGCCCTCCACGTAAATTTCGCCGTGCTGGAGGAGTCCTGCTGCCGCTTCGCCTTTCTGCGGGGGGCGTTTCTGGCCGGAGGCTCCGTCACCGACCCGGCCAAGGACTACCACCTGGAGCTGACCACCTCCCATAAGAGCGCCGGACGGGAGCTGCTGGCCCTGATGCGGGAGGAGGGCTTCCAGCCCAAGGCCTCCGCCCGGAAGGGAAGTCAGATGATCTATTTCAAGCAGAGCAATTTTATTGAAGATTTTTTGACTGCCATCGGGGCGCCCGTCTCCGCCATGGGCGTGATGACCGCCAAGCTGGAAAAAGACCTGAACGGCAGCATCAACCGTCAGGTCAACTGCGACGCGGCCAATCTGGATAAGACCGTGGAGGCCGCCCAGACCCAGATCGAGGCCATCCGCCGCCTCCAGGCCAGCGGACAGCTGGACCAGCTGCCGGACAAATTGCAGCAAGCCGCCCGGCTGCGCCTGCTGTATCCGGAGTATAACCTGTCCCAGCTGGCCCAACAGCACGAGCCGCCCGTGAGCAAATCCACGCTGAACCACCGCCTGCGCCGTCTGCTGGAGCTGGGGCGGGTATGAATTATGTCCTGCTGCCGGCGGCGGCGGTCC
>CAJTOE010000163.1 GCA_910577805.1 uncultured Oscillospiraceae bacterium | reverse complement strand
TACTCCGCATACTGCTCTTGCTTCTCCGCCAGCAGAGCGGCGTACTGTTCGGAGAGCTGGGCCACCTTGGGGATGGGCTTGCCGCCCAGAGCGTCAAAGGCTTTTTTCGCCGCCTCATGCTTGGTGATCTCATCCCCATGCTCCGCCAGAAACTCCTTCTTGTGGCGGGACTTCTTATAGGCAGCATAAACCTCCCGTGTCTTGGAGTAATTGATGATATGGGTCTTGAGCTGGGCAACCTCGGCCATGCGGCCCTCCAACTGCTTGATACGGCGGGCAACCTCGTCAAAGCGATCACCGGCCTGTTCCGCCCGTGCCGCCAATTCATCATAGTCGGTCAGGCCGTTCTCAATCAGAAAGTTAAGGGTTTTCGCCGCCTCTTTCAGATTAAAAATCTTCGCCCAACGCTCATAACCAGCGCCCTTGCCAGCCGCCATTTTTGCTTGAATGTCGATGAGCATATTGACTTTCCGGCCAGCGTGGGGAACGGGCTTTTTCGCCGCCGCAGACCGCCCGCCCCGGTGGGCGCTGCGCTCCCGCAGGGCCTCCCTGGTGTAGTCGGCCCCCAGCTTATTGGAGCGGGTGAAACGGTCCCAGCCGGAGGCGCGGAAGGACAGCGCTTTGCCCTCCTTGATCTCATAGCCCTCGGCCCGCATCCTCGCAAGAAAATCATCGTAGTCCCGGCAGTCGGGGAGTACCCGGTCAATGGTCTGGCGCAAATGCTCCTTGTGGCTGCGCCCATGCCTGACCGCCTCCATCTCCTTCTGCTTCCGCTCTTTTTTACTCGGCTTCGGGTTCTCAATCACGGACAGGCCGTGCGCCCTGCACAAATCGTCATTGAGCCGCCGGAGAACCAGATAAGAATCCTTGGGGTTTACAAATTTTCCGTCACAGTTGAGATTGGTGCTGTTAAATTCTATGTGCGTGTGAATATGGGCCTTGTCCACATGGGTGGACACAACAAACTGGTGTTTCCCCTCCGTGAGTTTCATCGCCAGCTCATAGCCGATCCGGTTGGCTTCTTCCGGGCTGACCTCTCCTGGTTTGAAGGATTGAATGACCCGGTACATGATAACGTCCCGATGGACGGGCTGGCTCCGTCCGGTGATCTGGAAGTAAAGCCGCTTGCTAAGTTCAAATTCTTCGGCGGCGGTTTCCGGGGAACACATGAACGAGGACACCAGCTCGCCGTCCTGGGTTTTCTCCGCTTTCTGGTCATAGTCGTGCCGGTCCGCCATGGACTGCTGCCGGGTCCGGTTCCGCATGATCTTCCGGGGGAGTATGTTGGTGATTGCCATGGATTCCTCCTAAAAATAGAAATAGTCCAAATTTGGCAACGCCAAATTTATTATATTTGGTATTACCAAATTTGTAAACCCCTTTTTTTCATATACTGATGATAAAAAGGGGGGAGACTGAATGAAAACTCGGAAATTGGCATTAGGCAACCGCAACATAGTCGGTGGGCGCGTAACAGAAGCCCGTCTACAGATTGGTATGAAACAAGTGGACTTGCTGGCAAAATTGCAGACTTCCGGTATTGAAATCAGTATCCCCGCGCTGTCACTTTTAGAGGGACAGAAACGCCCTGTTTCTGATTTTGAACTATGCGCTTTGGCCGATGCGCTTCATGTTTCCGTTGACTGGCTATTGGGGCGGGAGTAATAAAATATATCACCGTGCTCCCTCCCGCTGATACTGCTTTTGCCGCACCGCCTGGATATGGGCGCAGAGAAATTCATTGTAGTCTTTCCCGTGTTCCGCAGGTGGCGGATTGCGGTAAATCAGCTTCACCCGCTGGGACAGTTCCGGGTCCTTCCGAATGGCCTGTTCCAATCGCTCCATACCCAGCATCCCGGCCTTATCATTGTCCAAGCATAGGCTGACCTGGGTAACGTGGGGATGATCGTGGAGGAATTGAATCATGGCGCGAGGCGCGGTCCCGCCCAAGGATAGGTAATGGCTGTCCCGCCACTCACCCCCGGACAGCTTCACCAGCGTAGCCAGGGAGAGGGCGTCAATGGGGCTTTCCGCCACAGCCAGCCGGGAACACTTTGGGTCAGCGGCCAGCAGAGAGAAATTGTACCGCTTGTCGCTGCTCTCCACATCTATGCGAAAGTTGTCCCGTGTCCCCCGGAGACAGGCGAACCGGGCACAGCCCGCTGGGTCCTTCCCAACAAAAACGCAGTTCTGATATTTCCGGCTCTCATAGAGCGTACCGGCCTGCATACACGCTTGCAGCAGTTCCGGGTGAATCCCCCGGCCTTGCAGATAGGACAGCATGGCGGCAGGGAAGCGGCTGGCCTCCGGGAGTTGAAAGGGCTTCGGAGGCTTTGGCTTGGGCCGCTCCTGGGGTGGCGGGGCGCGGTAGCCGCACAGAGCCTCCACCGCGCCCACAAAGTCCATACCCCGGACCTTTATCAGATAGTCCAGCGCCGTCCGGCCCCCGATACCCCGGCTGTTCCAGCACCATTTTCCGTTGGAGATTTTCAAGCTGTCATGGGTCCGGGTGCAGTATTCATTAGGGCCGCTCCGTTTCAGCTCATGGGGTTCGTAGGTTTGCAAATAGGATAATAAATCCCATTCCTTTGCTTTTGCGATCTGTTCTTTGGTTACTCCTGGCATTCATTCACCCTTTCTTGCAAAAAATAGAGGGACGACACTTGGGTCGTCCCTCACGTTAAAAGCTGGTATTCAATTTTGTCATACCCGGCGATTACCGGAACACTCAATCCTCCGGCTGGTCCAGGCCAAGCCGCTGGGCGATTTCTTCCGGCTTTAATCCGGCTTTGCTGGCGCTCTTAATCAAATCCTGGATTTTCTGCTTTTTGGTCTTACGGGGCTTGCGCGGCGGTTTAGGAGCGAGAATGTCCTTTTTCTTCTGCTCTAAAGCCGCGATCCGCTCCTTAACAGCCGTCTCCTTCTTATCGAAGTCCTCATTGGCGGCGTCTCTTTTAGCGGCAAGAGATTCCAGCTCTTGATTCAGCTTTTCAATCTTGCTGTCAACGGCCTCGGCCATCTGCTGGGGGGTGCGGCGGGTACGCTTCGTGTTTTGCTCATCCATGATAACTGCTCCTTTTTGATGTAATATTTTCCGCTGAATCTAATCAGGAAAATTATATCCCAAAAACATCAATTCCAAATAACTTTTTTATCATAACACAGGATAAGCATTTTGAAAATAGGCTTTCAAGTAAAAATAGGCGGCGAGAGCGCAAAATACACGCTCCCGCCGCCCTCGCAGTCACAGCGATTCAAATTTCTTCAGCAGGTCGTTGATGCCCTGCCAGACCTCCGTATAGCCCAGGCGCAAATCTTCCACGTCCTGGGCGTAGAGATTTCGGGTGCTGTTGCAGCGGCGGGCGATCTGGTTCACATTGCTGGAAATGGAGCGCAGGAGCTTCACCATCTCCATCACGCTGGACATATCCAACTGGACCACATATCCGTCCACCGCCATTTTCCGCAGGTACGCCCGCAGATTCATAGTCCCCAGCAGGGCCATTTTCTGGTCGATCACCTCCTTTTCCTCCGGGGACACCTTGGTGTAAAGGCCGATGGTCCGGCCCTCGTACTTTCTCACAGCGCCGCCTCCCTTCGCTGATCTCTTTCCGCACCAGCAGCCACCGGCGCGGGTGGAACGTAGGAGCGCAGCGCCGCCCGGATGGACGGCTTATCACCGCTCAGCACGGTAAGGGCGGGCGGCTCCGGCACAGGGGCCTCACCGCCCTCCAAATCCGCTTCGTCCTCACCATCCTGGGACTGCTCTGCCGTCTTTGTCCTGGGCTTTTCCAGCTCCCGGTTGAGCTGGGTCAGGCGGGCGGACTTCTCCACCAGCTCATTTTCCTTGGGGAAGGGCCGTTCAGATTCTTCTCTGGCGTTCACCAGCTCCTTCTCCAGTCTCTCCAGATGGTTCTCATGCCCCTTGATTTTTTCGGCCATACCCTCTAAGGCGTTGTTGATACGGGTAACATTGCCCACCGGATCATCGGCCAGCTCCGCCGTATAGGTCAAATGCTGCTTCATCGTGATCTTGAACTTGGAGCCGGTACAATGAAGCTGCATGGGAAAGCCCCGGTATTCGCCCAGGTCGAGGGGCTTCTCCGGGTCGGGCATGAGCAGACACGCCTTGATAATGGCCTCGCCCGCCTCCTTGCGCTCGGTGAAGGTCTGGCCCATGACAGTCATGGAAAAAGCGTCGTCTTTCGCCGGATGGGCCTGGACAATGGGCAAATCCTTCCCCAGCGCCTCAATAAACAGCTTCGTTTCCGCGATTTTCTGCGGATAGTATTTCAGCGTTTTGTTCTGCATTTCATACTGCATGGCGGTGTGGTTGGATTTCAGCATTTTCAGCTTCGCCACCTGCACATCCAGCTCCATCTTCTCCCGGATACGGTCGTCTCCGGTAGCCAGGGCCTTGACCTCGGCATAGGAGAGGGCGGTGGCGTCCACATCCTCAGCGGACCGGGCGGGGGATTTGCTGGTCATAATCTGACCGATGAATTTCTGCTTGTTCTCCACCAGCCCCCAGTTGTAGGCGTCAAAGGTGCCCTTGGTGACGTACTTGAACATTTTGACCGATTTGTTCATGTTGCCCTGGCGCAGCGACCGACCGGCTCTTTGCTCCAAATCAGCGGGCCGCCATGGGCAGTCAAGGTCATGAGACGCCACAATGCGGTCCTGGACGTTGGTGCCAGCTCCCATTTTCTGGGTGCTGCCGATCAGTACCCGAACCTGCCCCCGGCGTACCTTGGCGAACAGCTCCGCCTTTTGCGCTTCGGTGTTGGCGTCGTGAATAAAAGCGATTTCCTCCTGTGGAATCCCCTGGGCGATCAGCTTCTCCTTAATATCGTTATAGACATTGAACTTACCATCGTTTTTGGGTGTGCTGAGATCACAGAAAATAAGCTGGGTCCCCTGAATGTCCGCGCTGTCCCGCCATTCAGCTAGGACGTTCTTGACACAGGCATTGACCTTGCTGTCCGGGTCGTCAGGCAGGAGGGGATTCTGCAAACGCTGATCCAGAGCCAGCTTGCGGCCATCCGAGGTGATTTTCAGCATATTGTCCTCGTCCGGCTCCACTTCTCTGTTCCGCACGGCCTCCGCCCGTTCGCCCAGCTCCGCCACCATTTCCTGCTGAAAGCTGCTGGGTTCGGTGGTGACGGTGATGTACTCCGCCTCCGGGGTGGGGAGCTTCAGCATATCCGCCGTCTGAATGTCAGCGGCCTCTTTCCAGATGTTAATAAGCTCCGGGAGATTGTAGAATTTGGCGAACCGGGTCTTGGTACGAAAGCCTGTGCCCTCCGGCTTCAGCTCCATAGCCGTGACCTTCTCGCCAAAATCCGCCGCCCAGTTGTCAAAATGACGGTGGCCGTTCTCCACCAGCGTGTCGAACTGGAGGTAGCGCATCATGGTATGAGGTAAGCACCCCATGGGCACTCCCTCCCGAACCGTGCGGGCACCTCTCGATGCACACGGCTCTCCGTACTGTTATCGTTTT
>CAJTOE010000162.1 GCA_910577805.1 uncultured Oscillospiraceae bacterium | reverse complement strand
CCTCCGCCCGCCGGCGGGAGGCCAGTCCGCACATGGAAATCAATTTTTGAATACGTTCTTCCAAAAAAACTCCCTCGCTTTACAGCGGCAGTCCGCCGCGCTGCCGGCGTAGACCAGAGGCACCCTGGCCGCAATTTCCCCGTTCAGCCGCCAGACCAGCTCCCCCGCCGCGTCCCCCTGGCGCACCGGGGCCTCCGGGCAGGGGGAGCGTAACATCAACTCCCGCTGTAGGGTTTCCCCCGCCCGCAGGGGATAAGACGCGCCCTCCGCCGCCGTGACCTTGACCTGGGGGACCAGCGCGCCGGACACGGGCAGGGTAGTGATCTCCTCCCCGGCCCGGACCAGCTCCTGATGGGTGTACGTCTCAAAGCCGTAGTCCAGCAGGGCGGCGTGGTCCTTCCAGTCGTCCGGGTCGTTGAGGGTCACCGCAATCAGGGTGACCCCGTCCCGCTGGGCGGCGGAGACCAGGGTCCGTCCCGCCTTCTCCGTATAGCCGGTTTTCAGGCCGATGCACCCCTCGTACCGCCACAGCAGCTTATTGTGGTTGGTGAACACCCGTCCCCCGATGGAAATGCTCTTGGTGGCGGCGATTTCCCGCAGGGTCGGATTTGCCAGGCAGGCCCGTGCCAGTAAGGCCATGTCGAAGGCGGTGGAGTAGTGGTCCTCCGCGTTCAGGCCGTTGGGGTTGGCAAAGCTGGAGTTCTCCATACCAAGCTCCTGGGCCTTCCGGTTCATCCGGTCCACAAACGCCTCCACCGTCCCGCCGCAGTGGAGGGCCAGGGCCAGAGCCGCGTCGTTGCCCGAATGGAGCAGCAGGCCGTACAGTAAACCCTCCACTGTGATCTCCTCTCCGGGGCGCAGATAAATAGAGGAGCCTTCCGCGCGGGTGGCCGCGGCGTCCACCTTCACCAGCTCCCGCAGGTCCGTGCCGGACTCCAGCACCACCAGGGCGGTCATCAGCTTGGTGATGCTGGCAATCAGCCGCTTGTCGTGGGGGTTGTGGGCGTACAGCACCCGTCCGCTGTCCGCGTCCATGAGAACGGCGGAAGAGGCGGACGTGCCCACCGCCTGGGCGGTGGGCATGGGCAAAAGCAGGAAAATCAGCAAAGCAGACACGATACGCTTCAAGGCAGGTCACCCTTTTCCGAAAAAATTTGTGACCCTAGTGTCTCCCCAATCGGCCCGAATTACTCCGCCAAGTCCGCTTCTTCCAATTTTTCCGCGGCGGCAGCGGCCTTTTTCTCCTGCTGCTTTTCAATAAAGCCGGTCACCTTGTCCACCACCTCCGGGACCGTCTCGATCACCCGGTCGATGGTGTTGGCCGGCGGCGGCGCTACGGGAAGCAGCTTCACGCTGTCCCCCCGGATGACCAGAAACGCCACCGGGTCCAGCCGCGCGCCCGCGCCGGTGCCCCCGCCGTAGCTGCCGTCGGCCACCTTGCCGTCCTTGGTGGACAGCTCCATGCCGCCGCCGCCGTAGCCCACGGACATGCGGGAGACGGGGATCAGGGTCACGCCCTCCGCCTGGATGGGGGTGCCGATGATGGTGTTGGTCTGGGCAAAGCTTCGGATGTTGTTCAGGGTAGATTCGATCAGCTCGCCGATGTGACCTTGCTTTTCTTGCTTCTCCATAAATCAAACCGCCTTTCTTTTCAAGCGCCGATAGCGCAAAAAGCCCGCCAGGGCCTTGAGTCCAAATCGCAGGCCGATCCACAGGATCTCCCCGATGCGCAGAGACAGTGCCAGCTGTCCGGCGCAGACCAGCTTTTCCGCCAGGGGGTCCCAGTCCACCCGCACCCGGCCCTCCCGGATGCGGAACGCCTGGTTCAGGGGGAGCCAGACGGCCGCGGCCAGAGCGTTGGCCCGCCCGTACAGGACAGCACCGTCCGCCGGGTCGTAAGCTCCCACGTGGATGTACAGCTCCAGCACGTCAATCTGAAGCTTATAGAAAAATCCCTTAGCCGCCTCCAGGGCGATGGGCACGAAGATGTCCGCCAGCAGCTTTCCTTCCCGCAGCTTGCTGCCTAAGCTGGTCTTGGGCTTGGGCGGCTTCTCCTTCCTGGGCTTGGGAGGTTTTTGGGGCTTTGGCTTCTTCTTGGGCGGCTTCTCCGGCTTGGGCTTCATGGGGTAGAGGACGATCTTTTTCGGTCCCAGCCGGACCCAGGCGGTCAGCCCCTCGTCCCCCAGACTGGCTCCGCCCCCGATCCGGATGCACCCGATACAGAAGAAAATGGCGAGGATCAGTGCGGCGATCACATAGCCGTTCATATCTCTGGCTCCTCTTGCAGCTCCTCCATGGCCTGTTCCAGCGCCTGGACCGCCTGCTCCCCCTCTCTGGGGAGGTCCGGCAGGGGGGGCAGGTCATCCAGGCCGTTCAGGCCGAAGCACCGCAGAAAATTTTTCGTCGTTTTATACAGGATCGGCCGGCCCGGCACCGGCAGACGGCCGCTCTCCTGAATCAGCTCCCGTTCCAGCAGCAGACCCACCGTGTAGGAGCTGTCCACCCCCCGGACCTGGTCCACATAGGCCCTGGTCACCGGCTGGAAGTAGGCAATGACGGCCAGAACCTCCAGAGCCGGAGGGGAGAGCTTCGGCGGGCGGCGGCTTTCCAGGGTTTTCCGCACCTGGGCAGCGTACTCCGGGGCGGAGCAGAGCTGATAGCTGGTGTCCAGCCGGACTAACCGGATGCCCCGGCGGTCGTATTTATACCGGTCCATGAGCTTTTTGGCCGCGGCGTCGATGCTGGGGCGGTCGGTCTCCAGCCCCAGGCACAGCCGCTCCACCGGCACCGGCTCCCCCGCCGCGAACAGCACCGCCTCCAGACTGCGTTCCAGCTCCTTACGCTCCTTCAGGTCCATGTCTCCACCTCGCTCTCCTCCGGCTCTCCCGCCTGACCGGCGGGCTTGTCCAGCACCGTGACGGTACACTCCTCCTGGGTCCCCGCCAGCTGGAGGCGCTTGGATTTGCACAGCTCCAGCACCGCCAGGAAGGTCGCCACAATCTCCGAGCGGCTCCGGCTGCCCCGGAACAAGGCCCGGAACCGGGTGACTCCCGTGACCAGCAGCCGCCGCAGAAGCTCCGAGGCCTTCTCTGCCACGGGGTATGGCTCCCGGCCCACGATGCCCTGAAAGGCGGACACCGGCGGGGGAAGCCGGTCGCCCCTGCGCCGCATCACTTCCTGCATGGCCTTGGCCAGGTCCTTCCGGTCGTGAACGTACTCATAGCGCTTCTGGGAGGCGGCGGCCTCCGGGGGCTTGGGGATGTAGTCCCGGCCGTACAGCCACCGCTGGTCCAGCTGGTCCACCACCGCTTTGACCTTCAGATAGTTCTCGTTGCGCTGGCGGGCCTCCAGGGACGCGATCAGCTCTTCCATCTCGGTAAGAGCCTCCTCGTCGTGGATGGACAGGAGCATCCGGGTCTTGATATACACCAGATGGGAGGCCATAGCCACAAACTCACTGGCGACTTCCAGGTCCAGCTCCCGGCGGCGGTCCATCCACTCCAGGTACTGTTCCAGAATCAGGGCGATCTGGATGTCCTGAATCTCCATCTTGTTTTTACTGAGCAGGTGGAGGATCAGGTCCAGCGGGCCGGTAAAATCCTCCAGATTTTCCGCCTTCGCCTTGACCACGTGCTCCAGATGGTAGATCGGACTGTCCAAACGCTCACCTCATTTCAGAAAAAATAGTATTCCACGATGCGGAACGGGAACCGGGTCAGCTGGCACATCCCCCATAAAATCTGCTCCATGCACCAGGACAGGGGACCGCTGAACAGGCCCGTCCAGGCCAGCAGCACTACGGCCAGGATGAAGTAGCGCTCGTAGCGCAGAACCGTGCCGTACATCCGGTCAGGCAGGAGGGAGAACAGGATTTTGGAGCCGTCCAGGGGCGGCAGGGGCAGCAGGTTGAAGAGACCAAGTCCTACGCTGAGAACGGCGGCGTAGCAGCAGAAAAACAGCGCGTAGGCCAGGGGCTGGCCGTCGGGGGCGAACCAGTAGAGCAGGGAGCCAAGCCCCAGCATCCCCAGCGCCAGCAGGAAATTGGAGACCGGACCGGCCAGGGCGGTCAGGGCCATGTCCCGCTTGGGCTTTTGGAAATTGCGCATATCCACCGGCACGGGCTTCGCCCAACCCACCCGGACGGTGAGCATCATCAGCAGGCCCACAGGGTCGATGTGGGCCAAGGGATTGAGGGTGAGCCGGCCGTTGACCTTGGCGGTGGGGTCGCCCAGGCGGTAGGCGGTCAGGCCGTGGGAAAGCTCGTGGACCGTGATGCACACCAGGCTGACCGCCGCGCCGGCCAGCAGCATCAGAATGCCCACCCAGTCCAGCTGTTCCACAAAGCTGCGCAGAGAACCCAAATCCGTCCGCCTCCTGTTCTATCTGAATTAGGGGTTTATTATACCAAAATTTTTGCACGATGGCAAGTATATCGCGTAGAATATGGTTTTTTCACACTCTCATCTGTCTGAGCTGCGGTGAAACCAAAGGGCTTCTCTCTATTTATGGTGTTGGGAATAGCGTTTTTTGAAGCTGGACGGTTCTACCAGAAATCGGATTGAATTAGGATAGGGAAGATGCTATAATCAAGAAAAAAATCGGAATATTGTGGTTAACACCAACCATTCCAGTTTATCAGAAAGCTGACTATGAAGGACTGAACCTACTATGGAAACTGTCAAACGCGGCTATGTGCCGAAAGATACAACCGAATTCGGCCCCAAGGCCGCAGACAAGCTGAACGCCGCCGCCCAGGAGCTGGCGTTCCTGCTGGACCGGGAGATTATGGAAGAATCCATCCCGGAGGCGTTGGTTCTGCGGCTGGAAAATACATAATTTCTACTTTGATATTGCGACAGCCTGCGAAAACAGTCTGCCAAGCGACAAGGAGGAGCGATATGGCAATCATCGGCATTGACCTGGGCACGACCAACAGTCTGGTGTGCATCTTCCGGGACGGCAAAGCGGAGCTGATCCCCAACGAGCTGGGGGACTATAAAACCAGCAGCGCCGTCAGCGTGCTGGAAAACGGCGCGGTCCTGGTGGGGGCGGCGGCGAAGGAGCGGCTTGTCACCCACCCGGAGGCCACCGCGGCCTCCTTCAAAATCTGGATGGGTACGGACAAGGTGCTGACCCTGGGGCCGCGGCGCTTCAAGCCGGAGGAGCTTTCTGCTCTGGTGCTGCGCCAGCTCCTGGAGGACGCCCGGCGCTACCTGGGCGAGGACGTGGAGGAGGCCGTCATCAGCGTACCCGCCTACTTCAACGACGACCAGCGCTGCGCCACAAAGCTGGCCGCCCAGCTGGCGGGCCTGACGGTAAAGCGCTTGATCAACGAGCCATCCGCCGCCGCGCTGTACCACCGGTATGCTTCCCAGACCGGCGACTGTCAGCTCATGATCGTGGATTTCGGCGGCGGGACTCTGGATGTGAGCATTGTGGAGTGCTTTGAAAATATTATCGAAATCACCGCTATCGCCGGGGACAACCGCCTGGGCGGGGATGACATCGACCGGGCCATTGCCGCCCGCTTCTGCCAGGAAAACGGCCTG
>CAJTOE010000161.1 GCA_910577805.1 uncultured Oscillospiraceae bacterium | reverse complement strand
TGCTGTTCCGCCTTCTTTGTGGACATGCTGCTCAAAGCGGCCTTTGACGAAAACGGACACCGGCTTTAACGGTAGCTGCCCAGAATATGCAGCCCCCAGAGCTGGTGGAACGGGTACGAGCTTAACGGCCGGAAGTCCGCGTCGTCGGAATGCGCCGCCACAAGAATCTGCCCTAAACCTCCACCCTGCCCTACCGCAACCACCACAGGCATATGCCCCTGGGCGCCTTGGGCAAAGCGCAGACGGACCAGATCACCGGGACGCAGCTCATCCGGCCCCACGACCTGTGCCGCTGGCCCCGGAGTCTGCTGTTTGCGGGTGAGAAATTGAAACAGATAGGACACGCCCGTCCAGGCGGGAGCTTTGTTGTCGCCGGAATAGTAATACCAGCCGAAGGTTGGCGTGTGGTTCATGATCCCTGAACCGGCGTAGAGGCATTGGGACGCAAAATTGGTGCAGTCCCCCCCTAACAAATCATAGCTGTAGTACTGCGGATTGCGCTGAAAGGCCCACGTATGCGCATACTGCACTGCTCTGTCTCTGTCATATGGAATAAGCATGGAAACATTCCTCCCTTATTCCAGCATATGCAGGGCCAGAGCGTCCGGAACCGAAAAAGAGCGCACAACAGGCTTCTCCCCTGCTGTGCGCTCTTTTTTGTTAAAAATGCAAGTAAGCCTGTAAGCCGGGTTCTGTCTTTTAAGACAGCCATCTATCTCGACGCACGGTTGCCCGTACGCTCTAGCCGCCTCCCTGGGACGGCCGGGCCGGCCTGTGTGTCCCTCCACGGCGTTGCTCCGGATAGAGTTTACAGCAATGGACGCTTCCACGCCATTGGGTGAGCTCTTACCTCGCCTTTCCATCCTTACCTGTCCTGACGGACAGGCGGTCTATTTCTGTTGCACTTTTCCTAGGGTCGCCCCCGGCGGGTGTTACCCGTTATCCTTGCCCTGCGGAGCCCGGACTTTCCTCACAGACGGGCCTTTCGCCCCGCCCGCGCGGCTGTCCAGCTTACTTGCCTGACTATGATACCGGAATTTTCGGGAATTGTCAAATCTTTTTCAGATTTTCCCGAATCAACTCGCCCATTTTCAGCGTTCCGACCGTGTCCTCCCCTGCTTTTGCGATGTCGGCGGTGCGCCAGCCCTGGGCCAGCACCGCGTCCACGGCCTGCTCAATGGCGGCGGCCTCATCGGGCAGCTTGAAGGAGTAACGGAACATCATCGCCACCGACAAAATCGTCGCAATGGGATTGGCTTTGTCCTGCCCGGCGATGTCCGGGGCGGAACCGTGAATCGGCTCATAGAGTCCCGGCGCGGTGTCCCCGATGGACGCAGAGGGCAGCAGACCAATAGAGCCGGTAATCATGGACGCCTCGTCGGACAAAATATCACCGAACATATTTTCTGTAACTACAACATCAAACTGCGCGGGGTCCTTGACCAGCTGCATCGCGGCGTTGTCCACCAGCACGTCCTCATAGGCCACGTCGGGGTACTCCTCCTTCAGCCGGTGCATCACCTGCCGCCACAGCCGGGAGGACTCCAGCACATTGGCCTTGTCCACGCTCGCCAGCTTTTTACTGCGCAGTTGAGCCAGCTCAAAGGCCCGGCGGCCAATGCGCTCGATCTCCTTCTCCGAGTAGGCCAGTAAATCCGAGGCCTCCTCTCCCCGGTCCTCGGTCTGATAGCGGTCCTTTTTGCCGAAATAGATACCGCCGGTGAGCTCCCGGACCATCATGAGATCAATACCCTTGTCCGCCGTCTCCTTTTTCAAGGGGCACGCATCCGCCAACGCAGGCCGCAGAGCGGCGGGGCGCAGATTGGCGTAAAGGCCCAAATCCTTCCGGATGGACAGCAGGGCAGTTTCCGGGCGCTTGTCCGGGTCGGTGGAGTGCCCCCACTTGGGACCGCCCACCGCGCCCAACAGAACCGCGTCGCAGGTTTTGCACTGTTCCGCGGTGCCTTCGGGGTAGGATTTGCCCACCTGGTCGATGGCACAGCCGCCCATCAGAATGTCTGCATACTCAAAGGTGTGGCCGAACTTCGCCCCGATGGTATCCATTACCTTCACGGCCTCCCCTACTACCTCAGGACCGATACCGTCGCCTTTAATAAGGGCAATTTTGTAGTTCATCTTGTTACTCTCCTTAATTACTCCGGATAGACCTGACGGCACTGCTCAATTCTGGCAGCAGCCTCCTGCGAAACCAGCACCAGCGCCGTTTCAGAAAGATCATTTTCACAGAACCGCTCCGTTTTCAGCAATTCCACAACCTTGGGCCACCAGCCCTCCGCATCCTCTGTCTCCAACCAGACAGCCAAGATATGGCCTTCCTCATCCACGTATTCATAGCCATTGTCGTTCACTGCACCCCCGGACCACTCCTCAATCCGGTCTGGCAGGAAGTAACGGATATCCAGGTCTGGATTCTTCATCTTCCGGGAATCCATGCTGATTATGATGGTCTGCATTATTTTGCTACCCCCCGCTCTTTCAGGGAGTTCAACAGTCCGCCGTTCTGAATGATACCGTTGATGAACTCCGGGAAGGGCGCGGCCTGCCAGCTCTTGCCGGTGGTCACATCTTGAATCACGCCGGTGGCAAAATCCACCTCCACCTGGTCCCCTGCCTGAATCTCCTCCGCCGCCTCAGCGCACTCCAGAATGGGGAACCCGATATTGATGGCGTTGCGGTAGAAAATCCGGGCAAAGGACGGCGCGATGACGCACTTGACGCCGCAGGACTTGATGGCCAGAGGGGCGTGCTCCCGGCTGGAGCCGCAGCCGAAGTTGGGACCGGCCACAATGATATCTCCCGCCTGGACTGTACTGGCGAAATCCTTATCAATGTCCTCCATGCAGTGGGAGGCCAGCGCCGCTGGAGAGGGGTCGTTCAGGTGCCGCGCCGGGATAATCACGTCCGTATCCACGTTGGCGCCGTATTTATAAACTTTCATCGAAATCGCTCCTTTCAATCACGCTCTGGGGTCGGCCACGCACCCGGCAATGGCGGAAGCCGCCGCCACAGCGGGAGAGGCCAGAATCACTTCCGAGCTGGTGTGGCCCATGCGGCCGACAAAGTTACGGTTGGTGGTGGAGACGGTGCGCTCTCCCTCGGCCATGACCCCCATGTGTCCGCCCAGGCAAGGCCCGCAGGTGGGGGTGGAGACCGCCGCGCCCGCCTCAATGAAAATCTCGATCAGCCCCTCCTTCATGGCCTGAAGGACGATTTCCTGCGTGGCGGGAATCACCACGCAGCGCACATTTTGGGCTACTTTCTTGCCCTTCATGATGGCGGCGGCAATGCGCAAATCCTGAATCCGGCCGTTGGTGCAGGAGCCAATGACTACCTGATTGATGGGCAGGCCCGCCACCTCGCTGACGATTTTCGTATTTTCCGGCAGATGGGGCATTGCCACAGTAGGCTCCAGGGTGTTCAGGTCAATGACCACTTCCCTGGCGTACTCCGCATCCGGGTCCGCTTGAAACGCCTCGCAGGGACGGGACACCCGGCCGTTGATGTACTCCATGGTCTTTTCGTCCACGGGGAAAATGCCGTTTTTGCCGCCGGCCTCAATTGCCATATTGGCGATGGTAAAGCGGTCGTCCATCGTCAGGGAGCCTACCCCCTCTCCAGCGAACTCCAGGGACTGGTACAACGCCCCGTCCACGCCGATTTCGCCAATCAGATGCAGAATCACATCCTTGCCAGACACGTGGGGCTGGAGTTTTCCGGTCAGCGTGACCTTAATCGCGGAGGGCACACGGAACCAGCCCAGACCGGTAGCCATACCAGCGGCCATATCGGTAGAACCTACACCCGTGGAGAACGCGCCCAGCGCACCATAGGTGCAGGTATGGGAGTCCGCGCCGATGATGACTTCGCCGGGGGCGCATAATCCCTTTTCCGGCAGCAGAGCGTGTTCCACTCCCATCTGGCCTACGTCAAAGAAGTTGGTGATGCTGTGCTTATGGGCGAACTCACGGGCCTGCTTGCACAGCTGGGCGGATTTGATGTCCTTACAGGGGGTGTAGTGGTCCAGGACGATGGCGATTTTGTCCTTGTCGAAAATCTGCGTGAAGCCCGCCTTCTCAAACTCGGTGATGGCGACAGGGGTGGTAATATCGTTGCCAAGGACCAGGTCCAATTTAGCCTCAATGAGCTGGCCCGGCTGGACGTACTCCAGACCGGCGGCCTTGGCGAGAATTTTTTGTGTCATGGTCATTCCCATAAAAAACAGCCTCCTTTGTTTCTTACAGGTATCTTACCAAAAGACTTGCGAAAAGAATGTAAACTATGTTATAATTCAGGAAAACTTTTGGAACGGAGAAAACGGCTATGTGTGAAATACACCGAATCAAATGCGGCAACGTAAATTGCTACATTCTGAAAAACGGTTCCAGTGCGATTCTGGTTGATACCGGAAAAAAGGAGCATTTTCAGCAAGTGCTGGAGGCGTGCAAAGCCTTCCATGTCAAACTGATCGTCCTGACTCACGCGCATTTTGACCATGCGGAAAACGCGGCGCAGCTATCCAGCACATTGGATATCCCCATCGGGATGCACGAAAGCGACTGTGATTTGCTCCCCTCCAATTTCAGTCAAGCGCTTTCCGCCTCCACGTTTTTAGGGAAAATCGTTTTGTCTGCATCACTCAAGGAATTTGCGGTCCATACAGTGCCGGAAGTTAAACCGGATGTGCTTCTGCGGGAGGGCGACAGCTTGTCCAGCTATGGAATCGACGCGCAGGTCCTTGCCCTTCCGGGACACACGGACGGGTCCATTGGTCTTGATGTAGAACACCGGCATTTGCTCGTTGGCGACGCACTGATGAACATGTTTTATCCCACTGTCTCCATGCTGTACCATGATCGGGATGCAATGCTGGAAAGTGCAGGAAAAATCAGCAGTATGGGCAGTCGAACCATCTATTTTGGCCACGGAAAGCCGGTATCGAACCGAAAGTGGGGCTGATTTTATGGGACGCATCGAATTGGACTTCCCTGCCGGTATCTGGGAACCTTTCGCCACTCAGCGCCCCCCTATCCGCTGTTCCGCCGGGTATCTGATCTATTTGCAGGACACCCAGGCCACCTGCTTTTATTATCTGAAATCCGGCCGGGTCAAAAGCTTCATACAGTCGGAGGACGGCGCGGAGCGGATTTTGCACACCTATGAGGCGGGCAGTCTCTTTGGAGAGGCGTCTTTTTTTGACGGCCTGCCCCGTGTCTCCTCCGCCGTTGCCCTCACCCCCTGTGAGATCGTCCCGATTGACCGGGAGCTGGTGATTGCGGAGGTCTCCCAAAACCCGGACCTGGCCCTGGCTATGCTGAAATATCTGGCCCGGACCGTCCGTCTGCTGTCCTCTCAGGTGGACGATATGGCCTTTCGCCCTGTCCCCCAGCGGGTGGCAAAATATCTGCTGTCCCTCTCCCCTTCCGGCGGCGTTGTCCGCATTTCTCAGGATGGGATTGCCGCCGCTGTCTCAGCCAGCCGGGTCTCGGTCAGCCGGGCGCTGGGCCATTTGGAGGAAAAGGGCTGGCTGAAACGGAGCTATGGCGG
>CAJTOE010000160.1 GCA_910577805.1 uncultured Oscillospiraceae bacterium | reverse complement strand
TCACGCTGCCTCGGCTTGGTGGGCCGGTTGCAGGGCAGCTTCTTCTGGGGCCTCTTTCGCCGGGTATCTGTGTTGCGGGTGGGCACCGTTCTGGACGGGTCCATCATCATCCGCTCCAACCCCGCCAGGCGGGTATCGCCCATGAAATATCGTGCCATATTCTTCTGTCCTCCTGTTTTGGTATTTCCAATCCCTGAAAAGAGGACAAAACGAAAAAAGGCGCTGCCCTTTTTTCAGGGAAACGGCCTTAACTGGTACAAATATTGGGTTTTAACTTAACTGCATCCCGCCCTCTCACGGGGGCTCTATAGCCGCAAACTCCAACTCTTTTTGGTTGGACGGCTCTGCCAGCGCCTCCAGATCCGGGACGCTGCGTTCGATTGGTCCCACGGTGGATTCCGGGCATTTCCATCGTTCATCTGTGGGGTTGTTATTCTATAAAAAATGTATAACCGCTTTGTTCAGGATCGAGTGAGTCACAAAATTCTTCCTCTTTTTGCAAGGAAATGTCAACTCGATCCTCCAAATCAGGGATAGTGCGCTCTATTTGTTCCGCCGCAGAGCTCAGATGCTCCTGCCGTTCACTGGTAATGCTGAAGTTTTCCAATGTTTCATGGATACTGCGATAGACTTCTGTAAGTTGTTCGGGAGTAAAAAGGACAACGTGGGGGATGAGGCCGGAGCGGGTAGCGAAGTCGCGCTTGGCCGCGGTGTAACTGTCCACACCGCCGGGAGGTCCGTAGAAGTTCCCCGCGTTCAGGCCAGTGCGCTCCCGCACACGTTCCCAGGTAGCAAACTGGACGCCGTACCTGGTGGGGTGGCCCGCCAGAACCACATCGTTGAAATCCGCCAGCAGCCTGTAGTCTCCCGTCAGGCCGCTGGCTGTCAGCTGGGGTGCCGTCTCCATCTGGCGCATGTACTCGGCAGTGGTTTTGGTGATAGAGATTGCTTTGTCCAGAGCGGCGCTCATGTGATCATCCGCCGTATCCTCCCGCCAGTACCTCACCGAGCCGGTATCCAGCGCGAGGCAGAGACGCTGTCCGTCCAACTCTATTGGCAGGAGGCCCTCCTCCGTTTCCGGTTTTACGGCGAAGCCCTCGTGCTGGAGGTTCAGGGTTAGTTCTTGGAAGTATCTGTTTTTTTCTTCTGCGTTCATTTTAATCCTCCTTGCTTTCTAATATAATGGCAACTTTTTGCGCTGAAAAGTCTGGGGCCCTTTTTGATTTTGCCTGTTTTGAAAACAGGCGCTGGGAGTATTGTGTTTTCCTGGAAAAACAAAAAGCGCCGGTCTGTCAATTCCTTTAGAACTGACGGATCGACGCTCAATACAGACGCTCAAAATCGTAGCGCCCTATTTGAAACTGTTTTGCCGCAGGTTTAAGTCCTGCCTGAGTGAATAGGAGGCGGGGAAAAATCTAAATTTTGAGGCCCTTGGATTTTCACTATCCAAGGGCCTCTGAGGTCTTGAAATCTCTCGGTTTTTTCACCAAAAATCTTTTTTGACCTCTTTTTCTGGTGGAGGCGGGGGGAGTTGAACCCCCGTCCGAAAACGCTTCCACAGGAACCTCTCCGGGCGCAGACGGTTATTCCGGGCGGCTCTCCCGCCCTGTTCCCCTCCCGTCAGGCAAGCCGTCACGCCTGCTGGTCGGGTAAGCTTCATGATTCATGGCCGGCGCAAAGCTTTGCCGGCGCACGTTCACCACGTAACGACGCCTGAGCCGGGTCCGTGGTCTCTCCCGGTCAGACGGCCGCCTTTAATTAGGCAGCGTAAGCGTAATTATCGTTGTTCTTTAATTTATAAAGAATGTCCGTTTTAAGGTGGCCGGACGCCACCGCCCGCTATTCCTGCTTCCGCGTCCCCGTCGAAACCGGTACGCCCCCGCGTCGTCGCAAAGCCTAAGTCTGCGCCGCTGTTTCATGGGGAGATTTTATTATACCATAATCTGCGGTCGAATTGTGTTACGATTTGATGACATTTTTCAGGCGCGGCGCGGGGCCGTGCGTCAGGGAAGCGCCTCGAATTTGATCTTGTTCTTCTTGGCGAACTCCTCCGTGTAGCTCCCGGCGGGGGCATGGAGCGTCAGCCCGGCCGCGCAGTCCTTGCCCCGGTATCCTAACATCACCGTGCCATCTAATAAAAATTTATGGGGGTGCTTTCCAAAACGGAGCGCCTTTCCGTCGCTGTAAAAATCGTAGGTCTCTGCGCAAATGCCAGAATCGTGCTAAAAGACCGCCCAGACCTTTTTCTTTTACCCCCTATGTATTGTTTTTCAGTATGAAAAAACCCGCCCTGGCACACAGGGCGGGAGGAGAGATCACACAGTTTCCGGTTCGGGGTAATCCACCCCAAAGGTCTCCACGGTGACTTTCGCCATCTTGCGGCGGCTGCCGGAGCCGACAGCCTTGTCCGCCGCCTCCATACCCTCGGTCACCTTCCCGAACGCGGCATATTCCCCGTCCAGGTGGGGGGCGGCGGCCACCATAATGAAGAACTGACTTCCGGCGGAGTTGGGGTTCATGGTCCGGGCCATGGACAGCACGCCCCGCTCGTGGGCCAGGTCGTTTGCGAAGCCGTTGGAGGAGAACTCCCCCTTGATGCTGTAGCCCGGACCGCCGGTACCGGTGCCCTGGGGGTCGCCGCCCTGGATCATGAAGCCGGGGATGCAGCGGTGGAAGGTCAGGCCGTCATAAAAGCCCTTTTGAATCAGGGAGATGAAATTGTGGACGGTATTAGGCGCTTTGTCCGGGTAGAGCTCGGCCTTCATCACGCCGCCGCCCTCCATCTCAATGGTAACGATGGGATTGTTCATAGCGATCAAATCCTTTCCAAAATCCAAAAAATCGAAATACAGCGCTTACCGGTTTTTCATAGCCCGGTCCATTTCCCGCTTGGCGTCCCGCGAGGCGGCGGAGGCCCGTTTGTCATAGAGCTTCTTTCCGCGGGCCAGGCCCAGCTCCAGTTTGACTCTGGGGCCTCGGAAATAGACCGACAGAGGGATAAGGGAGTAGCCGTCCTGCTTGATGCGGCCGAACAGGCGTAAAATCTCCCGCTTGTGCATCAGCAGCCGTCTGGGGCGGCGGGGTTCCTTATTGAAGATGTTACCCTTTTCATAGGGGCTGATGTGCATCCCCAGCACGGAGAGCTGGCCGTCCTTAATCAGGCAGAAAGAGTCCTTCAGGTTCACGTTGCCCAGCCGGAGGGATTTTACCTCGGTGCCGGCCAGCTCGATGCCGGCCTCGAATTTTTCCTCAATAAAGTAGTCGTGAAACGCTTTTTTGTTGTTTGCGATGACCTTCACGGCGTCAGCGGCCATAGAAACGCCTCCTTCCGGCCTGTAAAAAAGACGGAGCAAGCGGCAGACAGCTTGCTCCGGAAGGTGGTGACCCAGCGGAGATTCGAACTCCGGACACCCTGCTTAAAAGGCAGGTGCTCTGCCGACTGAGCTACTGGGTCATATCGTGGGGGGAGGGGGGAAAGCTGGCAGGGATGGCTGGACTCGAACCAGCGACTGAGGGAGTCAAAGTCCCTTGCCTTACCACTTGGCTACACCCCTGTATCCTGGCGGAAAAAACCAGGGCCGGAGCCGCAGGCTCCGGCCCTGTCGCTTTATGGGGTGGGTAAAGGGACTCGAACCCTCGACCCTCGGAACCACAATCCGATGCTCTAACCAACTGAGCTACACCCACCATATTATGCGAGATACCGGCGGTTTGGTACGCCTGAAGGGACTCGAACCCCTGACCCACTGCTTAGAAGGCAGTTGCTCTATCCACCTGAGCTACAGGCGCATATGGAGCGGGTGATGGGAATCGAACCCACGCGACCAGCTTGGAAGGCTGGGATTCTACCATTGAACTACACCCGCATGGGAACCGCAGTATACCTCACTTCAGCCCTCGTATCTTACCACATTCTTATGGGATTGTCAATCACTTTTTGGAAAAAATCTGTGATTATTAATTTGTAGGTGCGGGGGAGCCCTTTCCCCTCGCCCTCATCCGTCTGGCCTTCGGCCAGGTCCCCTACCCCCTCTGTCTCGCTACGCTCGACATCTCCCCCTGACAGGGGGAGTCGGCCTTCCCCCTGGTGGGGGAAGGCTTATCGGTGCGACTACCGATACTACTGTGCAGTCATGTAAGTGCCAGTGTTGGAGCCTTCCCCCTCACGGGGGAAGGTGGCACGCGAAGCGTGACGGATGAGGGTGAAAAAAAGCCGAAGGGCCGCACTCCATTACGGTTCCTGGCTGTTCTTAGGGGGCGGGTAAGGTTTAGGTTCATCGGTAAGGCCCACGAGGTAATCCACGGAGACATGGAAGGTCTGGGCGATTCTCATTAAAATGGACAGTTTGGGCTCACGCCTGCCGCGCTCATAGTTTTGGTAGGCAGCCTCTGTAATATCACTGTAAGTTGCAACATCTATTTGCCGGTATTTCATTTTTTCTCTGCATTCTTTCAATCTTTTGGGCAAAACGTCCATCACCATATTACATACCTGCACTAACGATTGTTCTTGACATTTAAGTATATGGTGATATAATTAGTTTCATCCTGACAAACATTAGTGTGCAACGGATTATGAGGTGATCCCATGGAACCAAATATTGACATTGAACTACTCGCCCACGCCATCTCTACTGCCCGGCACGACTTTTGATTTTCTATGCAGGGGAGGTCTGCGGCCACATACTGCTTATGACCGACCCCCTTGGTCATCCATCATCAGACTTCTTTAGACTTCCTTTTGGCTATCCAACTTCCGGCTGAATTTGTACTATCCTAAACGGCCGCAGACCTCCCCTGCATAGAACAAAAAACCAGCCCCCATCTTGGGAGGCTGGTTTTTTGCGTCAATAAGCTACGCCCCAGTAAATCATATGCTTGGCAGGCTTCCCGCAGCACACGCACGTCTCGCCCACCTTCTCCTGCTCCAGGGGCATACAGCGGGAGGTAACGCCGGCCTGCTCCTTCATCTTCAGCTCGCAGTCCAGCTCCCCGCACCACATGGTCTTGGCAAAGCCGCCCTCGCTCTCCATGAACGCCTTTACGTCCTCCAGCGTCAGGCACACCCTGGTATGGTCCTCCAGGTTCTTCTTCGCCCGCTGGTACAGCCCCTCATGGACGCTGTCCAGCAGCTCCTTCACCGCGCTCTCCAGGTCCTCCAGGGGCACATACACTTTTTCCCCGGAATCCCGGCGGCAGATACAGCACTGGTTCTTCTCCATATCCTTGGGGCCGATCTCCACCCGCAGGGGAACGCCCTTCATTTCATACTCCGCGGCTTTCCAGCCCATGGACTGGTCGCTGGCGTCCATTTTCGCCCGGACTCCGGCCTTTTGCAGCCGCTCCAGCAGGCCGGAGGCCGCGTCCAGCACGCCGGGCTTGTGCTGTGCCACGGGAATGACCATCGCCTGAATGGGCGCAATGCGGGGCGGCAGGACCAGGCCGTTATTATCGCCGTGGGTCATGATAATGCCGCCAATCATACGGGTGGACACTCCCCAGCTGGTCTGGTGGGGGTGGTGGAGCTGGTTGTCCTTGCCGGTGTAGGTGATGTCAAAGGCCTTGGCAAAGCCGTCGCCGAAGTAATGGCT
>CAJTOE010000159.1 GCA_910577805.1 uncultured Oscillospiraceae bacterium | reverse complement strand
AGTTCGCACCGCCAGTTCCGCACAACGGGTTTCACCCACGTCAAAAGTGTTCAGCGTGTTGGCGACCTCTGCCGCTTTCCACACCTGGCCCTCTTGTGCGGAGTGGGGCCGGGTGCCTTTGCAGAACTGCACGAACAGGGTCTGGTCGTTGTTGCAGGAGAGGGTGGCGGACACATCCTCCTGGATGAGCGCACCCTTGCCGCCGCCCTCGCAGCCGGAGCGTATCTTCAGCGTCTTGGGCGTGTCGGCCTCCACCACGAAGGGCTGGTTGTTGCCCCCAGTGCCGTAGGTGGAGCTGACCGTGGGGGCCGTGTCCAGCGGCCCGGTGTATCTGGTGTCCTGGCTATGGTTCTCATAGACGGCGGTGGGGATGGACCCCGCCCGGAGGGTGGGCGCGCGTTCCTCCTCATAGCCAATGCCCCAGCTCCGGGCGGAACATTCCTTGCAAAACCCCGCCGCCAGTACACAGGGCGGATGCCCATGCTCTTGGGCGCGGAGGGTGGCGGTCACCTCTTGGGAAATATCCATCCGACCGCCGCCCTGGTCGTTCAGGCAGATGCCGCCTGCCGCTCCAAAGCCAGCCGCAGAATCTCTGGCAGCTCTTTGCCACGCGCGGAAGCCCTCCGCAGAATACCCAGACAAGCCTTCGGACTCAAATAATACTTGTCCGGCACATCGGCCTGTAAGATCGCCGACAAGGTAGACGCGGCGTCTTCGCTGGGGGACTCCCCAATGTTGCGCATCGAAAGTGCGGTACGCAACGCTCCATTGCTCTCCCAGGTAAATGTCGGCGTAGGGCCAGCGGTCTTTCTCAGGCATAGGCACCTCGGCCCCCGGCTCTGCGATGCCGATGACTGCATCGAGGACCGCTTTGAAGTCGGCGCCCCCGTTCGAGCTGAAGGCACCGGGGACATTCTCCCAGCAGACCCAGCGCGGGAATCTTCCATTAGTTGCACACCTCATTTCCTTGATGATGCGGATGGCCTGATAGAAAAGGGAGGACTGCGCCCCCTCCAGACCGGCCCGCTTGCCGGCGATGCTCATGTCGGTGCAGGGAGAGCCGAATGTGATGATATCGACCGGCTCTATCTTTCCGCCGTCCATCTGCGACACATCACCGTAGTGCTTTACCTGCGGCAGTCGCTTAGTTGTTACCCTGATAGGGAACGGCTCGACTTCCGACGCCCACACAGGTGTAATCCCGGAGATAAGCCCAGCAAGCGGAAATCCCCCGCTCCCGTCAAAGAGGGAGCCGAGCGTGAGATTATTCTTTTCCATCCGGCACCTCCACTTCCTTGACAAGCTCCGAGTACATGAGCTTCTCGCCGTTCCTTATGACATACACGTCCTCTGCCTTGGAAGTGTTCTCCACAAACCTGCGGAGGATGACGGATGCGTATTTCGGATCAAGCTCCATCGTATAGCATGTGCGGTTCAGCTGTTCACAGGCCATGAGCGTGGAACCGCTGCCGCCGAAGGTGTCTACCACCACAGAATTCTCCTGCGTGGAGTTTTTGATAGGATAGCCCAGCAGGTCAAGAGGCTTGCTGGTCGGATGATCCTTGTTGCGTTTCGGCTTGTCGTAGTTCCAGATGGTGGTCTGCCTGCGGTCGGAGTACCATGAGTGCTTGCCGTTCTGAAGGAAACCGTACAGAACCGGCTCATGCTGCCACTGATAGTCGCTGCGGCCCAGCACCAGGGAGTTCTTCACCCAGATACACACCCCGGCCAAGTGCAAGCCGGCGTCGATGAATGCCCGGCGGAAATTAAGCCCCTCAGTATCCGCATGAAAAACATAGGCCGCCCCTCCCTTTTCGAGGTGGGCGACCATGTTCGTGAGGGACTGGAGGAGAAAACGGTAGAAATCATCTCCCTTGATGGAGTCGTTCTGGATGGTTAGCCCATCCGAGGACTTGAAGGAGACGCCATAGGGGGGATCGGTCAGGATGAGGTTGGCCTTCTTGCCGTCCATCAGCGTGGCCACGTCCTCAGCAGAGGTGGCGTCGCCGCACACGAGGCGGTGCCTGCCCACCGTCCAGACATCGCCTCGCTTCACAAAGGAGGCTTTCTCCAGAGCGGCGGTTAGGTCAAAGCCATCATCATGCGCCTCCACCTTGGAGAGGTCGGCGAACATGGAGGCAAGCTCCTGCTCGTCAAAGCCGGCGGGATACACATCCGCGCCGCCGGCGGTGAGGTCGGCCAGCAGGGACGTCAGCTTTTCATCGTCCCATTCGCCAGTGATTTTGTTGAGGGCGATGTTCAGCCGCTTTTCGTCCACCTCGGACAGGTCGACCACGCTGACCTCGCTCTCCGTCACACCCAGATCCAGAAGAACGCGGAGCCGCTGGTGGCCGCCGATTACATTCCCTGTGCTGCGGTTCCACACGATGGGCTCCACGTTCCCGAAGGAGAGGATGGACGCTTTCAGCTTTTCATAGGCCGGGTCTCCCGGCTTGAGAGCCTTCCGGGGGTTGTACTCCGCCGGGTTCAGCTCCGATAATTTCATCTTCACAATTTCCATCGTGAAGGCCTCCTTTTGTTGTCTGTCACCGCTGTCCGACGCTGGCGGTCGCCGTACCCGATGCAAGACCACGCGCAAAGGAGAGAAAGCGCGGGGCCAAAAACCTCCCTTCAAAAAGGATGGCGGCCCTCCCGAAGGAGGGCCGCCTGGCTGATTTAGAATTCATGCAAGCCTACCATAACACAGATAGGGGCGTTTCGTCAAGTTTCACACCGTTTCACGCCGTTTCAACTTTTGGGGTTCAGATACCGATGGCAAATCAGCTTGACGCTGTTTGCCGTGTTCCTGCCGCCGATGGCCTCGGCCACCTGGGGCCAGGTCATGCAGTGGAGGAACCGCAGGCGGAAAATCATGCGGGTCTGGTCATCCTTGATGGCACCGATGTACTTCTCCAGCCTTTTCTTTTCCTCGGCGCACCTCGATTCGAGGTGGGAGATCCGTTCCTTCAAATCCTCGATCTCAATGACCAGGTTGCTCACTTGATCCGAAACGCCCGACGCGTGCGGCATCCCGGTGATCTCCTGCGCCCCCAGCCCTGCCGCTGCGTACAGGGACGCGAGCATCTCCCGGTTCCGCTCTAACCGCTCATGTAGCTTGTAGTATTTCGATAGTTCCTGCAGCGTCATGCCACCAGCCCCTCCGTGCTATGTATTCCTTCAAAATCCCAGACGTTTGGGATTTTGGCCCGGTTTCTCTTTGTGCCAAACCGAGCCAGTTTTCGTGAAGTGCATCCAGCCGACCCCCGGCTCATATCTGGCCGCAGGTTTCCGGCAGACCGGGCAGTAGATGGACGGATGCACACCAGCGGACTGCATCCCGCCCCGGCTGTTCCCACTTCTTCTGCTCATGCCCCATTCTCCGGTTTGTGGCGGTAAGCCACCCAGGTCTTGCCAAGGTTCTCGAATACCGCCAAGCCGCCGTGTGCTTCACGGCAAACCTCGTATTTCGTATCGACCAGCATCCATGTATATGGGCCTCCATCTACCGGGGCAATGCATACCGGCTCCCCGTCCATCTCCCGAAGCTGGTCCAGGGTTAGGGGAAGGTTTGACGGTACAGCCCTTTTGTTCCACATCTCCCGAACCTGCCCCGTCTCCTGCGCAGTGCCGGGATCAATTCCGGCAAGGCACTCAGCACACCAGCAGCGCCACCGTTCGCCTGCCGGGCTGCCATACCTTTCGTAGAATATGCTGGTTCCCCCGCAGAATGGACAAGGTTTCAATTTCATGTTCTCGTTGCCCGGAGCGGGTTCGAACAGTTCTATGGAATCGTCACCTGCCCCACCCACAAAGAATCGTTGCGCTGTAGGAATCCGCGCTGCTTTGTCATCCCAATACTCTGAAGCACCAACCTTCCTGGGCCGGGTACCGAATTCCTCAATCCAGTCCGGGAGGCTCTCGTTCACGGCATCGAAGGCCAGTCCCCAGCCCTCGCAGGCAGTCACCGCCTCCTGGAGCAGATTTCCCTCCCGGCAGGTCCAGAGGATCAGGCCGGCCCCGGCCTTCTGCTCCGCCAGGGCTCGCCTGATAACGGGCCAGTTCGGTTCCCCAATCTCCGGATAGGCGTCGGTGCAGAGGCACCCGTCAAAGTCGATTGCGATTGCTTTTCTCATTTGTTCGTGGCCCCCTTGTAGTAGATTCGTTTTGCCTCGTAGATATGGGCGCAGTGCTTGTCCGGGATATAGAGCTCCACGGAGATCTGCCGCCCCTGCCGGAACACCCTTTTGACCTCACCGGCCAGGACGGGGCCCATAGTCTCCCCGTTGTCATCCAGCGTCTGGAATCTGAAACGCTCGCCAACGTAGCCGGTGAAGTTCGCCGCCTGAAAACTCGTAATTTTCATGGCATCAGGAAAACGGTCTGGGTGGGTGGCTCTTGACGTACTCCAGGGACGAGTCGGCATCTGCCTTCCGCTCTCCCCGCAGCTTCAGCAGCAGGGATGCCAGGATTCCACGGGGGCGGGTCTTCTCCTCGGTGGACAGTATCATGGTCGGTTGGCCTGCCAGTTCCTCCAAGTCAAGTTGCCGCTTCTCTACGGAATAGGTTCTGCTCTCCAGGTATGCGACCCTGGCCTCCAGCTTCCGCAGGCGCTTCTCCCGGCGGGCGCTCATTTCTTCACCCCGGACACACCCGTCTGCAGGAGGAATCCGAGCAGCATCCAGACCTTGCCCTTGATGCGCTCCAGACAAATCTCTTTGCCCATCTCCTCGCTGTAGTTCTCAGGGCTGACGCAGGAGGAGGCGTCCACAATCTCGAAGCCGTTCACCAAGACGGCCCGGACGACGGTGGTTTTCTCCCCCAGGGTGGTGACGTGAACCTCGGCGATGAAGTCGTCCACCATCTTCTGGCTGACGCTGGGCTGGTCGGGCTTCAGATCTGTGTTCACCTCGATGGGGAGGTAGGCCCGCTCGAAGACCTCTTTGGGCGACCAGCTCTCGTAGCCGTCGGCGTAGCGGACGGCGTAGCCCTCCCGCGTGGAGCTGGCCAGGTCGGGGATGCGGGTGCTCTCCTCGTCGGCCCACTCCTCGCTGGCCTTCTTCAAGAAGTGGCCGCCCTCCTTCAGCTCATAGAGGGTGGCGGGCTCCGCCTCGACGATTTTGGTTCCGATGTACTGTTTCATGTTTTTTCTTTCCTTTCATCGTTTATTCAAAAGCCCCCGAAGGAGACCATTGTACTTGGTGGCCCGGTTCTTCAGGATATAGAGCACCTGGGCAATGTACGGGTGCCTCTGCTTATACATGGCCGTTGCCTCTCTGACAGTCCGGGCAATAGTCCTCCCACTTGTCCCCGTTCTTCCTGCGAATCCATCCCGCCCGCTCGGTCTTCTCATCAATGGCATCCCAGTCGAGCGAATAGATGGTTTTCCCGCAACCGTCACACACCCGGCTGGCCGGACTTTTCCGCTCCAGCGAGGACATAAAGAATGCGGCAAACAATACTATCCACCAATGGTTAAAATGGATCGCAAGCGCAGCGAAGCACAGCATCACAACGCTATTCTTGACGGCCCACGCAGTCCATGCGCTTTTACTCATGTTCAGCCCCCTCACTTCTCCGGCATCCGATAGACCTT
>CAJTOE010000158.1 GCA_910577805.1 uncultured Oscillospiraceae bacterium | reverse complement strand
GTTTGCGCGGTATGCAGCTGCATTGCCGGCGGCTATCCCCGGGGCGGCATCGAGATTGGGCCGGATGGAACCATCACGGAGTTGGCGCAGCCCTCAGTGGAGCAGACTCGTGTTCTGTGTCTGCTGAATGGTATCCAGATGGTTTCCATGGCGGTCCTGCCAGTGGGAGGGTTGTGTCTGGCCGGGATCCTGTTCTACCGGATCAAGCTGAAGCGTCCCATTTCCGTCCTCCAGATGGGTATGGAGCGCATCCAGGCCCACGATCTGGACTTCACCATCCCGGAGGTATCTCGGGACGAATTGGGTCAGGTATGTGCCGCGTTTGAAACAATGCGGGCGGAACTGCTGCGGACGAATCAGGAACTGTGGCGGCAGGCGGAGGAGCGAAAGCGGCTCAACGCCGCCTTTGCCCACGACCTGCGCAACCCGGTTACCGTTTTGAAGGGGACGGTGAAGCTGCTGCGGCGCGGGAGCGCGGATGAACAGATGCTGGAGCGGATGGATGTCTACACCCGGCGCATTGAGCAATACGTTGAGGCTATGAGCAGTATCCAGCGGCTGGAGCAGATGCCTGTGCAGTGCAGGCCGGTTTCGCTGCCCCAAATGGGACGTGAACTGGAGGAGACCGCCCGGCTGCTGGCCCCCGCACTGAACTTATCCTGCAGTTTCCCGCAGGAGGGGCAGGCGGAACTCGACCACGGCTTGTTCCTGACCGTGGCGGAAAATCTGATTGCCAACGCCGCCCGGTTCGCTTGTTCCAGGATGGAATTGTCCTTGAAAACAGACAACGGCTTTCTAATGCTGACCGTTGCGGACGACGGCTCAGGTTTCCCCCAGGAACTGATCCAGAACGGCCCGAAACCCTTCGGAAAGCGGGAGGGGGATGCCGCCCATTTCGGTATGGGGCTGTATAGCAGCCAGCTGCTGTGCAGGAAGCATAGCGGCGACCTCCGGCTCAATAACTGCCCTGGGGCCACTGTTACAGCTTCCTTCAAATTCCAGGGGCAGACTTGAGGATTTCTTGAGATTTATCTTTTACACTCTCCTTATCCCAAACATAAGGAGAGTGTTTTTATGCTCATAAAGGCAAAAGGATTATCAAAAATTTATGGCAGCGGCGAAAATCAGGTGGTTGCCCTGGACAAGGCCGACCTGACGATTGCCCCCGGGGATTTCATCTCCATTATTGGCCCATCCGGCAGCGGCAAGAGCACCCTGCTCCATCTGCTGTCCGGGCTGGACCACCCGACCTCGGGGAGCCTGACCTATGACGGCCAGGAAATTTATACGCTTCCGGACAAGGAGCTGTCCGCCTTCCGCCGCCGGCAGATGGGCTTTATTTTCCAGCAATTCAACCTTCTGCCAGTGCTGACGGCCAGGGAGAATATCCTGATGCCTCTGCTGCTGGACAAAAAGCAGCCAGACGAGGGTTATTTGAGCCAGTTGGCGGAGCTGCTGGGCATCCAGAACCGCCTGGACCACCTTCCCCATGAACTGTCCGGCGGCCAGCAGCAGCGGGTGGCCATTGCCCGGGCTCTGATCGCCCGTCCGGAAGTTATTTTTGCGGACGAACCCACCGGTAACCTGGACTCCAAGAGCGGCGGCGAGGTGATGGATATGCTCAAAAGCATCCGGGATCGGATGGGCAAGACGCTGGTCATCATCACACATGACAACCGGATCGCCGCCGCGGCGGACCGGAGGCTGACAATTATGGATGGAGTCCTGTCGGAGGTGGCGGCGGGATGAAAAACTATCGCACACTGGCGCTGCGGGAACTGTTCGCCCAGAAGATGACCTCACTGCTCATTCTCACCGCCATCATTCTATCCACCATGATGACCGCCGCCGTAGGGCAGTCTGCCGGAGTGCTGGCCGCTATGCGGGAGCAGCAGGCCATAGCCATTGGCGGCGACCGGTACGCCACCTTTGTACAGCTCACCGAGGAGCAGGCCCGGTTCCTGGAGCAGGACCCCCGGCTGTCTTACGCGGGCCGGTTCGTCCCCTTGGGCGATATGGAGCTGAACGATCAGCTTTCGCTGGATCTGGCGGAGTACTGGGGGGACGGCCTGAAAACCCGGCCAACCTATACCCGCCTTGTGGAGGGGCGTCTGCCAGAAACGCCTATGGAACTGGTCCTGCCAGAAGATGCTTTGCGATTCCTGGGGTTCTCCGGGAAGGTTGGAGATAAAATCAGTCTCTCCTGTTCCAAGGCCCTGCGCCACGGAATTGAAGTGGATGCCTACGATTATACCGCTGAGTTTACTCTGGTTGGCATCACAGAGAGCAATTTCCTGGGCTATACCGGCGGCCATATTTTGGGCCTGGCCGGGGAGGGGACGGCAGCAGCGCTTCTGCCGGATAACTACCTCTATTACAGTGTGGACATCCGCACAACCGATAAAAAGGGCTTTCAGACGGTGGTAGATGACCTCTGTGCCCAGATGAATATTCACGAGCTGGACACGCTCTATAATATTCCGCTTCTGAACGCGCTGGGGATTCGATATGATACAGAATCAGCTGATTCAGAACTGACACGGATGGATGACACGGGTTTCTCCTGGCTGCTGGTGGTCGGTGTATTGGTGGTGGCGCTGATCCTTCTGGCGGCTGGCCTGGTGATTTACAACATTCTGAAAATCGCCGTTTCACAGCGAATCCGGCAGTATGGCGCGATGCGGGCCATTGGCGCGGAGAGGGGACAGCTCTATACCGTGGTCTCCGCAGAGGTTCTGCTGCTCTGTGTCATTGGCATCCCGGCGGGGCTGCTGCTGGGCTGGCTGTCCGCCAAAGGCATCCTGAACGCTGCCCTGAGTCAGCTGTCGCCGGAGATGTTCCTGGCCCAGGATACGGAGCAGCTGAAGAGCATGATCGCCGCCAACAGCGAAGGACAGTGGGCCTATCTGCTGCTCAGTGCCGCCGTTACGCTGGTATTCGCCTTCCTGGCGGCGGCCCCGGCGGCACGGTTCGCGGCAAAGGTCTCCCCTGTGTCCGCCATGTCCGGAACAGGCGTTAAAGTGAAGCGGGGCAGAGGCAGAGCAAAGAAAATCCGCAGCTTTGAGCGGCACTGCGCCTGGCTGAACCTGCGCCGCAGCCGTGGCCGCACGGTAATCACTATCCTGTCCCTGGTCATGAGCATCACCGTTTTTATCGCTCTGCAGGGGTTCTTGTCCCTGCTCAGTGTGGCGGGCACGCTGTCGGAGCACCTGGGGGACTATTCCATCGTCAACCAGGTGACCGGGATCACACCGGAGGAGCTGGCGGCGCTGGAGGTGGATGAACGTGTAACATCAGTGGCGGCGGAGCAGTTCACGCTCTATGAACTGGACGGACAGAACCGCCCGGTAGGGATCGAGACGGATCTTGTACTCGGTCCCGGGGAGACCTTCCAGATTTTCGGACTGAACGACCGGTGGGTGGAGCATGAATTTGCCGGACGGCTTACACCGGAGCACCTGGGAGCGCTGAAAGCCGGGGAGGGCTGTGTGGTCCGAAACCCCATCCCCATGGCCGTTGAGGGCGTGTCCTATGGCACGACCCATGTGGAAGCGGGCAGTACCATCACCATCGCGGGCAAAGAACTACCTGTGCTGCTCCCCATGGCGGAGGCGGTGGTCCTGTCCATTGCGGCCTGCCTGCTGGCTACAGCCGTCCCGCTGCGGAAAATTGCAAAGCTCAGTATCGTGGACTCCATTGAAACTGTGGAATAGAACCCTGAGCTGCCATACAAAAGGCCCCGGCGTTCCTTCGTGAACGCCGGGGCCCACTGTTACAGTGCCCGGAGCATGGTTGGGCCGCGTTTGGAGAGGATAGCGGCACATACCGCTGTCAGCAGAACAAGCAGCAGGATGGAGAAAGCGAATGCCGCCCAGCCCGATATCTGGCTGCCCAGCCAGTACAGCCCGCCTGCCGCGGCCAGCACCGCCATGGGGACGAACATGGCCAGGGTGGTAGCCAGAGACTGCTTGATGACCACGGTTTCGTTGACTGCGTCCAGCTTGGGGAAGGTCAGTCCCATCAGCATCCCAAACATGGCGTGCCCCACTGCAAAGAGCAGTGTGGCAATCAGAAGTGCGGTACCCTGCCACAACTGGAACCCCAGCGCAATGGACAGGCACAGTCCGGCAATCACAGTGCAGGGCAGGGTCAGCAGGAGCTGGAACCCAACCTTGACCCACAACAGCGTATGATCTGACATAGGTGCCTCCCGTAGGATCCAGAGGTATTTCCCCTCCAGGCTGACAGAAGGGGCGGCGATGGGACAGGTACACAGGCAGAAGCATATCACAGCCGCCGCCATAGGCAGCAGAGGAATGCTTTCCCCGGCCATGCCCAGGTAGACAAGCAGCTTGTCCCGCAAAATCAAGGACGCCACCCCGGCGGCCAGCAGCAGGATCAGGCCGAGACCGGCGTTCCAGAAATACATAGGCGTACCAAAGAACCGCTGAGCCTCTTTCCGAAAAAGGGCCTTTTTCTGGCTGGAGGCGGATTGGGTGGAGAGCTTATAGTTGCTCTGAGCGGCTCTGGCAGCAAAAGCTGTGACGGCCTGACGGTATACCCGGCCCAAACCGAACACCACCAGAGCAAAGGAAATGACACAGCAGGCGGCGAAAGCCAGCAGCAGGCCCCAGTCCCCCATGATGCCCTCACCCATCCACAGAAGGGGCGCGGCCCAGTTAAGGGAGTCTTTTATACCAGCGGCATTGGCGGCAAGGGCGCCAATCATTTTGTTGACATTGAAGGAAAAATAGAACACCACAACCAGAAACAGACCCGTTACGATGTTCTGCCCCAGCGCCCCCTTGGACACCTTGGCGGCCAGAAACGCCATCAAGGCCCCCAGCAGGACCGACAGCGCCGTATCCAGCAAGGGCAGGACCAGAGCCGCGATGGCCAGCCGAACCCAAAACGGAAGGCTGTGTCCCACGCCGTTCTGGGTCATCATCGTGCAGACCACCCCGGCGGGAAGCAGCACAAAGGCAGAGAACAGCAGGTTCTCCAGATAGATGGCCGTCACCCGGCTGGCCATCAACAGGGTGGAGGGTACCGGCATACTTAGCAGCAGATCGTTATCTTTACCGCCGAACACCACGCCCTTAACTGCGAAAGTAGTGAACAGCAGCCCGCCTGCTAGGGCGACCATACCCATGAAAATGAACACCAGAACCTCCATATGGGAGGGCGCTAGCACCTGCATCAGCATGTAGCTGTAAAACCCTGACAGGTACAGGCCAAGGCCGGCAATGACGATGATGGCGCCTGTACCGGTGGCGGCCTTTTTCCGGCTGCGGCCCCGGGAGTTGGTGGAGGAGAGCAGCATGGATTGGATACTCACCTTCAGCAAAGCGAGAAACTTCGTCATTTCTCTCCCTCCAGTTCCAGGAACACGTCCTCCAGGGAGGAGTCGCCCACCAGTTCCGCCGTGGGACCGGATTTCACCAGCCGTCCGGCCTTGATGATAGCGATTTTATCGCACAGCTTCTCCGCCACCTCCAGTACATGGGTGGAGAAAAACACCGCCGAACCGCCTTGACACAGTTCTGCCAGATACCCCTTCATCAGGTGGGAGGCGGCGGGGTCCAGCCCAACGAAGGGCTCGTCCAGGATCAGCAGCTTGGGCCGGCGGATGAAAGCGGAGATCAGGGCCAGCTTCTGGCGCATCCCGTGGGAATAGCTGCCGATGGGTGAGCCCAGGTTCCCGGTCAGCTCAAAGGCGCCGGCGTACTTGCCAATGTCGG
>CAJTOE010000157.1 GCA_910577805.1 uncultured Oscillospiraceae bacterium | reverse complement strand
GTCCCGACCGTATGGCCCTTGGGCAGCCAGCGCAGCTCCGTCAGGGACACCTCTCCGTGGCCGACAGCGGCCAGCTTGTCGTCCCGGCTCCGGCGGCACCGGCCCAGCAGCACCGACCCCGCCCGCACCGCGTCCAGCCGGGCGAAGTCCGTGTGCAGCAGGGCGTAGGACCCGGCGGCATGGACCACCCCCGTTTCAAAACCGGCGGCGTGTATCTCTTTCTGGACCCGCTCGAACTGGTCCAGCTGCTCCTGGACCTCCTGGGCGCGGCGGGTGGCGTGGATCTGCGTATAAATTCCCGAAAGGGCCACGTTGGGCAAAGAGCGGTACGCCAATAAAATTTTCTCCGGCTCCCCCACCAGGAATCCCCCGAAGCCCATACCGGTGTCCACCTGGATGTGGGCCTCCGCCACGGTGGAGCGGTTCTCCGCCAGGGCGTTCAGGGCCAGGCCGGTGTCCACCGAGCTGACGGTACAGACCACGTTCAGATCGACTAACCGCTCCAGCTCCTCCCGGTCCAGGGTGGAGCGCAGCATTAAAATCTCCTCGTCTACAAATCCCGCCTTGCGGATGGCCTCCGCCTCGGACACCTCTCCCACCGCAAAGCGGCCGATGCCCTCCGCCCGGAGCAGACGGGCCAGCTGGGCCGCTCCTGCGCCGCCGCCGTCGCCGGTGAGCACGCCGTAGATGGCGGATTTCCCCGCGTGGGACTTGACGACCTGGATATTTTGCTTCACAGCATTTTTTTCGATGATGAGCTTACGCATGGACACGCCCTCTCTTTCTGCGCGGAAGCTTTGGAAATTACGAATGACAGATTTTTTCTAGCCTATATTTTATAATGTACTGTCCCAAAAATCAAGACTGCGCGCCGGAGAAATCCCAGCGCCCGGAAAATCGGAGGAATAAAGTTCCGGTTTTTTTCCCAAAATACTCTTTACAAACGGCCGGTGATGTGATAGAATGCGGGCATAAACAGGAACTACTACTATTAAGGAGCCGGGCATGAAAAAAGCCATCCGATACAGCAAAAAGCGGGAGGCCATTCTTCAAGCCATACGAAGCACCTCCGCCCATCCCTCCGCCGAGTGGATTTACCAGACCCTGAAGCCGGACCACCCGGACCTGAGCCTGGGGACCGTCTACCGCAATCTGCTGTTCTTTCAGCAGCAGGGGACGATCCAGAGCGTAGGCGTGGTCAACGGTCAGGAGCATTTCGACTGGGATACCCGGCCTCACAGCCACTTTGTTTGCCATAGCTGCGGCGCGATTCTGGACCTGCACACCATTGACGTGGACAAGCAGACAGATCAAGCGGTCAGCTCGCAATACGGGTTCGTGGTAGACCGCCATGAGCTCACCTTTTACGGCGTCTGTAAGGACTGCCAAACTCACCCGGATCACGCGAATCATCCGAATCATTAAGGAGGAAATTTTTTATGAAGTATGTTTGCACTGTCTGCGGCTATGTCCACGAAGGCGACAATCCCCCCGAATCCTGCCCCGTCTGCAAGGCCCCTGCCGAGAAGTTCAAGGCTCAGGCCGGTGAGCGCACCTGGGCTGCGGAGCATGTCGTGGGCGTGGCCCAGGGCGTGGACGCTGAGATTCTGCAGGGCCTGCGTGAGAACTTCACCGGCGAATGCACCGAGGTCGGCATGTACCTGGCGATGGCCCGCGTGGCCCACCGCGAGGGCTATCCGGAGATCGGCCTGTACTGGGAGAAGGCCGCCTACGAGGAGGCCGAGCACGCCGCCAAGTTTGCCGAGCTGCTGGGCGAGGTGATCACCGACTCCACCAAGAAGAACCTGGAGATGCGTGTGGATGCGGAGAACGGCGCCACCGCCGGCAAGATGGCCATTGCCAAGAAGGCCAAGGAGCTGGGCCTGGACGCCATCCACGACACCGTGCATGAGATGGCCCGGGACGAGGCCCGCCACGGCAAGGCCTTTGAGGGCCTGCTGAAGCGTTACTTCGGCTGATTATTTTGGAGGAGCATTGTATGGATAAGTATGTCTGCCCCTGCGGCTACGAGTACGACCCCGCGGTGGGCGATCCGGACAACGGTATCGCTCCCGGCACTCCTTGGGACCAGGTCCCCGACAGCTGGGTTTGTCCCGTCTGCGGCCTGGGCAAGGATGTATTTGAGAAAGCATAAACAGCATACTTTTCTGGAGGGAAACAGGGAGACCTGTTTCCCTCTTTTTCGTGCGTTCTTCCCTCCCCCTCATCCGTCACGGCTTCGCCGTGCCACCTTCCCCCGCCAGGGGGGAAGGCCTTTCGGTGCGCCTACCGATACTACTCCGGAGCCAAGAAAGTGCCAATGTCCGAGCCTTCCCCCTCACGGGGGAAGGCCGACTCCCCCTGTCAGGGGGAGATGTCGAGCGAAGCGAGACAGAGGGGGTAGGGGACCTGGCCGAAGGCCAGACGGATGAGGGTGAAGCTTTAGGGCTGCACTACTTTACGAATTACACACACACGAAAGAAGCGCTTTCATTTTGACAAAATTTGTGGTAAGATGTTGACAATAAACATGAGGGGGAACAAGCTGTGCGGCTGTTTGATTTCGCATTTTGTCATGAGTATGAGAAGAAAATACAGAATCTTTCCGGGCTATGTCCGGAAAAGTGGAGCTTTGGTGGACAATCGGACAATGTAATACTGAAAAACTATATTGAACACACTTTCCTAAAACTGGAGGAAGATGGCGGTATATGTCTGACGGATAATTACGCTTTATTTAATACTGGTTTATACACGATTTATTATGAACCGATATTCGCATATTTTACGAAAAACAAGATTCCGGACCGGCAAATATGGTACTTCGACGGATTTTATACTTCCTATCAGCTCGGTATGATAGGGGTTGTGGAGCGGCCTAAAAGGGCAAATTATTTTAAGGAACCAGCCGCTCTGGTTTTTGATACAAACTGCGATATTTTCCCCCAATACCCTCATATTTTTGGCGATGCAGAAAATTTCCTTCGTATTCCGGAAAGTGTGAGAGAAAGCTCGAATAAAGCAATGCTCTTTGATGGAGCGGTGAAGCGGGCCAAGCACATGATAGATGCAAATTACAAAACCGCCGTTCCACAGTATTATAAAGGCCGTATCCAACTATTGATCCCTATTTGCTTGGTAAGTGAAAGTGTCCCTGATTTAGCGCTTGTTGTAAGCAAAAATGATGCAGGCAATCAATATTTAGGACACACCTGCCTTACCTTAGATATGGCGTATAATAATGCCAGGTTAATTGCAAGACCGGATAGTGCATGGCTCAAACCATAAATTTTTCTTGACTTTTCTGTTTTCATGGAATATACTGTTCATGTAATACATATACTATTTATTATACTGATTATGTGTTTTTAATTGATTTTTTTGTTTCCTATTATCTGTGTGTTTTCCTTATTACGATAGAAGGGGTCCATCATTTTAGATGGACCCCTTCTATTTTACACAAAAAAGAGACAGCACATCAGTGCCGCCCCTTTTTAGAAATCGAAGCAATCTCACTTCAACTCCGCCACTGTCACACCGTCCTCACCCTCGCCGTAGCGTCCTGGGCGATAGGCCTTGACATACCGGCTGCGCTTCAAGTGGTCCCGCACCGCCTTGCGTACCGCGCCGGTGCCCTTGCCGTGGATAATGGTCACCGTCTCCAGCTTGCCCATCATGGCGGTGTCCAGGAAGCGCTCCAGCACCGCAATGGCCTCGTCGGTCATCATGCCCCGCAGGTCCACCTGGCTGGGGACTGCCGTAGTCCGGATGGTGTGCTCCGCACGGCGGACGATGCGGCGCGCCTCTTTTTGGGCCTGGGTCTCACCCTCGACCACGCGCACCTCCTCCTGCTTGGCAGTGATTTTCATGATCCCCGCCTGGAGCTGGAGTACGCCGTCCTTGTTGACGGACAGAACGGTGGCACGCGTGCCCATAGACAGCAGCTCCACCGTGTCGCCGGTCTGGGCGGGCCGGGTAGAGGGCGGGGCTTCCACCTCCTGGGCGGGACCTCCCACGGCCTCCTCCGCCTCGTTCAACAGCCGCCGCGCCTCTGCCCGGCGGTCGTTGACCGCCTGCCAGTTCTGCTCCTTGGCCTGCTGCTTCTTCATGTCCTTCAATTCGGCAAACACCAGGTCGGACGCGTCCCTGGCCTGCTGCAAAATGGCCTTGGCCTCGGCCTGCGCCTTCTCCACCGCCTTGGCCCGCTCCTCCTCCAGCTTCTTCCGGTACTCCAGTGCGGTCTGGGCGCTGCGCTCCATCTCCAGCTTCAGCTTCCGGGCCTCGTCCCGGTCCCGCTCCATGGCCTGACGCTGCTGGTCCAGCCGGGTAAGCACATCCTCGAAACGGACATTTTCCGCGTCCAGCCGGGCGGCGGCTTTTTCAATAATAACCTCCGGCAGACCCAGCCGCCGGGAGATAGCAAAGGCGTTGGATTTTCCGGGAATGCCCATCACCACCCGGTAGGTGGGGGCCAGGGTGTCCACATTGAACTCGCAGGAGGCGTTCTCCACCCCCTCCGTGGTCATGGCATAGACTTTCAGCTCCGCGTAGTGGGTGGTAGCGGCCACCAGTGCGCCCATCTGCCGGGCACTGTCAATGATGGCGGCGGCCAGGGCCGCGCCCTCCACAGGGTCGGTGCCCGCACCCAGCTCGTCCATCAAAATCAGGGTGTTTCCGTCGGCGATCTCCAGAATGCCCACCAGGGTCGTCATATGGGAGGAGAACGTGGACAGAGACTGGGCAATGGACTGCTCGTCACCGATGTCGGACAGCACCCGCGCAAAAACCCGCACGGTAGAATCGTCCTTGGCGGGGATGTGCAGGCCGCACTGTGCCATCAGGGTAATCAGGCCCAGGGTCTTGAGCGTCACGGTCTTGCCGCCGGTATTGGGGCCGGTGATGACCAGGGTGTCAAACCGCTCCCCCAGCTCCAGGTCGTTGGCCACCGCCTTTTTGGGGTCCAGCAGAGGGTGCCGCGCCCCCCGGAGCTTCAAAAAGCGTTCCGACAGCCGGGGCTGGCTCCCGCCCATCCGCAGGGAGAGCTGTCCCCGCGCAAAGATGCCGTCCAGCCAGACCAAAAGCTGGTAGTCCTCTGAAATGTCCTCCCGCTGGGCGGCGGCCAGGGCGGACAGCTCCGCCAAAATGCGCTCAATCTCCTTTTTTTCTTTCGCCAGCAGCTCCCGCAGCTCATTGTTGGCCTTGACCACCCCCATAGGCTCGATAAAGAACGTGGAGCCGGAGGAGGATACGTCGTGGACCAGGCCGGGGATGGCGTTTTTATGCTCGGACTTCACCGGAACTACATACCGGTCGGAGCGGATGGTGATAATGGACTCCTGCAAATATTTGGACTGGTTGGAAGAAATCAGCTTTTGCAGGATGTCCCGGACTTTAGATTCTGTAGCCCGGATGTGGCGGCGTATCGAAGCCAGCTCGGAGCTGGCGGAATCCGCAATTTCGTCCTCCCCCAGGATGGAACCGGTGATTTTTTCTTCCAGAGACCGGTTAGCCACCAAGGCCTGAAACAGGTGGGAGATGGGAGTCTTTTCGTCGGACTGGCCGTACTCGCGGGCGGAGCGCGCCGCACGTAAAACTGCGGCAATGTCCAACAGCTCCCGCGTGTTGAGACTGCCCCCCATATCCGCCCGCTGAAGGCTGGCGCCCACCGGCTTCACGCCGGAGAAGGGGGGACTGCCCCGCTTGACCAGCATCGCCACGGCGGCGGTAGTCTCTGCCTGGGCCCGCTGCACGTCGTCTAAATCGGTCATAGGCC
>CAJTOE010000156.1 GCA_910577805.1 uncultured Oscillospiraceae bacterium | reverse complement strand
CAGGGGGGAAGGCTTATTGGTGCGTCTATCGAGACTACTGTGCAGTCAAGCAAGTGCCAATGTCCGAGCCTTCCCCCTCACGGGGGAAGGTGGCACGGCGGAGCCGTGACGGATGAGGGTGAAGCCAAAGGGCTGCTCTACATTGCGAATGACAGGAAATGAGCAGGGATAGTTCTTTGCGGAGTTCTTCAAGATTCATGTAAACCACACTTTTAGTACAAGTTCTAAAGGATTGTACCACACTATTAGTGTGGTTGCCAAGGGGGGAATTTATGTTTTCAAAAGAACTTTTTGCGCAGAGACTCAAGCAGGTAAGAATGAAGGCAAATGAGCGGCAGATTGATTTGGCGGAGGTTTTAGGGGTGTCCGGAAGTCAAATTGTGGAAATGGAAAATGGCAGAAAAGCTACCACCTTTGAAAAACTCTACAAAATCTGCACACATTACAACATTTCCGCCGATTATCTGATCGGACTGACCGACGAACCCCGCCCCCTGGACGGGAACCAGAAAGAAGGCAGTGTATGAAAATCATTGTAGACGCAATGGGCGGCGACAACGCCCCGAAAGCCCCCGTGCTGGGCGCCCTCCAGGCGAACGAGAAATACGGCGTGGACATTATCCTGGTGGGCCGGGGCGAGGACATTTTAAAAGTCTTGCAGGAAAGCGGCCGGCAGGAGCTGCCAAAGGGCGTGGAGATCGCCCACGCCAGCGAGGTGGTGGAGATCTGCGACGACCCGGCCAACGCCTTCCGCCGGAAAAAGGACTCCTCCCTCACCGTCGGCCTCAACCTCCTCCGGGACGGCCAGGGAGACGGCTTTGTCAGCGCGGGTTCCACAGGCGCTCTGCTGTCGGCGGCCACCCTCATCACCAAGCGCATCAAAGGCATCCGCCGGGCGGCGCTGGCCCCCGTGGTTCCCACCGGAAACGGCGGCGCGGTGCTGATCGACTGCGGCGCGAATGTAAAATGCCCCGCGGAATACTTATTGCAGTTTGCCTATATGGGGTCCTACTACGCCCAGAAAATGCTGGGCCGGGAGAACCCCAAGGTGGGACTGCTGAACATCGGCGCGGAGCCAAGCAAGGGCACAGACCTGCAAGTGGAGGTCTACCCTCTGCTGGAGCAGGCGGGCCGGGAGGGCCGTATCAACTTCGTGGGCAACGTGGAGGCCCGTGAGGCCGTGGAGGGCGCGGTGGATGTGATCGTGTCCGACGGCTACGCGGGAAATATTTTCCTGAAAACCATGGAGGGCACCGGCCTCTTCCTGGCGCGGGAAATCAAGAAGATTTTTTTGAAAAATATCTTCACCAAGCTGGCCGCTGTACTGGTGTCCGGCGGGCTGAAGGATTTTAAGAAAATGATGAGCTCCAGCGAAATCGGGGGGACGGCCCTGGTGGGTATTTCCAAGCCTGTCATCAAAGCCCACGGCTCCTCCGACGCCTACGCCATCCAGAACGCGGTCCGGCAGGCGATGGAGTACAGCCGTTCCGGTATGATCGAGAGCGTTTCGGAACATATCGACTTGATGCGGCTGGATTTTTCGGAAAAAAACCAAGAATAGGCGATTTGCCATCTTGACATAGAGCCGTTTGTGCCTATAATTTGAAGGTAGAAAGTGCTGGCAGGCACGAGAATAAAAGGAGCGAGAAAACATGATTTTTGAAAAGCTGGTTGGTCTGATTGCGGAGCAGTTTAATGTGGAGGCTGACAGCATTACGATGGAGACTGCCTTTCAAGATGATTTGAACGCGGATTCCGTGGATATTGTGGACCTCTCTATGGCCCTGGAAGAAGAGTTTGGCATTGAAGAGCTGGCCGAAGAGGAAATCACAACCATTGTAACCGTGGGCGATCTGGTGCGTTTCCTGCAAAACAAATTGGACTGAACACAAAGGAATGAAGGATTTACAGCAGACCCTGGGCTACTCCTTCGAGAACACAGCCCTTCTGGAAAACGCCCTGACCCACAGCTCCTGCGCCAACGAGAGCCGGGGACGGCTGAACAGCAACGAGCGCCTGGAATTTTTGGGCGACTCGATCCTGGGCATGGTGGTGGCCGACTACCTCTACCGCACACACCCGGAGCTCCCGGAAGGGGAGCTGACCCGGACGCGGGCCAGTCTGGTGTGTGAGGAGAGCTTAGTGGAGGTCGCCAAGCTCTGGAACCTGGGAGCTTACCTGCGCCTGGGGCGGGGAGAGGAGTCCGGCGGAGGCCGGACCCGGCCGTCCATCCAGGCGGACGCGGTGGAAGCGGTGCTGGCGGCGGTCTATCTGGACGGGGGCATCGGCTCCGCCCGGAAGATCATCCAGCATTTCATTCTCAGCCGGGAGGCCGCGGTGGTCCACGCGGGCCGGGACTACAAGACTGCGTTACAGGAGCTGGTCCAGCGGGAGAGCGGGCAGGTGTTGAAATACTGCCTTACCGGCGAGGAGGGACCCGACCACGACAAGCGCTTTTTTGTCACTGTGGAGCTGAACGGCAAGCCGGTAGGCTCCGGTCAGGGACACAGCAAAAAGCTGGCCGAGCAGATGGCGGCTAAAGCCGCATTCCAAAAGCTGAATGGATGAACAAACGCGGAGGACCAAGCGGTCCTCCGCGTTTTCAGTGGGTCAGGTGGGTCAAAACGGATTGACGTGTATCATGATATGCTTGATGTTGGGGAAAGTGGCCTCCACCTGGTCGTGGACCCGCTCCGCAATGGTGTGGGCCTCCCGCAAGGACTGGTCCCCCAGGACAGCAATTTCGGTGTCGATATAGATTTTGTTGCCGAACATCCGGGTCCGGAGCAGGTCCAGCCGGACCACCCCAGGCTGCTTGACAATGAAGCTGGACAGCTCCGCTTCCAGCTCCGCGCCGCAGGAGGCGTCCAAGAGCTTGTTGAGGGAGTCCTTCAAAATATCAAAGGCTACCTTTAGAATAAACAGGCAGATGACCACGCTGGCGATGGGGTCCAGCACCGGGAAGCCCAGCATGGCTCCGGCAATGCCAATCAGAGACCCGATAGAGGAGAAGGCGTCGGAGCGGTGGTGCCAGGCGTCGGCCATAAAGGCGGCGGAGTTCAGGATTTTGGCATAGTGCCGGGTGTACCAGAACATGGCCTCCTTGGTCAGTATGGACACCAGGGCGGCGGTGAGGGCCAGGGCGTTGGGTACAGCCAGAGCGCCGTCCGACCCGTTGAAGATGTTTTGCAGGCCGCTCCAGCCGATGCCCAGGCCGGTAAAGAGCAGGATCAGCCCCAGCGCCAGAGAAGCCACGCACTCCATGCGCTCATGGCCGTAGGGGTGGCCCTGGTCCGCCTCCCGGCTGGAGAAGCGCACGCCCAGAAAGGCGATCAATGTGGCAAATACGTCGGAGAGGGAGTGGACCGCGTCAGAGATCATGGCCCCGGAGTGGCCGGCTACGCCGGCAAAAAGCTTGAAGGCAGTGAGAGCCACATTGCCGGCGATCCCTACGGTAGAGATGCGGTTGACGATTGCCTGTTCCCGCTGCTGCTGGTTCATAAGAAAACCTCCCTAAGAATAAAAAAATACATCTGTGGAACATAGTCTGTCCCACAGATGCGCATTCAGCCCATCTGCTGCCGGAGGTCCGGCCCGGCTTCTCGCCCCGCTGCTGACCGGCGGAGGCGAAGCCTGCTCAGATGTAAATTTAACCTATTATATGCGAAGAACGGGGGAATTGTCAATATGGAAATTCGAGAAATTTTACCGTCGGACGACCGGCGGGAGCTGAGCCGCATTTATGAAGAGAGTTGGAAATCCGCATACCGGGGAATCATTCCCCAAGCTTACCTGGACAGCATCCCGGAGGGGCGGTGGGCCGGTGCGCTGGAGAGGTTCGACCACACCCTCGTTTTGGCAGAAGGAGGGAGGCTGATTGGGACCATCAGCTTTGGAAAGGCCCGTGAGCATATTTTTGCCGGAGCAGGAGAGATTGTTTCTCTTTACCTGCTGCCGGACTGCGTGGGAAAAGGGTACGGAAGGGCGCTTCTGCATATGGCTGTGCGGGTTTTGGCGGAACTGAACTTCCGGGAGATCTATCTGTGGGTTTTGGAGGAAAATTTCCGCGCCATTCGATTTTATGAGAGGCAGGGCTTTGTATGCTGCGGAATTCGAGAGAATGAAATTGGCGGAAAACATCTCCATGAGCTGCGATACCGCTTGACAGAAACAAAATATACCGATATTATTTTAAAGATCAAAAATAAGGAGGCAACGCTATGATTCGTTTCGACCACTTCAATTTCAACGTATTCGACCTGGAAAAGAGCCTGGATTTCTACAAAAAGGCTCTGGACCTGACCATGGGCCGGGAGATCAACGCCCCGGACGGTTCCTTTAAAATCGTGTTCCTGCAAAACGAGGAGAACGACTTCAAGCTGGAGCTGACCTGGATGCGGGACCGGGAGACCCCCTACAACCTGGGGGACCTGGAGTATCATCTGGCCTTTGTCACCGACGAGTACGAGGCGTTCCACGCCCGGCACCAGGAGCTGGGCTGCATCTGCTTTGAAAATCCGGAAATGGGCATCTATTTCATCCACGACCCGGACGGGTACTGGATCGAGATCGTGCCGGTCCGGGCGGACTAAAAGAACAGCTCTCCGGCGGGTTAGCCGGAGAGCTGTTTTTCTCAGGATTCGATGCCTCTGGAAATCAGGTACTTCTTGACCATCAAGGCGACCTTGAATGTAATCGCGTCGTCGAACTCCCGCAGGTCCAGGCCGGTGAGCTTTTTGATCTTCTCCAGCCGGTACACCAGGGTATTCCGGTGGACGAAGAGCTTCCGGGCGGTCTCGGAGACGTTCAGGTTGTTTTCAAAAAACTTGTTGATAGTGAGCAGGGTCTCCTGGTCCAGGGCGTCGATGGGGTTTTTCTTAAAAACCTCCTGGAGGAACATTTGGCACAAAATGGTGGGGAGCTGATAAATCAGACGGCCAATGCCCAGGTTTTCGTAGTTGATGACGGTCTTTTCCGTGTCAAAGACCTTGCCCACGTCGATAGCCACGCCGGCCTCTTTATAGGCCCGCGCCAGGTCCCGGATGTGGGGCACGATGGTGCCGATGCCAATGACCACTTTGATGCCCAGCTCCTGGGTGACGGCGGTGGAAATCTGCTTGGCGATTTTTTGCAGGTCCTTGGAGTCGGCCCCCTCCGGGAGCTGCTTAATCAGGGCGATGTCCGTCTCGTTGATGGAGATGACGAAATCGCTCTGCTTGTCCGGGAACAGGTTCTGGATCACGTCGATGGCGGACACGTCCGCCGGCCCCAGCTGGCGCACCAGGAAGGTGGCGCGGGGAGCCTCGGAGAGGAAATGCAGCTCCTTGGCCTGGGTGTAGATGTCACCCAGGAGGATATTGTCCGAGATGATATTTTTGACAAAGGTGGCCTTGTCGTGCTTCTCCTCGTAGTAGGACTTGGCGGAGTTGAAGGTGACCACGGCCATAGCGCACAGGCTGGCGGCTACGTCGTCCTCGCCGGTGATGAAGGCGGCGTAATCGTACTGAACGCCCCAGCCCGACAAGGGCTTGAAGGTTTTCCCCTCAAAGGCGGCGCAGCCGTTGTCTGAGGCGCTGATGGCGGCGATAGCGCCGGGCCAATGCTCGCCCACGCAGGTCAACTCGCTGCACGCAACTACGATTCCGTCCGCGTCGATTACACCCACAGTTCGATCAATGCTGTCCTTCATCTGGTGTACGACTCCTTGGAACATCCTGCTGGACACACCAATCCCTCCTAGCTCAATCAAATTTTATTCAAAATCTTGGGATATTTCATTCATGAAACCTATTATAACGAATAACCCCCCGGTTTGGCAAGAGGTTTTGCAAATTTTTTTGGTG
>CAJTOE010000155.1 GCA_910577805.1 uncultured Oscillospiraceae bacterium | reverse complement strand
TGGCCTACGGCATTCCGGTGGGCAGTCATTTGGAGTACGCCGACGACGCAACCTTAATGCGTGCCCTGGAGGGACGGCAGGAGATTTGAAAAAAACGGCACCTATGCTTCGACGGCTGGCGCGGAACGCACCAGCCGTCGTTTCTTATAGGCCCTGAGTGTAATTCGTAAGGTGGAGGGAACTGTTGGCTTCACCCTCATCCGTCACCGCCTGCGGCGGTGCCACCTTCCCCCGTCAAGGGGGAAGGCTTTTCTCTGCGCCTTTCGATACTACTCCGCATTTGGGCAACTGCCATTGTTGGAACCTTCCCCCTCACGGGGGGAAGGTGGCTGGCCGCAGGCCAGACGGATGAGGGTGACCCCCAAACACCGTAATTTCAGGACAATATTTGATTCAAAGTCTCAAACATCTTCTCCAGATTGATCGGCTTGGCAATATGCCCGTTCATCCCGCACTGAATAGCCCGCCGCCGGTCCTCCTCAAAGGCGTTGGCGGTCATAGCCAAGATTGGAATAGAGGCCAGCTCCCTGTCCTCCAAAGCTCGGATAGCCTTGGTCGCTCCATAGCCGTCCAGCACCGGCATCTGCACATCCATCAAAATCAGCTGGTAATACCCCGGCTCGGAGTTCTGGAGCATCTCCACCGCCCGCTGGCCGTTTCCCGCCACGTCCGTGGTGAAGCCCGCCTCCCCTAAAATCGCAACAGCGATTTCCTGGTTCAACTCATTGTCCTCCGCCAGCAGGATACGCCCGTTGCGCCGCTCGGCTACAGGCCGGACTACCTTTTGCTGTTCATCCGGGGAACCGACCACCGAGCATAGACAACTGCGCAGCTCCGACAAAAACAGCGGCTTGCTGCAAAAGGCCGTGACGCCGGCTTCTCTGGCCTCATCTTCAATATCGGACCAGTCATAGGCCGTAAGCACGATAATTGGCACATCGTCCCCCGTCTCCTTCCGGATGCGGCGGGCCACCTCTACGCCGTTCATGTCCGGCATCAGCCAGTCAATGATATACACGCTGTAGCTGTCTCCGCGCATGACCGCCTGGCGGGTACGCAGCACGGCCTCCCGGCCGGAGAGAGTCCACTCCGCCCGCAGGCCAATCTGCTGGAGCATATAGGACACGCTGTCGCAGGTGTTGAAATCGTCGTCCACCACCAAGGCCCGGCAGCCCTTCAGCTCCGGAATGACCTGGATCTTCTTGGGGCCGTCGTGGAGGCGGAAGGTCAGACTGACCACAAACTCCGTTCCCACTCCCTGCTCACTGTGGACCTCAATGGCTCCGTTCATCATGTCCACGATATTCTTCGTAATTGCCATGCCCAGACCGGTCCCCTGGATGCCGCTGATGGTGGAATTGCGCTCCCGCTCAAACGGCTCGAAAATGTGGGCCACAAACTCCTGGCTCATGCCGATGCCCGTGTCCTTGATATAAAACTCATAGTGGGCGCAGCCCTCCGGCGCACCGGGCTTTTCCCGTATGCGCAGGCTGACAATGCCGCCGGCACTGGTGTATTTGATGGAATTTCCCAGCAGATTCAAAAGAATCTGATTCAGCCGCAGACGGTCGCAGTAAATATCCTCGTTCAGCACGTCCACTGCGTCGATATACAGGTCGAGCTGCTTGGCCTGGATGTCCGCCTGGACGATACTGCGCAGGCCATGGAGGATATCCGGCAGACTGCACAGGGACTCCTCCAGGTGCATTTTTCCGCTTTCGATCCGGCTCATGTCCAGCACGTCGTTAATCAGGCTGACCAGGTGGTTGCCGGAGGTCAATATTTTTTTCAAATATTCCTCCACCTGGTCCCGCTGGTCGATGTGGGTGATCGCCAGGGTGGTGAAGCCCATGATGGCGTTCATGGGGGTGCGGATATCGTGGGACATATTGGACAAGAAAATGCTCTTGGCCTTGCTGGCCCGGTTGGCCTGGGAGAGCGCGTCCTCCAGGAGGGTCTTTTTCTCCATCTCCCGGCGGGTCTCCTCGTCCACATTGCGCAGGCCCAGCACTACCGTGCGTACATCCTTCCAGAAGCCGGTGCGGACCGCTTTCATCTGAAAGTAGCGGATCTCGCCCTTACAGACCGTCCGGTAGTTGAGAAAAAACAGGTTTCGCCGGTTCAGCTGCTCCCGCAGATTTTCGCGGGAAAAGCTTTGGCGCAGAGCATCCTGGTCCTCTCCGTAGACGCAGGCGTGTATGTACTGCTCCATGCACTCCTCCAGGTTCAGTTCCCCGTCAAAGACACGCTTCAGCACGCCGATATCGCAGTTGCTGATGCGAAGGGCCTTTCCTGCGCCGGTTTCTAGGTCAAACACGCACACCAGGCTGAAGTCGATGCTCAGAGCCTGCACCAGCTCCATCTGACGGTGCTCCTCCCGCAGGCGCTCCTCGTCCTCCCGGAGCTTCTGGGCGGTCACATCCAGCAAAAAGCGCTGGAAAAACCGCTCGCCCTCCTCCTCCATGAGCTTGATGCTGCCCATCACATGGAGGAGCCGCCCGTTTTTGTGCCGGACCCGATACCGGACGTTGACGCTCTCCCCCACTTTTTTCAGATTCAAAATGGCTTCCCGCAGCTTCTGGCTGTCCTCATCCACGATGGAGGGCGCCACCATATCAAAGCCGCTGCCCACCAGCTCCTCCATGGAGCTGTAGCCCAGGATATCCAGCGCCGCACGGTTGATGCTGACAATGTGGGAGCCGTCGATGCTGTGGCACATGATGCCGCAGTCCAGGGTGGTGAATAGCTGCTCCAGGGCACGGTTCTTGGCAACTAAGTCCCGCTCGTAAGCCCGCTCCTGGGTGATGTCGATGCCCACGCCCACTGTACCCATCACAGTGCCGTCCAGGTCGTACAGAGGAGATTTGTAGGTGGTCAGCAGCCGGGTATCCCCGCCGGTCTGGACCTCCTCCTCCGACACCAGCGTCTCTTCCCGTTCCATGACCTGGCGCTCCGACTCGATGCACACCGGGTCGTCAAACTCCACGTCCCAGATATAGGCGTGCCGCTGGCCCTCCACCTGCTCCTTGGTCTTGTTGACCGTCCGGCAAAAGCTGTCGTTCACCTTCTCGTGGACGCCGTCCTTGTCCTTGTACCAAATCAGGCTGGGGATGCTGTTGATGGCGGCCTCCAGATATTGGCTGGTCTGCCATCTCTCCTTCTGCTCCTTACAGGCCTGCTGCCAGCGCAGGAACCGGAACCGGACCTCCTCCTCTCCCATCGGCAGGGTCCACACGTCCTGGATGCGGGGCAGATACGGGGCCAGCCCGGAAAACAGCTCCGGCCGCGCCAGAAGGATACACACCTGGTCCTTCCCCTCCGGCAGAAGCGCCTGGACCTCCACGTCTTCTGCGGCGGCAAAAATCACATCCGCCTGGTCCAGCAGCTCCTTCTGGGGCTGCCCGCTCTCCAAAAAGCGGTGGGTAAAGGCCTCCAGCGGGGGCATCTCCCTCAAAATCTCAAATTCCCGGCAGGGACGTCCTATGAAATAAAATGTAAGATGGCAGTGATACATATGTTATTTTCCTCCCAAAACGCCCTGATATTCCAGCAATTTGTTGGTTTTCCGGCTCGTCCGGAACAGAACTCCGGCGGCTGCGCGCCAATGGTCCATATGAACTCTCCGAAGTGGAGAGATGTTTTTCAATATGCAGTACACGGCCCTTCCTCCCTATGCTCTTCCATTAAATATCATATAAGAGCAGACAGTATTTTGTCAAGAGGATTTGGCTTGAAAAAATATTTATTCTCCCCCTGGCACAGCCAAACGGAGCTGCCCGTCAGACAGCTCCGTTTGCTTACGGGCCTGGGGCTAGGCCTTCGATTTGGGCTTAAACAGCAGCGCCGCCAGAAAGCCGAAAAACACGGCTGCGGCGATGCCCCCAGCCGCCGCGGTGACCCCTCCCGTGAGGGCGCCCAGCACCCCGTCCTCCAGCACGGCCTTCTTGGCCCCCTTGGCCAACAGAAACCCGAAGCCGGTCAGCGGCACGGTAGCTCCGGCCCCGCCCCAGTCGGCGATGCGCTGATACCACCCCAAGCCGCCCAGGACCACCCCGGCGGTGACGTAGCAGACCAGTATTTTGGCCGGAGTCAGAGACGTACGGTCGATGAGCAGCTGGCCGATGGCGCATAAGATACCGCCGCAGAGAAACGCATTCACATAATCCATTCAAGCACCTCATTTCGTGTTGGCGATGGCGATGGCGTGGCAGACGCCGGGGATGGACTCCCCCTGACACAGAGAGGTGGGCGAATGCAGCGCCCCCGTAGGGCAAAACAGCACGTTCTGCCACCGGCCCTCCCGCATCCCGTTCAAAATATACCCGGTCAGCACGCTGGCGCAGCACCCGCAGCCGGAGCCGCCGCTGTGGACGTCCTGGCCCTCCAGGTCGTAGATCAGCAGGCCGCAGTCGTTGTGCCGTTCGGACAGATCCACGCCGTCCATGGAAAACAGCTCCAGAAGCAGCTCCCGGCCCAGCTTGCCCAGGTCCCCGGTGAGGATCAGGTCATAAAAGTCCGGTGTACGGCCCGTGTCCCGGAAATGGGCCTTGATAGTCTCGTAGGCCGCAGGCGTCATCGCCGCTCCCATGTTGTTTGCGTCCTTGATGCCCTTGTCTACGATTTTTCCCGGAGTCACGTGGGTAATATAAGGACCGGGACCCTCCCGCGCCAGGACGGCCGCCCCCGCGCCGGTCACGGTCCACTGGGCGGTGGGGGTACGCTGTCCGCCGTACTCCAGCGGCGTGCGGTACTGCCGCTCTGCGGAGCAGAAATGGGACGAGGCGCACACCCCGGCCCACTCCCCAAAGCCGCCGTCCAGGGTCATGGCCGCAAGAGCTAACCCCTCCCCCATGGTGGAGCAGGCCCCGTACAGGCCGAAGAATGGGATGGCCTGCCCGCGGGCGGCGTAGGAGGAACTGATGCACTGGTTGAGCAGGTCCCCGGCAAAGAGCCAGTCCAGATTTCCGGCGCTGCGTCCCGCCTTGTCCAGCGCCAGGGAGAGCGCCTGCTTCTGCATGGAGGACTCCGCTTTCTCCCAGCTCGCCTGACCGAAGGTATCGTCTTGACTGATAAAGTCGAAGGAGTTGGCCAGCGGACCGTCCCCCTCCTTTTTGCCCACTACGTTGGCGTGTCCGGCAATGGTGGGCGGGTTGGCCAGAGCCGCTGTCTGCGCGCCTATTTTTTTTGTTTCCATATCATTCACCTCGTTTGCGGGTAGTGTGCCCCGAAACAAGGGGACTATGCAGAACGGACGGCTCCCAATTCTGGGAGCCGCCCGCTGTTCAGTGCTGTTTTTGTTTGATTTTTCCGGTCATATGCTCCACCGTCAGTTGAAAGACCGTGGTGCGGGGCAGCGCCGCCGTGCTGAAGGGAAACGTCTCCTTGTGGTACTGCTTCATCAGACAGCGTAAAGCCTCCAGCTTTTCATCGTCCGGGAGAATGGCAAGCCGCCCCTGGCCGATCACGCTCTGGTATTCCATGGTGCAGTATCCGCGCTCCGGGTCTGTAATCAGTTCGTGGGCGCAGTCCATCTCAAAGCTGGCCCGGTCGTCCTTTTGCATTAGTTCCAGCTTGGTCCCCTCTGTCGCGCCGTGGAAGTAGAGCTTGACTGTGTTGTCCTGGACCGCCAGACCGAAATTGAGCGGCAGGATGTAGGGATACGCGCCGTTGTGCAGGGCCAGACGGCATACGTCGCATTGCTCCATGATGCGGAGCAGTTCGGATAATTCGGTAACTTCTCTGTCGGCACGGCGCATTGGGATGTCCCCTTTCATGGCAGAAATTGTTTTTATTGTACCCCAGAGGGGCGGGGTTGTCAAATTGAAAAGTGGTGCAGCCCTTTGGCTTCACCC
>CAJTOE010000154.1 GCA_910577805.1 uncultured Oscillospiraceae bacterium | reverse complement strand
GGCGGGCAGCTCCCCGCGGGAGCAGGCGGTCGCCGACCAGTCGAATGTCAACCGGCGGCTGCTGGAGCGCATCATCGAGCTGGACCGGCGGCTGAACCACCGGCTGACCGGGGATAAATCCTATTATAAAAAGTAGACGGTCGAAAAGTGTAATGAGCGGGAAAGATCAAAAAACCTTTCCCGCTCATTTTACGGCATATATTCTGGTTCGGGCAGGCGGATGTGCCACAGCGGCCCGCCATAGGCCCGGTTGGGGGACAGCTCCTCTAAGATCAGGCTGGGGTCCCAGGCCGTCAGGCTCCGTTCCCGGCTGGCCGGGTCCGCCACCAGCACCTCCCCGGACAGGGTGGACCCCCGCAGGAGGATGAAGTGCCCGCCGGTGGTGAAGTGGCCTTTGGTCATCAGCGCCACCAGCACCTCTCCCTGGGCCAGATAACTCAGCAGGTCGTTTCCCGTCAGCTGCTCCGGGTCCAGGGGCTGGCACTCCAGGCCGTAGGCCTCGCTCAAACGCTCCACGATGGCCAGAGAGGACCCGTGCCCGCTGGCCCAGCACCCCGCTTTCACGCTGCTCTGGGCCATCTCCTCCGGGTTGACCGTCACGTCCCCGCGTAACGAGGATACCACCATCGCCATCGCCGCCGGGCCGCAGCCGTAGCCGCCGATCTTGTCCCGGCCGTATGGCAGCTGCGCCCACTGCTCGTCGGTCTGGTTGTAGTAGACGATCTCCGGGCCGCCGCCGGATAAGTACTCCACCCCGTCCCGGACCTTCAGGTCACAGACGGCCGGGTCCACCAGGGGCAGGTCCGATTCCAGCTCCACCTGACCGGCCAGCTGGTCCTCCTCCGGCGGGTCCTCCAGGACCTCCGGCTCCGGCTCTAGCCACTCGTACAGCGCCAGACAGGCCTGGTCCCACTGGCGGCGCGCCCCCTGAGCCAGGCCCTGAGCCCCCTGGCCCAGGGCCTCCAGACCCCGGCCCAGCATTGCGGCGCCCTCCTGGGCCATGCGCAGGCCCTGGGCCGCGCCCTCCCGCACCGGGGCGGTGATGCTGTCATAGAGCTCCGGGTCCACCATGCGGCACACTGCCAGCTCCGTGCCGCCGATGCACAGAGCCGCCAGCAGAATGACCGCACTCCATTTTTTCAGTTTTTGCCAAACATTATTCGGATCATTCTGCACGTCGTTTTCCTCATTTAAAAATTCGTAACGTTACGTGGAGGGGCTTCCCCCTCATCCGTCACCGCCTGCGGCGGTGCCACCTTCCCCCGCCAGGGGGGAAGGCTTATCGGTGCGCCTATCGAGACTACTGTGCAGTCAAGTAAGTGCCAATGTTGGAGCCTTCCCCCTCACGGGGGAAGGTGGCTGGCCGAAGGCCAGACGGATGAGGGTGAAACCAAAGGGCTGCTCTACGTTACGAATCAAAGTTTCCTCATCTTATAACTTGAAAGGCTGGAAGAAGTGTGCTATAATTGGAATGCCTTTGGTATGGGTATCATTATAACACAGTTCCCCTCCCCCGTTCAAGTACTGTGTTTTTTAAGGAGTTATTGGGAATGCCGGAAATTCGCCTGGAAGGCGCTACCAAATATTACAAAGGGGAAAAAAAACGCCAGAAAAATATGGCTGTGGAGGACATCGACCTGACCATTGAGCAGGGGGAGTTCGTCTTTCTCATCGGCAGCAGCGGCGCCGGGAAAAGCACCATCCTCAAGCTGATTGGCGGAGAGGTCTCCCCCGACGCCGGGACGGTGTACTTAGACGACGTCAGCCTGAGCCGCTATTTTGGCCCCTTTCAGATCCGTCTGCGGCGCACCTTCGGCCACGTTTGGCAGGAGTCGCAGCTCATGCGCAAGCGGACCATCTATGAAAACCTGGCCCTGGCCGCACGCGCCGGCGGAATGCGCACCCGGATCGACCGGGCGGTGATGAAGGTGCTGGGCCTTGTGGGAATGCCGGGCGTGGAGCATTGCTACCCTGTAGAGCTGTCCATCGGAGAGTCCCGCCGGGTAGAGCTGGCCCGCGCCCTCATTTGCAGTCCCCCGGTGCTGCTGCTGGACGAGCTGACCGCAAATCTGGACGACGACACCATCTGGGATATCATCCATCTGCTCAACGAGATCAACAACCATGGCACAACTGTCGTCATGGCCACCCACGCCAGCCAGTACGTCAACATCATGCGCCGCCGGGTCATTACCCTGGTGGACGGACATCTGAAGGGCGACGTGCGCAACGGCAAATACGGCCACATCGACTGACTTTCGTTATTTTGGGCGGGGTTCCGTCCGTAAATAAAAACGCCCGACGCAGCTCAAGGGGCTGAGGGGGAAAACAGGAGGAAAATATTATGAATTTCAAACGCATGAAGCTGAAAAAGAGCCTGATTATCGGCTTCGCCATGGCTATGGTACCGTTGGTGCTGATTATCGTCTTCTGTCTGTTCAATCAGAGAAGTATGCAGAATCAGTTCAACAGCCTGATTCAAGTCGAGGTCCAGTGCAACACTTTGATGCGTGAATCCCGCTATTATGCCAACAGCATGGCTCGTGACGTGCGCGAGATGGGCCTGTTTACCAACAACCCCGAACGCACCGCCGAGCTGAACGCCGCCATTACCAAGAACCAGGGTTTAATGCGCGAAAGACTGAACGAGTTAATGTCGCTCTACCCCTATAGCGACAGCCTGGCCCAGGATTACTCCAATGCTATCGACGTGTGGGAGAGTGAGCTTCCTGAAATCATCCAGGCCTTCCAGTCGGGCAACCGGGAGTACGGCGCCCAGCTGGTGGAGGAGCAGTGCGTACCCGCTATGAACAAGATGCGCACCGCCTCGGAGACCCTGTCGGATAACCTGGTCAAGCACCGGGATGACGCCATCGAAAAGCAGCAGAACTCCGCCTTGGTCGCGCTGATTATCGCCATCGTCGTGGTGGTCGTCGCGGTGGTCCTGGCTGTCACTGTGGGTATTTCCCTGGTCCGCGCCATCGTTCCTCCCCTGGAGGAGACCCGCCGGGCTATGGTGGCTATGAGCCAGGGCGACCTGAGCCAGCCCGTCACCTTTGAGAGCGAAAACGAGGTGGGCGAGATGTGCCACGCCCTGCGCGTCAGCCAGAAGGTGCTGGCCGGCACCGTGGAGGATATCTCCCATGTCACCACCAGCATGGCCAACGGCGACTTCACCGTGGAGTCCACAGCGGACTTCCCCGGCGATCTGGCCCCCATCAAGAGCAGCATCAACGAGCTGATTGCCCACATGAACGACACCATGTCCAACATCAGCAACTCCGCCGATCAGGTGGCCGGCGGCTCCGACCAGGTGTCCAACAGCGCCCAGGCCCTGGCTCAGGGCGCGACAGAGCAGGCCAGCTCCGTGGAAGAACTGTCCGCCACCATCACCGACATCTCCAACACCGCCAAAAAGACCTCCGAAGCCGCCGAGTCCGCCAGCCGCAGCGCCAATGAGGCCGGCGAGCAGGTGTCCGCCAGCGACGCCTACGTCAAGCAGCTCAACGAGGCTATGGGCAATATCTCCAGCTCCTCGCAGGAGATCAGCAAGATCATCAAGACCATCGAGGACATCGCGTTCCAGACCAATATCCTGGCCCTGAACGCCGCCGTAGAGGCCGCCCGCGCCGGTACTGCCGGTAAGGGCTTCGCCGTGGTGGCCGACGAGGTGCGCAACCTGGCCAGCAAGTCCGACCAGGCCGCTAAGGCCACCACCGACCTCATCGACGGCTCCATCGCCGCCGTGAAGGAAGGCGTGGAGGTGGTGGAACGGGTCACCGAGTCCCTCCAGAAGACCATCCACCTGACCACCGCCGCGGTGGCCCAGATGAACAGCGTCACCGAGGCCGTGGAGACCCAGACCAACGCCATCACCCAGGTCACTGTGGGCATCGACCAGATTTCCGCCGTGGTCCAGACCAACTCCGCCACAAGCCAGGAGTGTGCCGCCGCCAGCGAGGAGCTGTCCTCTCAGGCCGCCATCATGCACCAGCTCATGTCCGAGTTCAAGGTCCGCCGCGGCTCCGGAAGCGCCTTCAAGTCCTCGTTCAGCAGTGCGCCTGCTCCGGCTCCCGCCCCCGTGTCCAGCTACAGTGCGCCCGTGGAGGACAGCTTCGACGACACGTCCTACGGTGCCCCTTCCTCCAAGAGCAACCCCTTTAACGATAAGTATTGATTTGAAAACGCCAGCCATGCTCCGTCGGGCGTCCGGCGGAGCATGGCTGATTTTATGCGGCGAACGGGAGGAGACGTATGTTAAATAAGTCAGAGCAAGCGGCCCCCGATGTGGTATTCGCCCTGGACATCGGGACCCGCAGCATCATCGGTCTGGTGGGCCGTCCGGAGGGCGAGCATCTGCGGGTACTGGCCATCGAGAAGGAAGAACACGGCAAGCGTGCCATGCTGGACGGGCAGATCGAGGACATCGACCAGGTGTCGAAGGTGGCCCGCCGGGTCACCGACCGCCTGGAGGCCAAGCTGGGCTTCCCCCTGCGGCAGGTCTGTGTGGCCGCCGCGGGACGGGCCTTACGCACCGAGCGGGGCCGGTACAACCTGCACCTGCCAGAGGTCCAGCGGGTCACCAGTGAGCTGATCAACCAGCTGGAGAGCAGCGCGGTATCCCAGGCAGAGGAAACCTTGTCCAAAAACCAGACGGAGCATCAGCGCTTCTATCTGGTGGGCTACACCGTCTCCAGCTACCAGCTGGACCGGTATCCCCTCACCACCCTGAAGGGCCACAACGGCCAGGATCTGGATGCGGAGGTGGTCGCCACCTTCCTGCCCAGCGAGGTGGTGGAGAGCCTGTACGCGGTGATGGAGGGGGCGGGCCTGGAGGTCTCCAGCCTGACCCTGGAGCCTATCGCCGCGCTGAACGCCGTGATTCCGGCGGAGCTGCGGCTGTTGAACCTGGTGCTGGCGGATATCGGCGCGGGCACGTCGGACATCGCCGTGTGCCGGGAGGGCAGCGTGGTAGGGTACACCATGGCCACCACCGCCGGAGACGAGATCACGGAAAACCTCATGCGCCGCTATCTGGTGGACTTCAAGACCGCCGAGCGGCTGAAGCTGGAGGTGGACGCGCCGGAGCTGACCTACCGGGACGTGCTGGGCCTGGAGCAGACCCTGTCCGGCGACGAGCTGCGGGAGGTGGTCCAGCAGTCCGCCCAGACCCTGGCGAAAGAAATTGCCGAGCGCATCCTTCAAATCAACGAGGGACAGCCCTCCGCGCTGTTCCTGGCCGGCGGCGGCAGTAAGCTGTCCGGCCTGCGGGAGCTGGTCGCCAAGTGCCTGGATATGGACCCCAAGCGGGTGGCTCTGGCGGGGAATAACTACCAGATTACGGCCATCTCCGACGAATACGAGCTGGCCGACCCGGAGCTGGCAACTCCCCTGGGCATTGCGGTGTCCGCCGGTCTGGGCCTCATCAGCGACAGCTATCGGATCACCCTCAACGGCAAGCCCGCCAAGCTGTTCCGCAGCGGCTCCCTGCGCATCCTGGACATTTTGCTGATGAACGGCTATACCACCGCCGACCTGGTGGGCCGGACGGGTATGTCCCTCAATGTAACGGTCAACGACCAGCGGTGCATCTTCCGGGGCACGCCCGCCGTCCCCAGCCGCCTCACCCTCAACGGGGAGGAGACCCCGCCCACCGCTCTGGTCAACGCCGGGGATGTGATTACGTTTGTTCCCGCCGTCCAGGGCGTCCACGCGGCCCGGACTCTCCAGGACATTTTAGGGGCGGATTTCCGGGGCAGCATCATGGTCAACGGCCAGGAGGCCACCTTGGATACGGAACTGCACTCCGGAGACGTGGTCCTCAGCGTGGAGTACAACGTGCCCCCCCGGAAGCAGGAGGCGGCCCCGG
>CAJTOE010000153.1 GCA_910577805.1 uncultured Oscillospiraceae bacterium | reverse complement strand
CCCCGGCTGATCCTGGCTCTGACCGCCGCCTGCATCGTCATCCCGGCGGCCCTGCTGGCGGTGTGGAGCTTCACCGCCCGGTGGCCCTGGCCCGATCTCCTGCCGGAGCGGTACACCCCGCGCACCGTCTCTGAGCTGCTGTTCGGCTCCGCCAAGCTGTCCCGCCTGCTGGGGAGCAGTATTGTTCTGGCGGCGGTGGTGGCTGTGCTGGGGACAGCCATCGCCGTCCTCACCGCCAGGGCCGAGGCGCTGTACCGCTTTCGGGGCAAGGAGCTTATCCGGCTGGGCTCCTGGCTCCCTCTGCTCATCCCCGGCACGGTGTTTGCTATTGGCTTCCACATGGTCCTGCTCCGGCTGGGGCTGGCGGATACGGTGGCCGGCGTGCTGCTGGTCCATCTGGTGGCCGCCCTGCCCTACTGCATCACCATCATGGCCGATGTGACCCGCGCGGTGGGCTTTGGCCTGGAGGAACAGGCCGCCGTCCTGGGGACGGGGCCGTTCCGGGCCTTTTTCTATGCCGCCCTGCCCAGCCTGCTACCGGGGGTGCTGTCCTCTATGAGCATGGCCTTTACCCTGTCGTACAGCCAGTATTTTACCACCCTCATCGTGGGGGGAGGCCGGGTAAAGACCCTGGCCCTGGTACTGGTGCCCTACATCCAGGGAGGCGACCGGGCCCTGGCCTCGGTATACGCCGCGGCCTTCACCGGGTCGGCACTGGCGGTGTTCGGGATTTTCGAGTGGATCATTTATAAAGTTCAGCGGGGAGGCACATGAGTATGGAATTAGCGATAAAAAAACTGTCCCTGTCTATCCAAGGAACCCTAATCCTGAAAAATGTCTCCCTGGAAGTGGAAAAGGGGGAGTTCCTCTCCCTTCTGGGCCCCTCCGGCTGTGGAAAAAGCACCCTGCTCAAGGCCATCTCTGGCATCCTGCCCCAGGACAGCGGCGAGGTCTGGCTGGCAGGGGAGGAGATCTCCTCCAAACCGCCCCATCGCCGGGGGACGGTGGTGGTCTTTCAGGATATGCGGCTATTCCCTCATCTGAGCGCAGCGGAAAATGTGGCCTTTCCTCTCAAGATGCGGGGCGTGTCCAAAAAGGAGCGGCTGGAGCGGGCCGGGGAACTGTTGGAACAGGTTCAGCTGGCAGGTTTTCAGAGCCGGGCGGTATCCACCCTGTCCGGGGGACAGCAGCAGAGGGTGGCCCTGGCCCGGGCGTTGGCCGCCCAGCCCCGGCTCCTCCTGCTGGACGAGCCCTTCTCCTCGCTGGATGAGGATTTGCGGGAGGATATGCGTGCCCTGGTGCTGTCCCTCCACAGGCGGTACCGCATGACCACCGTTCTGGTCACCCACGACCAGCAGGAGGCCCTGGCCATGTCCGACCATGTGGCCCTCATGTTCGGCGGGGAGATCGTCCAGCACGGGACGCCGGAGGCGGTTTACCGCCGCCCCGTCAGCCGCCTGGCGGCGGACTACTTCGGCGGGTGCTTTTATCTGTCGGGCGAGGTGTGGGGCGGACGGTTTACTTCCCCCTGCCTGACCTGTCCGGCGGAGCTGCCCGACGGGCCCTGTTCCCTTATGCTCCGGGGGCGGGATGTGGACGTGAGCGTCCCCGGCCCGCTGGCCCTCACGTTGGAGGGCTGCCGCTTCCGGGGGGCGGATGTGCTGGCTAAATTCCACACTGGGGATGGCACGGCGGTGGAGGTCTCCCTGCGGGAGCCGCTGTCCTGTCAGCCGGGCTGCCGGATCGACTGCCACGTGGACCTGTCCAGGGCGGTCTTTTACCCGGCGGGGGAGGGGGGCAGACCGTGAAAAAAGCCGTGATCTGCTTTACTCGGATCCCCATTCCGGGACAGACGAAAACCCGGCTGACGCCCCTGCTGTCCGGGGAGGAGCGGGCCGCCCTCCACACCGCTTTTCTGCGGGATCTGGCGGGCGTGTTCATCCAGGTGGATGCCCGCCTGTATGTGGTACACACCCCGGAGGACAGGCAAGGGCTGCTGAGGGACATATTCCCCAAGGCCTGCGGCTTTTTCCCCCAGGAGGGGGAGGGGCTGGGGGCCCGGATGGAGAACGCCCTGGACCGGGTGCTGGCCCTGGGCTATGACGCCTGTGTTCTGGTGGGGGCTGACCTGCCGCTGCTGACAGCGGAGCACCTGGAGAGCGCCTTTTCCGCCCTGGCCCGGACGGAGGCCACCTTGGGCCCCAACCCGGACGGGGGCTACTACCTGGTGGGGCTGAGAAAACCCTGCCCGGCCCTGTTTGACGGCCAGGTCTACGGGACAGGCTCGGTATACGGGGAGGCAGCAGCCGCCCTCCGGAAGGCCGGGGTATCCTTCTCGCCAGCCCTGCCCTGCGGCGATGTGGACACCCCCCAGGATCTGCGGGAGCTCCGGCCAGCTCTGGCCGGGAAGGACACCCACACCGCCAGACTGCTGAATCAATTGATCGCAAGGGGGATACCGCTATGATCGACCAGATGCTTCTGGAGCGCTATGTGGCCAGCCGGGCATTTTTGGAGGCCCTGGGGGCGCCGGAGGGGAGCGCTGTCACGCTGTCCCCCCTTGGCCAGGGGGAGTACAATCTCAACTACCGCTTTGCCCGCCCGGCCACGGGACAGCCTCTGGTTCTGCGGATCAACACAGGCAGTCAGATGGGTCTGGACGACCAGATCGGCTATGAATACGCCGCGCTCCAGGACCTAGCGCCCAGCGGCCGCACTCCGTGCCCCCTGTTCTGTGACGGCTCCAAAGCGATCCTGCCCTACGGAGTTCTGGTGATGGAGTGGCTGCCTGGCCGGGCCCTGCGGTACGAAACTGACCTGCCTCAGGCGGCGGAGATTTTGGCGGATATTCACGCCCTGCCCGTTCCTAACCGCTCCCGGCTCATCCGGCCCCGGCAGCCCGCGCGGAGCATCTACGATGAGTGCCTGTCCATGGTGGAACACTACTTCACCTGGGACAGGGCGGACCGTCAGATCTGGCGGTTGTTGGGGGAGTTGATTGCGGAGGTGGGCCGTCTGCCACTCTCCGTGCCCACACCGGCCCCCGCCTGTATGGTGAACACCGAGCTGAACGCGGGAAACTTCCTCATCCAGGACGGAGGACGCAGCCATCTGGTGGACTGGGAGAAGCCCCTGATCTCCGAACCAGCCCAGGATCTGGGGCACTTTTTGGCCCCCACCACCACCTTCTGGAAAACAGATACCATCCTCACCCCAGCGGAAATCGCCGGGTTTATGGAGGGGTATGTCCGGGCGGTGGACGGCCGTTTTGATACCACGTCCCTCCGGGAGCGGCTCCCCCTGTACTTCACTGTCACCTGCCTGCGGGGCGTGACCTGGTGCGCAATGGCCCTGCGGGAGTATGAACAGCCGGGCCGGGCCCTCACCAATGAGGATACGTTAAAAAAAATCCGTGCCTACCTCACGGAGGATTTTTTGGGCCACATTCTGGAACATTATGTCCGCCGGGATTTTTTGAGGGAAATATGAATATTTCGATCATTGTCCCTACCTACAATGAGATCAGCACCATCGGCTCTTTCCTGGAACAATTGGATTCGCTGGAAGGGACGGCGGAGATCCTCTTTGCCGATGGCGGCAGTACCGACGGTACAGTGGAGAAGATTTCCGTGCGGTACCCGGTGATCCGCTGTCCCAAGGGGCGGGCCAGCCAGATGAACGCGGCGGCCTGGCAGGCTGGTGGCGAAATGCTGTGGTTTGTCCACTGTGACAGCCGTCTGCCTCCAGACGCCCTGGAGCAGATTGCCCAGGCGGCGGAGGACGGGGCGAAGTTTGGCTGTTTTCATATCGCCTTTGACTACCGGGGGCCGTTTATGGGGTGCAATACCTTTTTCTCTAATTTTCGGGCCTCCTTTTGGCGGATCGCCTTTGGAGATCAGGGTATATTTGTCAATCGGGAGTTATTCCTCCGCCTGGGAGGGTTTCCAGAACTGCCCATTATGGAGGACTATGCCTTCTCCCGGCAGATGAAACGGCAGGGGATCGCCCTAAAACTTCTTTCTGGAACCATTACCACGTCGGGAAGGCGGTATCAGCGGGAGTTCCCGCTGGTGACCATGGCCCGGATGTTTTATCTGCGCTGTCTCTACCGGGCGGGAGCCAATATTGAGGGAATCGCCAGACGCTACCGGGATATTCGCCGCCAACCGTAGCGTAGCTGAGATAGTAAGGCAGTATGGAGCCGTCCTATATTCCCTCTGGTTATATAAACTGTCTAAGTTGTGAAATTATCAATGCGGGAAGGACCGTTGCCCTCCTTAAATCCCGGTGCGGAAAAGCCGTTTGTGTCGATGCCGACACAAACGGCTTTTCCGCGCCTTTTCCTGTTCTACTCGTCGCTTCTGCCCAGGCAGAATCCCCTCGCAGAACCCCTCTCTGTACTCGTTTCACCATGATGATTTTTATCTCCAATTTGCAGCATATCACAGCCAATCAAAGCCCAAGCCCGACACATATTTTTCGCTCCGCCTTGTTCCCCATGACAATCTTCAAATCTCATAGTTTTGCCCAAAAATCATCGCTCATCTGCTGCCTCTAAATACGCTGTAATTTGTCAAAGTTTGAAATACGGACTATTGTTACACCTTTTTCTCCCCACCTCCCGACTGCCGAAAGTTTCCATATCGCTAATCACTGGCAGTAATTGGCTTTGCGGACGAAGTGTCAGGCCGTACATCTTGTGCAGCTGGGTAATATCTAGTTCACCACCATCCAACCGGCAACGGTCAAGTTGTGCTATTATTTTCTTCAGACAGATATTCATAAATTGTGTCCCCTCTCATTCTATTACATCTGGGTACATCCGCAGGATCGGTCGATCCCGTTTTCGATATACGATTGCATACCGCACCTGTGGCGGTTCTGGCATATCACTTTCAAGGAGTTAACTGTTTTATCTCAAAGTTAATGAAACAGCCCACGGCGGGCGGCGGCGTCCTCAATCAGCATTACCCCGGTTCCTCTGCTGTCCGGGCTTAATGTTGCGATATTCAGTTATTTCTCGCGGATTATCCTGCGTTTATCCGCCTTATCGTTGAAATTGAAATGGATTTCCACAGTCTGGCGAACAGTCTCGCCGTCTATGTCCTCGTGAATGACGATTTTCTGAACAAGCCGGTTCAGCGTCACAGAGTCCAGCTCTTGAATGTCCGCATAGTCCTTGATGATTTCCAGCCAGCGTGTGCTGTCCTCCTGCTCCTGGGTCTGCTGGGCCAGCCGTTCCCGGTTCAGCATGACACGGTTTTTCAGCGTGGCCTGCTCCGTCTGGCTGTTCTCCAAGATGCGGTTGAAATTGTCCTCGCTGATGCGCTGGGCAATCATATCCTCGTACACCCGGCTGATGATGCGTTCCAGAGCGGTGATGCGTTCGCTGTCCTCGTCAATGCTCCGCTGGATGGCCTCGCGCTCGGCCTGCTCGTCCGCCTGGCAGTTCTCCCGGAGTTGGGCCGCTGCCTCCTGTTCATCGGCAAGGGCCTTTCTCGCACAAGCCCTAATCTGTTCCAGCACGATGTTGTAGAGTGTATCATACTTGATGCGGTGCTGGGTACAGTGGGCCACGCCATACTTGTTGTAGCGGGAACAGGTGTAGATCCGTTCGTTGCCCTTCTGATTGGCCCGGCGGATGTTCAGGGTGCTGCCGCACTGTCCGCACTTCACCAGCCCGGCGAACAGACTGAAATTGCCCCATGCGTCCGGGCGTTTCCGGCTCTTGACTTTCTCCTGCACAACATCGTAAGTGTTCCGGTCAATGATGGCCTCGTGCATCCCCTCAACGATAATCCAGTCCTCCCGCTTCTTGTCGCCCATCCAGCCGATTTTGAAACGGTAATTGACCTTTTGAGAGGCAATCGCGCCGATGT
>CAJTOE010000152.1 GCA_910577805.1 uncultured Oscillospiraceae bacterium | reverse complement strand
GTTTTTCAGCAATCACAAGGTTATACGTTCGTATCACTCCTTTTCCTGTCTGTCCAGATATTCAAATTCCAACTGATTTTGGCATATCCCGCTGCAAAGGTAGCCGCTCTGAAAGGGTACGCTCTGGCGCAGCCGCCCCTGTTCGGTCAGGTATGCCACTCTTGGATTGAGCCAGAGCATCTCTACCCGATGTTCCTTAAACATCCGAAACCGCTGCTGGCTGTCAAAAATGCCCTGAAAGTTGATAAGCATAGCAAAGGGCTTTTCAATGGTGTAGAGCCGTTCCAACACCTGATTTTTCAGGCTGTACGGCGGATTGCTGATGATATAGTCGCAGTCAGGCACGTCCACCTGAAAGAAATCCTGTCCGGTCTGGATATGCCCGTAGATCACCTGAAACCCGTTGCGGGAGAATACCTTCACATATGCGCTGTCCGCCGTATCAAAGGGGCACCAAATCACGGCTCCCGGTTTGAGACGCTTCATAATGGGGTAGACCGCGTAGGCTGGTGTAAAATATTCATCCCGTTTGTCGAATTGAAAGTGTATCTGTGCCATCACTTCCTCCGCAGCAGGTCCCGGTAGCATATGCTCAAGCAGGGCGCGTCCCGGCGATAGGGACAGCCGTGGCAGGGGTGGCCGGGAGGAAGGGCGGGAGGCCCGTGGACCTCCCGCCGCTCCGTGGGAACCTGGGTCATCATGCGTTCATATGGGCTGTCGGTAAACCGGGTCATTCCTCATCCCCCGGTTCCTCATAGCCATAGCCCTCCGGGTAGTCCGGTTCCTCCGGCTCATCACGGGGGCCGCGCCGGGGCACGGGTTCCAGATCGTCCTCGTTGACCGTTTCCTCATCCCCGCCGGTCAGCTCGTCAAAGTCCTCCGCATCGTCCAAGTCGTGCTTGGGCTTCCAGATTTTCAGATAGTACCCAGCGCCGCCCACGGCCAGGGCCGCGATCACCACCAGAATCATGGCGCTGGAACCGTTCTTCTCAGGCTTTTCCGGCTCCGGGTCGGTATCCGGGTCCACAGCGGGGGCCTTGCCGGTACAGTCCATCATGGTCAGGACGCAGACGGGACAATCGGTGTTGACCTCGCCGGGGGCGCACTTGTCCTTGCAGGTGCAGACCGGCTCCGGGTCGGGGATAGCGGACACGTTGTTGCCCTCCGGTTTTTTATCCTTCTCCGCCAGGGCCAGCAGATCGGACTCCGTGACGGCGTTGAGGAAATAGACGTTCTCGCTATCCCGCTGTTTGTCGATTACCAGATAAAAGGTATTGTTGCTGGGGGTGGTGAAGGTGAAAAATTCCTTGCTGTCCTGGTCCGTCACATTGTCCACCACTGTGCCCTGCCCGTCCGGGGTCAGCGCGGTGGGCAGACGGGGTGTAGTGTCCGGCTTCTCCTGGGGGTCCGTGCTGGAGGAAGCGGGTGCTTTAAGAGGTGTGGCCGTGGGCTTTGTGGCAGTATTGGTTTCCGCTTGATTGGGGCTGGGGGCCTTATCCGCTTTCCCTCCATCGCCCTTGACTGCGGGGTTATCCACCATCACATTGGTCATGAAAATATGTGTACCCTGGGCAAAGCAGTCCATGTAGCACATCTTTTCATAGATACTGCCGTCGTTTCCTGTGACGCGGATGGTAACGGGGCAATTATCTGTAATGGTGATGCGCCCGGTGTAGCGGTCCTCCCACCGTTCCAGATTGCCGGTCACATCCTGCCACTCACCATCCAGGCCAACCTTGATTTTGGCGCTGGCAAATCCGTTTCCAGCAGTATCTGTGATGCAGTAGCCCACATCCGCGCTTCCGCTGGTACGGTTGGGGGGCTTGGTAATCTCTACTTTGATGCCGGACGGCTCCACCTCTGCGGCATAGGCCGCGCCCATCATGGAAAATGCCGCCCCCAGGCACAAAAACACGCACAGCAGCAGAGCTACCATGCGCCGCAGGGATTTTGTTTTCATAGGCTCAATTCTCCTTTCCAGAATTGGTTGTGGACGGCGCATTTGCCGCCCGGATCATATCCAGCACGGCCCGCAGGTCCTCCGGCGCGGAGATCATGCCGCGCACCGCCTGGATGATTTCAAGATTCTCCTGCTCGGTGATCTGCCGCTCAATGTCCCGGACACGGGCCTGCCACTCGCTGGCCTTCTCCTTTGCCCGGACAAGCTCGGCTTTCAGCTTGTCAAGTTTTGCCTCCCTCGGCTCACGCACGGTTCCCACCCCCTATCCTGCCGGGGATGTAGTCGGCAAAGTTCGGGACCGTATGGAAAATCCGCTTGTTATTCACCCAGCGTTGGAGCTGGCGGGTAATGGCCGGGGCGCTGGGCCGGTCATAGACCATCACATAGGGGTCGTAGCCCATGCCCCGCAGGATTTCCACCCGGTAGAGGTCCTGCTCATGGGTGCTGCCGTAGTTGGTCAGCACATAGACCTTCCGTTTGCGGACATTCTTGATCGCGGTCAGCTCCAAAAAACGGCGGAAGTCGGGGGTCAGGTCAATATCCGGGTTATCCCAAGCAAAATGTATCGCCTTGGTTCTCACCCGGTTCAGCAGCGCCACGTTGTCCGGGGTGATGAGCCGAATGTCCAGCCCTTGGGAGAAGTCTACATAGGCGCGGCTCTCCGCAAGCTGCAAAATCAGCTTTTCATGGTCAGGGCAGGCCAGCAGATTGGCGTCCAGCAGATTGATCTCCTTCTGGCCGTCCCAAAATTCGGAGGGGTCCGCCACCTGGACGCTCTGCCGCCCTTCCTTCCCGGAAACGATGCAAAACCCACATTGACGGGGACAACCCCGGCTGAGAAAGCCGTAAGCAGTACCGGAAAACTGCGGATAAATGCTGTAATCGGGATAAGTATGCTCCACCTCGTCCGGGAGGTTGGGGCCGGGACCGTAGCCCGTGCCGCCGCAGACCACCTCGTCCGCGTTGGTGACGGTAATGGTGTCCTGGGAGTAGGTATCGGTGAACACCCGGCTTTTGTAAACCCGGTTATACAGGCCCTCCGGGGTCCACCACTCCACATGATCGCCCCGCGCCTTGTGGTAGGCGGACAGCTTCATCAGGCACAGGTTCGGCCAGTTGTGCGAATCTATGTCGCATAAACCGATTCTCATGTATCACGCTCCTTCAAAAAAGTTGTGAAAATCAGGGCAAACGGCCCATTCCATAAAAATGCTGCTGCCAATAGTTACTGTTGATGTTGGCATAGGAGATCGGGTCGCCGCAGTGAATCATCTGCCCGTTGCCCACATAGATGCCAACATGGGTCACGCCGTTGGGGTTCGGCGCATCGTAAGTGTGCCAGAAGAAAATGAGATCACCGGGCTGGGCGTTCGCCATGGACACGGGGGTGCAGATGTTGTAAAGGCCCTGCGCCCCCAGCCGTCCCACGTTCCATCCGCTGTGATTGATGACCCAGGAGACGAAGCCGGAGCAGTCAAAGGACGTAGCCGGTGAACTGCCGCCCCACACGTAGGGATAGCCGAGGTACTTCTGTGCTTCTTCCAGCATGGCGGCGTAGGTTTCGTCCGTGACCGGCTCCCCAGGGTAGGCGGGTATCTCCACGCCGCCCGGTGTGCCGGGAATGGCCCCAGCGGTTGAACCGTCATAGCCGGTGTCCACGAAATAATAGGGATTCAGGTATTCGCCGTTCAGCATGATTTCCAGATGCAGGTGCGGTCCGGTGCTGTTGCCGGTACTGCCCACAGCGGCAATCACATCCCCTCGCTTGACCTCCTGGCCCGCGCTGACGGAGAGGCTGGAACAGTGGGCATACCGGGACTGATAGCCCTTTTCGTCCTCAATCACCACGCACAACCCGTAGCTGCCAGCGTCCCCGGCGGAAACCACCCGCCCGTCATGGATTGCCCGGATGGGCGTACCCTGCGCCACAGCAATGTCCACGCCCCGGTGCAGATTCTTCTCTCCGGTGATGGGATGGACCCGGTAGCCGTAGCCGCTGGACACATAGCCCAGCCATGGAAAATCAAAGGGGTTCCCATACGCCTGCCGGTTGCCGAGGGTCTGCTGGTACACGTTGTAGCGGTCGGTCTGCTCGCCGGGGGACAGTGTATTGGAAATGATCGTGGACAGCGGCGTGACTGTCAGCGTGGTTTGCAGGACATACCAATCGTAGGGGTCGCCGTTGCTGTCATAGCGGGTTTCCACAATGACCTCCCGCGTAAGCTGATACTGCTCCCCGAACAGCCGCGCAAGCTCCGCCTGGACCTGCTCAAAGGTAAAGGCGTTAAACATGGTGGAGAGGTAGCCCATCAGCTCATAGGGGTTGTGGCTGATCTCCCCGATGTTGTAGCGGTATTCGTCATAGCCGGGGTAATTTTCCTCCGTTTTGTCAATGTCTATCTGCAAATCCGTCTCCATTTCCGTGTAGTAAAGGTCCGAATTGCAAATATCCTGCTCATTCGCTATATAGGACGCTGAAATATAGGAGGACTGGAAGCCGGAGAGCATGGCGGTACAGGAGGTCATGCCAGCGGAGAAGAACACCACCACCATAGCCAGCATTGCCACCACCAGCAGCAGAGATTTTCGTGCCGCTACATACTGCTGGACCGCCCGGACGATCTGCCCGGTGGCGTGGACCACGTTTTGGGTAAAGTGCGCCGTCTGCTTCGCCTCATGCGCAGCCTGGGCATACTTTCGCTTGATCTTCTGCTTCTGCATCCATTTGGCGAGGGCGTTTTTGCGCTGTAATTCCGGGTTATCCCGGAGGGCGGTCTGCCATGCAAGCCTGACATTTTCCTTTACTGCCCGCTTCTCCGCTTGGCGCAAAGCGCGGTAGGGCTTGGAGCGGCGGCGGTTCCTCTGCCAGCGCAGCATACGCCCCACGCCCTGCTCCATAAATAATTCGCTTTTGTGGGTGGCCTCCAGCGCCACATTGTCCCGCTCATGTTGATGAATTTTGCCGTGGAGCTTCATCACCGCCGCCGTTTTCGCCATGCCAGCGCCACGGACGGGGAGAGAAGGCTTGCGGTACTCCGGTAAAACCTCCTGCTCAAAATGGAGATGGCGGCGGGGTTTGCCCGTCTCACCATCCGGCTCCGGCTGAAAGGACAGGCGGCGCTTGGTGGGGAGATTGTCACGGGCCTGCTTCACCTTCTGCTCCGCCCTTTCCACCCGGCGCACCGCCTTTTGATACTTCCGACTGGGCGGCGGGGCGTCCTCCTTCAGCACGGGGGGAGGGGCACTGTCAGCGGCGGGGGGGGGGTCCTCGAATTGCAGCCGGGGCCGGTCTGTTTTTCCAGCGGCGGAGTGGGCGGCGAACTTTGCCGCCTGCCGCTTCTTATAGGCCCCACGATCATCCCGCGCAGGGGACGGCCCTTCTGCTGGAGGGCTGTCCCGCTGGCGAGTATCGCCCTCGCCATCCGCAGACGGCTCCGCCTGCTGACCGTCCTCCGGCTGGGCGGTATTGGCAGCATGGTCCATGACCTGCTGCTTCTTCATCTTCGCCCTGCCATCAACGGGGATTTTGCCATCAGAAGGGGGCTGTTCGCCCTCCGCATCTTTGAATTGCAGCCGTCCCCCGCCCTCCACCGGGCAGGGCGGACGCTTTGACGGAGTGGGACCAGGGGGCCGGTTCTGCATGGGAGCATCCCCAGCGGAGCGCATAGGGGCGGGCTGACCGTCCAAAGATCGGGCCGCGTCCGGGGTGAGCTTTGCTGCCTGCCGCTGCTTGGATTTTTTGCGGTTCTTTCGCTTGCGCCGTCTCCGGGGCGGGGGCGGCGGGTCCTCGCTGGCGATAGGAGCGGCCATCATGGGCGCGTCCGCCGCCATACGCATGGAAGAAACCTCTGATACGGGGGCCTCCGGGACGCTGGCGGGTTCCTGGGCGGAGTAGACCGCTTCCTCCGCAGTCTGCTGGATGGGCCGGGGCT
>CAJTOE010000151.1 GCA_910577805.1 uncultured Oscillospiraceae bacterium | reverse complement strand
GCGGACGGCACGCAGGTAGGGTGCGTACAGCGGGAGTGGACCCATAAGGAGGACCCCCGCTGGCCCGGCAGCATGGACTTTGACTGGGCGACCAACTGGGAGCTGGCAGGGACCTGCATCCGGGACGTGCTGGAGGAGACGGGGATTGCTCCGGGAGACATTGCCGGCGTATCCACCACCTGTATGCGGGAAGGCATCCTGCTCTACGACAAGGAGGGCCGGGAGATCTGGGCCTGCGCCAACGTGGACGCCCGCAGCGACGCGGAGGTGGGCCAGCTCATCGCCCTGGACCCGGCGCTGGAAAAAGAGGTGTACTTAAAGAGCGGCCAGACCTACGCCCTGGGGGCCCTGCCCCGGCTGCTGTGGGTGAAGAACAACCTGCCGGAGGTCTATGAGAAAACCGCGTCCATCGGCATGTTCAACGACTGGCTCATTTACAAGCTCACAGGAAAGCTGGCGGTGGAGCCAAGCAACGGCAGCACCACCGGCATCATGGACCTGCAAAGCCGGGACTGGAACCCGGAGATCGCGGCCAAATGCGGCTTACGCACGGACATTTTCCCGCCGGTGGTGGAGTGCGGCACGAAATTTGCCGAAGTCAGCGCCCAGGGCGCGGCGGAGACCGGCCTGAAAGAGGGCACCCCCGTGGTGGTGGGCGGCGGCGACTGCCAGCTGGGCACCATCGGCGTGGGGGCCTGCGCGGAGGGCCAGGCGGCGGTGTTCGGCGGCAGCTTTTGGCAGTATGAGTTCAACACCGCCAACGGCAGGACCGACCCGGACTGCCGGGTGCGGGTGAACTGCCACGCGGTCCCTGCTCTGTGGCAGTACGAGGCCCTGGCCTTCAAGCCCGGCCTGGTCATGCGCTGGTTCCGGGACGGCTTCTGCCAGCAGGAGGTGGAGGAGGCCGCCAGGACCGGCCAGGACCCCTACGACCTGATGAACGAGAAAGCACAGCAGATTCCGGCGGGCAGCTACGGCATGGTGTGCTGCTTCAGTGATTTGATGAACTTCATCAGCTGGAAGCACGCCAGCCCCACCTTTACCAACTTCCAGCTGGAGCCTGGAAAATTTAACAAATATACCTTCTACCGGGCCATTCTGGAGAATACCGCCCTCCTGGTCCGGGGGCACATCCAGCTGGTGAAGGAGGCCACCGGCCATGAGCCGGAGGAGCTGATTTTTGCCGGCGGCGCGGCCAAGAGCGCGCTGTGGTGCCAGATTCTGGCAGACGTGACAGGCAAGCCGGTGCGGGTGCCTGTGGTCAAGGAGGCGACGGCTCTGGGGGCGGCGATTCTGGCGGGCTGCGGCGTGGGGATATATTCCTCTGTTGAGGAGGGCGCGCGCCGGACGGTGAAATGGGACTGCCGGTACGAGCCTCAGACCCAGCACGCCCCGGTCTATGAGGCCCTGTACCAGACCTGGCGGAGGGTCTATCCGGTTCAGCTGGACCTGTGCAACCAGAAGCTGACCCAAAACATGTGGATTGCCCCAGGGCTGTAAGGCTTTTGCGGGATTTTTAAGGAGGAAATGAAGATGTTTGTGATCAACGAAAATGAGCGGGAGTACCGCTTCGGCGAGAGCGGCCCCAAATACCTGATGAAGGGACCGCGGATGAACTTTGCGCTGGTCCGCTTTCTCCCCGGCGAGGATTTCCAGGCCCACTACCACAATGTCATGGAGGAGGATTTCTTTATCCTGGAGGGCAAGGTAGACATCATCGTGGACGGGAAGAAGAACGTGCTGTCCGCCGGGGACCTGATCCACATCGAGCCGGGGGAGATTCATTATGTAAAAAATGCCTACGATGAGCCGGTAAAAATGGTCTCCACCCTGGCCCCCTATCAGGAGGTAGATAAGGTGACGGTGGATAATCCGGAGGTTTGAACATATTGCAATTCGTAAAGTTGGGAACAGCTGGGGGAGGCCCAAGGTCCGCCCCCTCCTGACGGCTTACAGTTTTTTATAAAAAAGATATTGCAATTTTCCCTGCAAATAGTATAATGGTGTGGAGAGAGAGTTGAGGAACAAACAGGAGGGGAATACAATATGTCAAACTGGCTTCGGAACACAAACATAGCGGTAAAGCTGTATCTGACCTCTGGAATCCCTATGCTGGGCCTGATTATCGTGGGAATCACAGGCATCCTGACGCTGCACGAAATCACAGTGGAGGATGTGAGCGACACATATCTGGTTTCGGCGACGATTTTTATGATTGTGCTGATGGTTGTGCTCGTGCTGTCCGGATTTGTTTTGTCGGCAATGGTCATTCGGGGGATTCGCATTCCAGTCAAGGAAATTGAATCGGCTGCTGTCCAAATGGGCGAGGGTGACTTGAACATCCACTTGGACTATACCGGAAAAGACGAGCTGGGCGTTTTGGCGGATCAGATGCGCTGCCTGTCCCGCCGCCTGTCCCACATCATTGAGGACGAAAGTTCCCTGCTGACCCAGATGGCCGACGGTGATTTTACCGTGCGCTCGGCCTGTGCGCAGGAGTACGTGGGCAGCTTTGCGCCTATCCTGGCCTCCCTGCGCACCATCAACCACCGCCTCAACGACACGCTCAAGCAGATCACTGTGGCCGCCGACCAGGTATCCATGGGGGCGGACCAGGTGGCTAACGGCTCCCAGACCCTGGCCCAGGGCGCGACGGAGCAGGCCAGCTCAGTAGAAGAGCTGTCTGCGTCCATCACTGACATTTCCAATCAGGTTGCCAACAACGCCCGCAACGCCCAGGAGGCCAGCAAGACCGCCAATCAGGTGGGCGAGGGCATGGGGGTCAGCAACCAGAAGATGCAGGAAATGATGGCGGCTATGGCCGAAATCAGCAGCAGCTCCAGCGAAATCGGGAAGATTATCAAGACCATTGAGGACATCGCGTTCCAGACCAATATTCTGGCCCTGAACGCCGCCGTAGAAGCCGCGCGGGCCGGCACCGCCGGAAAGGGCTTTGCGGTCGTGGCCGACGAGGTGCGCAACCTGGCCAGCAAGAGCGCCGAGGCGTCCAAAAATACCGCGGCACTCATTGAGCACTCGGTCCATGCCGTGGAGAACGGCACCCAGATCGCGGACGCCACCGCCCAGTCCCTGCTTCAGGCAGTGGAGGGAGCTAAGGCCGTGCAGCAGATCGTTTCGGAGATTTCTGAGGCGAGCAACCTCCAGGCGGGCGCTATTTCTCAGATTACCCTGGGAATCGACCAGATTTCCAGCGTGGTGCAGTCCAACTCCGCCACCTCGGAGGAGTCCGCCGCCGCCAGCGAGGAGTTGTCCAGCCAGTCCCAGGTGATGCGGGAGCTGGTGGGAAGATTCCGGCTGAATCCCTGACGCGAATATGGAAACACGCCGCACGGATAGACCGTGCGGCGTGTTTTTTTAAAGCAGGAGAAGGACAATGAGAAGAAGCACCACAGTGGGGGCCAGATTCAGCAGCCGGAAGGGCAGCAGGAAGATTGCCTTAATCAGCAGGAACACCGCCGCCAGGATCAGCAATGGGATTATCAGCAGAAGAGGGATACTCAGCAGGGCCAGCAGGACAGAGACCACTGGAGTGAGTACGAGGCCTAAGAGGCACAGGACAAGAATTGTTGTCATAGCGCGTCGCTCCTTTCGTTTGACATGAGTATAGTACAGAGGGATTAAAAACAGATGGAAGGTAAGATTAAGATATGCTTAAATTTTGGGTTTGTGGAAATTGGGAAAGTAAAGCGGCCCTTTGGCCTCCTCCTCATCCGTCTGGCCTTCGGCCAGCCACCTTCCCCCACTAGGGGGAAGGCTTATCGGCGCGTCTTTCGATACTACGGTGCAGTTGGGTGACTGCCATTGTTCGAGCCTTCCCCCTCACGGGGGAAGGTGGCACCGCCGCAGGCGGTGACGGATGAGGGTGAAATCCGAAAGGCTATGCTATTCTACGGACAGATTATATTTGCTATAATCTAAAACGGTGCAAATAGGCCACAGCGGTTTTTATTTGTGCATTTTGTCGAAATATGGTATAATAACCTTGCTGCCCTTCTTCACTCTGGCAACAGAGGGGAGGTGTCTGTATTGGAATACATCATCGCATTTCTTGTGTCGGTTGCAGCGAGCGTAGTCGGCAACTACGTTAGCAAGTGGCTTAACCGACATAGCAAGGGCAAGTAAGCACAAAAAGGCTCCCCGGAGAGCGGCACCTCTCCGGGGAGCTTTTTTGCGTGTCTGCATCGGACATCATCGCAGTCCTTGGCTGAGGCTATTATAGCACAGCTTTGCTAGTATATGCAAGAGAAACTTTTTTGAAGACTTGTGAAGTAAAGCGGCCCTTTGGCTTCACCCTCATCCGTCTGGCCGCAGGCGGTGACGGATGAGGGTGAAAACCGAAAGGCTATACTACTTGGAGTCCGGCTCCGGCGGGAGAAATTCTAACAGGTCGCCGATGCTGCAATCCAAAACGGTGCAAATCCGGCCCAATACATCAATATCCAGCCGTGTGACTGTGTTGTTGCAGTAATGATTGAGTTGTGTGCGCTGCATTTCCGCCCGCTGGCTGAATTTATTTTTGCTCAAGCCTTTTTCTTGCAGAAGCTGTGCCAGATGAATCTTGATTTTACCGTACTGCTCCATTTTTACACCGCCTTATCTGCTTTTATGATTGACAAAGATAGTGTATCTATGATAGGATAGATATGTAAGATGTAAGAAATCTTGTGTAAGTAATTGCACTATCGAGTGGATTACGCAGGAGGGTCAAAATGGAAACCTTAAAAGATTTGAGATTGTATGAGAAAATGTATTTCACACTGTTCAATGATGTGACAAAAGCAGTCAAAGAATTGCAGCAAAAAAATTACATTCAGGCAGAAACAACCTTAAAAAATGCACAATGTAAAACAGAAGAAATCTATGTATCCGAAGGGCGCAGTCTTTCCAACCGCAAATTTACGCGAGCCTCCTTACGCAAAACAAAAAAATGTGTATGACCATTTGGTTTCACCCTCATCCGTCACCGCCTGCGGCGGTGCCACCTTCCCCCGTGAGGGGGAAGGCTCCAACACTGGCAGTTGCTTGACTGCACAGTAGTATCGGTAGGCGTACCGATAAGCCTTCCCCCCAACAAAAGCCCCCATGATTTTTCTTGACACATCTCCGGGCAAATGCTAATATAATGGGGTATCAGCGCGAGGAACGGAAAAGTAGCGCTCCACCCCCAGACACAGAGAGGCCCCGCCATCGGCTGGAAGCGGGACCGTTTGGACGGAGCGGGAAGTGCGTCCGGGAGCGCGGCGGGCAATGCCGCCCGATTTGGCCCCGTTACCGGCCTGCGAGTGAAAAATGAGAGTGGAACCGCGATGCAATTCGCCTCTTATGCCCCTGCGGGCGTGAGAGGTTTTTCATTTTCCGGGAGGTAATTCATGTTCAAATCCCTCAACGAGACTCTGGAGGCCTACCAGCGCCGGGACCCCGCCGCCCGGTCCAAGCTGGAGATCTTCCTGCTCTACCAGGGGGTCCACGCCACGCTGTATCACCGGCTGGCCCACTGGCTATACTGTCACAAATGGAAATTTCTGGCCCGCTGGGTCTCCCAGTGGTCCCGGTTCTGGACCGGTATCGAGATCCACCCAGGCGCTCAGATTGGACGGCGGTTCGTCATCGACCACGGTATGGGCATCGTCATCGGCGAGACCGCCGAGGTGGGGGACGACGTGCTGATTTACCACGGGGTCACCTTGGGAGGCACCGGCAAGGACCAGGGCAAGCGCCACCCGACGATTGGCAACAATGTGCTGATCTCCTGCGGCGCGAAAGTACTGGGCCCCTTCAAGGTAGGGGACAACGCCCGTATCGCGGCCAACGCGGTCGTTCTCTCGGAGGTTCCGGAGGACGCTACCGCGGTCGGCATCCCCGCCCAGATCGTCCGCAT
>CAJTOE010000150.1 GCA_910577805.1 uncultured Oscillospiraceae bacterium | reverse complement strand
GTAGGTGAGGCCGTTCTCCTGATCCTCCAGCTGGGTTGTGGACGCCTGAAACGCATCGTCCGTCCGGAGGATCAGGCCGTTTAAGTAGTAGTCTCCCATGACCTCGGGGGCGATGGATTCTGTGACAGATGCGGAATCCTCCGGGCCGGGTACAGTGTCCTCCGCTGGGGGAGATTCCGGCGGGAGGAGCGCAGCCTGACGCTCCTCTTTCAGTCCGATGTTTACGCCAACCGTCAGACAGAGTACGGTAATCACCAGGGTCATCATTGGATTGCGCCACCAGACTGGCACAGCCTCTCTGAGCGGTTCCGTATCACCGGGAACCGGGCTGAAATTGGGATAGAGCTTTGGAATGGAGGCTTTGCGCCCCACATCATTGGATATGACCCATCTCCATTTGTTTTGATCCTCCAGCCTGGGCCTTTTGATTTTAACGGCGATGTTATTTCCTTTTGAAAGCAGAGAGGCTATGGACGCCTTAAAGCGGGTCCGCTGGCTCTGCGGCAGTCGGTCCCATATCTGCGCCAGCTTTGAGAGCCGCACATGTAGCACGGTATCCTGGATGCGCTGCATGGCAATCAGCCAAAGCTGCCCATCCTTTCGGGCGTACATCACCTTGTGGGCCGCGAGAATATGCCCGGAGGGTCCAGGCAGGGAGGCGATCACCAAAAAACTGGCCCCCATACCGCACAGGGCGCGGAACAAGACCTGCTCATGCCCAAGCAGATCCGGCAGCCAGACGAGGAGAAAGAGACCCGTCAGCCACAGCCCCTGGGTGATGCGCCTTTGCAGGAGCCAGGGACGTATCCAGGCGTGCTTGGGCAGGTAGAGTTCCAGATCCGCAGGCGGCGCTTCCTGGGGGGGCTGACAGGGCCGGGCGGCCCGCCTCAGGAATTCCTGCTCTTTCTTTACCTCACGGGACAGGGTAGTCCAGGAACCCAAAGATGCCGCTGACAATCCGGCTAATTGAAACCAATAGCCGGCACCGCCTGTGATGAACAGCGGGCTGAGGAACGCTTGTTGTATGCCTGCTGGATCGCCAGGAGCGGCAGTGAGGGCGAAACTCAAATGGTTGACAAAAATTCCCCAGAGAAGTGTCGGAAAGAGCGCCAGCAACACCACGGCCTGGCTGTTCCTGTCGGCAAACAACACCCCGCCCTTGACTGCCCAGAACGCAATTGCCGCTCCGCAGAGTAAGGCGGGAATCCCGCCGATCAGGTAATCCGCCGCCAGAAAGCAGTCCGCTCCCAGCGCCGCGCCCAGGAACGTCCCGGCCAGCGCCGCGGCGGTATGGGGAGACCGCCGCCCCTGTTCCCATTCCAGTTCCATGCTCGCCGCCTCCGTTTTTATATTTATCGTCTGGAATCACTTACCATACCTTGTGTGGAAGGGGGCAGAATATAGCAGGAATATCTATCAGTTCCAAACAAAACTGTCCGCCATAGCCTGGGCCGCCTCGTCTGCGCTCTCGGAGCCGGTAAAGTTGGTCAAGTGAATCAGGCAGTACCTTTTGTCACCCACAATATAGAACTGTTTGGTCACCACATCCTCTTCGCTGATAGTGAAGATGTAAAGGACATCCTCCTGGTCTGTAAATGTGCCCTCCCCGGTCAACTCAGCGCCAACTCTGCTGGCCTGTATAGTGAGCTGCCGGACAATGGCATCCCGGAACTCCATGTGATCCTCTGCGCTGTACCGATTTGTTTTCACCTCAACAGAAATGTTGTCGGGCAGTTCGTCCTCCTCGTGGCCTTCCTCCGCATAGAAAATTTTATCCTCTGTGGAGTATTTCTCCATCTTGACCCAGCCGTCCGGTACTGTATAGCTTCCTGGGAAGTCCCGATTCGTTTCGCTGTCTGATGGTAAGACGCCCTCACTCGTTGACGCATTTTCTTGCGAACTGTCCGATGGAGACTGCTGATTGCTACAGGCCGCAAGCGACATAAACAGCGAAAGCCCCAGTGCAACAGCAAGTAATCTTTTATTCACGCTCATAGCAAATTCCCTCTAAACATAAGCAATACTTGATATTGATTGGGGTGCTTTATCACGCCCGGATCTTCACCCCGCCGCCAATCTCTGTAAGGAAGTCCTTCCAGCGGTTTACATACTCCTGATAGGCAGGACGCTGGGGCCTCGGGGTTTGGCCCACCTGGAGCATAAGGTTATGGATTTTAGCGTCCAAAGGCGAGGGCGGCACATATGATATTGCGGAAAATAGTATATATGGAATGCTTCTTCACGTGCGCCGCCCTCCCGCATTAAATTTCCTGTACGCCCGCCTGACGCAGCCAGTCCTGGAGCTTCTTGGCCGGGAAGCCGGTGAGCGGGTAGGTTTCCCCAGACTTGCTGTGGATGGTCACAGCGGTGAACAGCGCGATTTTGCCCACAGAAAAGCCCTTGATTTCCGCCACAGGCAGGTTCATCTCCAGACCGGGGACCATGCTAATTTTAAAGCACGCCCGCTGGTTCGTGACGAAGATATTGCCCTGGAAGGGCTTTTTCGTCAGGCCCTGCTTCTGATAAAGGGACATCTGACCGCTGCCGATCATCGTCTCGCCGGGGTTCAAATCCAGTTTTGCCATTGTGTTGTCCTCCTGTTAAATGTCATTTTGTACGTTGATATATACAACTGGGTCCGAAGGGTCTTCTGATCCCCAGAGGTATACGCGATTAAATTCACAAAATAGTGTGTAGTCCGGCTGCGTTCTTTCCTCAAACGGCATATTTGATTTAAAACTTTTATTCATTTCCGGCGGAGCGTCAGGCAATTTCTCAAAGTTGAAATTTTCAGCGATTTGTAAAATCAAATCCATCGGTTTTCCCTGATAAGAAGCGGGCTGTCTTTTGGGATAATTCCTATAGCCAATCCAGAGTGGTTCACCGCCCAAAATAGTCGGCACTGACCTTACCTTTTTCTTATTTTGCTTCCAAATGATTTCTTGATAAACAACCCGCTCCTGATAGTCCTCTCGCACCGCACTGTCTAACGTTTCGAATACAATCGCCCGAAACAACGTCTGATACACTTCCACATCCAGTTCTCCATCTGGAATAGCAAACAGATTCATTTCTGTTGGATGAATCTCAGGTGGCATCTACAACCCACTTTCGTGCTTTTGATAAGATGAGCAGAAGAAAAACGCCAGCGATTTCCCTGCCCAGATATGCCCTTCCGGAAACGCTACCTGGAAAAAGAACGTCAACGGCTCTCCGCAGATCTTGCAGACTGGAAGCGAAACCGATGAAGGCAGGCAGGGCTTTCCGCCGATAAACGATGTGTTGTAGCCCTGCACACCGGGCCGCAGAATAGAATGCCATCCTTGCTTCATCATTTCATAGTTCCTCTCAAATATATTCCCTCAGGCCGTCTTCTCCTGGAACGTCCACTGGGTATAGGACATGGCGTTGCAGTTGGTCAAATCCGCCATCTCCAGCTCCGGGAGGTAAAAGCCGATATAGAGGACGCTGTTGCCGCCCTCCCGGACATCCTCCGGGGAGGAGACCAGCCGCTGGTTGTGGAGAATCACCGCATAGAACGTATCCAGACACACCTGATACCGCTCCCGGTTGTCCTCCAGCTCCCCCGTGGCGTAGAAGTAGTCCGACGGCCTGCTGCCGCCGGGGATGTAGCCGTTCATGTTAGCGGCCAGCACCCGCTCCAGCTCCTCCATGGTCAAGCCGTACTCAGTCATAGAGGCCACTTTATCCATCGCGGCCTGTCCGTAATACACCTCGTAGACACCCTCATAATACGGCTTTTCGTGATCCTCTGCCGACTGATACCAGCGGAAGTCCCCGCTGTCCTGGAGGCAGAGCTGGGAGCCGTCGCCGCAGAGGAAGGTGTTCCCGCTGATTTCGTCCCTGGTTCCAGTTTCAAAGGTCAGGCTCTCACACAGCTCGTTGAGGATCATCCAAACAAAAGTGGGCTCCTGCCGGTCTTTATAAGCCTGGGCGTCAAAGGTCAAAACAAGGTTCTTCTGCGGGGCGATGACGATCTTCGTGCAGTAGAGAACGGACTCATAGACGCCGGTGAGATCCGCCGTCAGACATTCCACACCGTCGCCGGACTGCCAGGGGGTCAGCTCCTCCGGAGCGGAAAGAGTATCGAACTGACCTTCGTAATAGGCCGCCAGCTCCTCGAAAAGCACCTGTGGCTCATAGGAGCCCAGGGGCGATACTCCGTTAAGGCCATAGACCTCATTTTTATCGGTGTAAAACATATCCAGTCCCTCCGCCTGGGTCCAGTCCGCCGAAACCACAAACGTCACTCCCCGGGTGGAGTGGATGATAGTGCGGTCCGCGGTGTCCTGCTCTGAGCCTGGATTTGCGGATGTGACAGGAGGGGTGGGATCGCCCGTGCTCCTGTCTGGCAGGATAAACATGGCCGCGCAAACCACCGCCACGCAGACAACGCCGGCCACTCCAGCCAGGAGGAACGGGGACTCCCCCTTTTTGACAGGCTCCTCCACCGCTGCTGTAAATTCTCCCGCCAGCGGCTTCCCCTCCAGCTTGCTCCTCACCAGCTGGTCGAACCGCTCCACGTTCTCCATCTCACGGGTAGAGACGGTGATCAGCTTGGTGTCCCCGCTGTAATATGTATAAATCATAGCCTTAGGCGTCGCCATTGTCGAGGCGTTCCGCTTTGTGACAATATAAGCCAGCAGACCGCCGCCCAGCGCGCCGGCCACTGCCGCCTGCTTTGGGTCGTAGTAGTCGGGCTTTTCCTTTCTGGAGGTGATCTCCGACAGAAAAACTCTTTTGGACGGCCCCCACTTCGGATAAAAGGCGATGTCCTGCCCGTCCACCTCAATGCGGGGACGCCTCTGGGCATAGAATGAAAAGGCGAACAGCAGAAAGAATACCACAATAAAGCCCACAAAAATCAGATAGGCGTTCTCCTCCATGAGTGTTTCCTGCATCGGCTCCCAGCTGATGAACCACGTGATCAATGCGATCATTGAGATGCACAGAATTCGCAGCACCAACATTTTCTTTGTGTTTTTCATGCGGACTGCAAATGTCATTTTACCACCCTCTAATGTGTTGTATCAATCAGATTACGCTCACATACTCGTCTTATGTCGGGCAATTCCGCTTCTGGCTTTCCTTGGAGACAATGACTCACTGATGTTCTCCGTTACTCATAGATAGAGTCAATCATCTCCTTCAGCTCCTCCATGGTGATGTCTCCACTAATACAGCACTCCGCCGGGCCGTTGGCCCAGAGTGCCACGGGCCGTTCGGCGTTGGTGGCCAGCAGGTGGGTGACGCCTCCCGCCTCGTAGGGAATAGGGTCACCCTCGTCCTTTTGGAAGCTCCAGAAATTGTCCGGCCCTCGGTTTTCGTTATCCAGATAGACATTCACTTGAACGATCAAAAAATCCTCGCTCCGCTGATAAGAGGAGTGAAATACGATATCCTTACTGGCCTCATCACCATATATCACCAGATCATACAGCGCAAACCCTTCCGGCAGCCATTTGGGAACCACAGAACGGTTGAAGCCGTAAGCCGTCAGCGCCTCTTGGAGATCCGCGTACTCTCCCGGCTCCTCTGGGATATGGAGGTCATCTGGGTCTATGTATTCGATCTGCCCCGGCGCAAGGGTGATGATCTCCGCCGTCCACTGGGCCAGCATCCGCCATATATCATAACCAGCGGCAGCGGTTGCCACTGTGAGCAGCAGCAGGAGCGCGACCAGCGCCGCGGCAAGCTGTCCGGTCCGCAGCAATCTGCGCCGGGCAGGATGGTCAGCCTGCCAAATCAGATTCTTCATCTTTCGCTCAAATTCCGGGGAAAAGTCATGCTCCGGCAGTTCCTCCAGAAGATCGCCGTACTCCAGCCGGGCCGCGTCCAGCATTACCCGGCGGGCCAGGTTGTCCAATGCCTGATCTGTCATG
>CAJTOE010000149.1 GCA_910577805.1 uncultured Oscillospiraceae bacterium | reverse complement strand
TCTGCCGGGATGCCGTACAGGTCGGCAATGAAATTGAGATAGTCAATGCCCTTCATGAACTCGTAAAGGTCCGGGTTGTCGGGCAGGAAAGCGGTGACCTGCTTGGCCGCCACCGGTTCCCGCTTGATATCGTGGCCGTCGATGGCGATAGTTCCCTCAGTGAAGTCCATCACCCCCGCCACGGCCCGCAGGGTAGTGGTCTTGCCAGCCCCGTTGTGGCCAATGAAGCCGTAGATCTCACCGGGCCGGACATGGAGGGTCAGATCATCCACGGCTCTCTTGCCGCCGGGGTAAGTTTTGGAATAGTGGTCAATGCGCAGCATGGATAGTCTCCTTTCAATTGGTTAAGTAGGATGATAGGGAATTTGCGGAAAAGCGCATATGAGGTAGCCTATATGCCAGAGATATGAACCACATCCTTTCCTCCTTCTCACTGGAGGCATATGCAGCGCCTATCATACCGGCGGCCATAGGAATGAGCAGCCCAAGGACTTTGGGCATGGACTTGCTGGGTTGGCCGCTCATACTGACCTGCATGACCAGCGTGTCCGGAAGCAGGAACCAGCCCACGATGACAGCGATGGACAAGGGGATAAGGAACGGGAATGGCCAAAAGCTCTTTTTGTTCATATAGGTTACCTCCATATGTGAATCGTACACCTTCCGGTTTGTGGAAGGTCAAGTGTTTTCTTCATTTATGTTGAAAAAATGTCCTCCAGACGCTTCATTGCCGCGCGTAGGTTTGGATCGTTTTTGTACTCCTCGCTCTGACAGGCCTGTTGAATGGACAGATAAATGATCTGGCGCAGTCGCTGATCGGCTTCATGATGCGTGTCCTGTATGGGCAGAGCCGGGAACAAAGCTTCATTGGGCGGCTGCGCGGGCACGCTGAGCCCGTCTAGGCACCGGCAGAGGTTTTCAATCAGCTTCTGCGTCTGCCCGGCCCGGCGGAACAACTCTACCTGCATGATGTCGCTCAGCTGGGTATGGCAAAAAAGCATGGACTCGAATTGCCGAAGCGCCTCGTTGATTTTTGTGGATACCTCAACGGGAAACCCCAGTCTTTCGTCCAAGAGGCAGACCATACAGCTCTGCATCTGCTGGGCCTGGTGCAGAAGGTGCTTTTGAAGTGTTTCAGCCGCCTGCTCCCGCTCACCGCGGCGGAGAAACAGTTCCATCCAGATGACAGTGGGATCGCTGGACAGCCTGGGAAGCTCCAGCAGCAGTTTCTCGGCCTCGTCCAGGGCATTTTCGGAGAGTGCCATGACAGCCAGGGCGATGGCGGCAGACTGCCAATACTCGGTAGAGCCGCTGGCATGGACAGCTTGGAACAACTCCTTCCGTTGGCGGTCCCAAGCCGCACGCTCCTCTGTACCAGCATCAGGACAAATGACCTGAAAAGCGGCGTAGAGCCCAGCCCCGTGGAATTTCAGAGAAACACTGGTGGGGTACTGGTGCAGCAGATTTTTCAGTGCGGACTCAGCCGCTTGCCAGCCCGTTGTCCTGGCGAGAGCCAGAAGGTCATTGATTTTCTGTACCACTTCCTCGTCCGGGAGCGTCTTTTCATAATTTAGCAGCATATCGACATTGGTATCCAGCGCCCGGGCCAGCGGGCAGAGCAGGGTGATATCGGGATAGGAGGTGTTTGTCTCCCATTTGCTGACCGCCGGCGGCGAGATGCCAAGCGCAGCCGCAAGCTGTTCCTGCGTCATGCCTTTAGCTCGACGGAGTGCTGCAATATTGGCGCCAAGTTTTAGTTCCATAGCAGATTCCCCCTCATAGATTGATTTGCGCCTCCTATGATAAGTATAAGAGGATAGCCCCATGCCGACAATCGAGGCGTATTCAGATGTAATTCATGTTTTCCTAACCATTGGTTAAGTTTGCGATATGACCTTGCGGCGGCACATTACTGCGTGGTATACTGTCGGTGTTTTGGGCAGTCAGGTGGGTATATTCAGACAGGGGGCCTGCCCCGCCTGCGGCGGTACCCGGCTGTCAGAGACGGCAAGAGCGCCGAAGCTGCGGGGGCTCTCTCAGGACGAGGTCTGCCGGATGCCGCTGGCCCGGCTGGTGGAATGGGTGGCCGGGGTGCCCGCCTCCCTGCCGGCTGAGATGCGGCCCATGGCGGAAAACATCTGCCAGTCCTTTCAGGATGTGGCCAAACGGCTGATGGATCTGGGGCTGGGATACCTGTCGCTGGACCGGGCGGCATCCACTCTCTCCACCGGGGAGCGGCAGCGGATGCAGCTGGCCCGGGCGGTACGCAACCGCACTACGGGCGTGCTCTATGTGCTGGACGAGCCCTCCATTGGCCTGCACCCCTCTAACATTGTTGGGCTGACTGGAGTCATGCACGACCTGGTGGCGGACGGCAATTCGGTGCTCCTGGTGGACCACGACACCCAGATTTTGTCCGAGGCCGACTGGCTCATTGAGATGGGGCCGGAGGCTGGCGCCAACGGCGCCAGGCTGCCGGAGCACGTTCGGGCCGTGGAGGCGGAGGGCGTCCGGCAGGTAAAGCTCATTGACGCTGTGCCCATCGGCATCAACGTCCGCTCCACCGTGGCAACCTACGCCAACGTCCACGATGAACTGCGGAAGATTTTTGCCAGGACTCCGGACGCGAAAAGGCTGGGGTTCAAAGCCGGTGATTTCTCCTATAATACCGGGAAACTGCGCTGTCCGGTGTGCGATGGAACAGGCTGCATTGATTTGGACGTGCAGTTTTTACCCGATGTGGTCATTCCCTGTCCGGAATGCCATGGCTCCCGTTATGGGCGGGAAGCGTATCAGGTGCGGCATGGAGATTACTCCCTGCCGGAGCTGATGGCTATGGACGTGAACACTGCCCTGGAGGCCTGCAAGAACATGAAGCTGGTCAGACAGAGACTGCAGGTGTTGAAGGACCTGGGCCTGGGCTATCTGACCTTGGAGGAGGAACCCCCCAGCCTGTCCGGCGGCGAGGCCCAGCGCCTGAAGCTGGCCAGCGAAATGGGGAGAAGCCAGTCAGACTCCGTTTTTGTCTTTGACGAGCCTACCATCGGCTTGCACCCGCTGGATGTGCGGACGCTTCTGGGTGTGTTCCAGACACTGATCGAGCACAGTGCCACGGTAGTGGTCATCGAACACGACTTGGACGTGATCCGCAATGCCGACTTTATCATCGACATGGGCCGCGGCGGCGGTGAGTTGGGCGGGCTTGTGGTTGCGGCGGGAACACCGGAGGAAGTGGCCGCCAGCCCCAACCGCGTGACCGGTCAATATCTGAGATAAGGGCTGTGTTCCGGCATATGAAAGCTGGGCGGCATTTCTCTGATTTTTCCCAAATAATACACAATTCTTACCTCGTTTTGATTTGGTTCATACATCCGACTGATAGACTGTTTTTGTGGCAGTTTATCCCTTCATTCCCCATAGATCAAACAGATGGGAGGTTCAGATGTATGAAACAGAAATTGCATACAAGAGAACGATTTATGGTGTGGCCTCTATTCTGATAGCGGAATAGGGGCCGCGCTTATTTTCGACATTATTTGTGCTTTTTTGCGCGTTCAAAATACCAACTAAATAGTTCCATCTTGCTCTTTGTGAGCTGTGGCAAGTACTATTACTGTATCTATTACACAATTGGGCATTGAAAAGATATGGCGCTGAAAAGTGCTTGAATTGCTAGTTAAGTTGAATATAATATACCATTTCCGAGTTCGATTTTCCCTGTTTTTCCATATCTTTGCTTACTTAATATTTTACAGGTATTTGCAACTAAATTGTTAATAACTTGTGGCCGTAACATATAAATTACATCAGAATAAGATAAGAATTTAATGGCATCAAGCATATTGGAAAAAGAGGTAAGAAAAGGCGGGTCATCCCTCTTGAGATGATCCGCCTCTCGATCATTATTGTGAGTTGATTGTGTCCACGATGGACATGTTGTGGATTCGCTTGATCGGCTCATGTACGGCCAAAGCGATAGAAAGCAGAATGATCAGGAGGATGATCCCCAGCTCCGACCAGGGGATGCCCCAGGCCTCACCCCATTTCTGACCGATCAGCATACCAAAGAGCAGACGATTTGAGAGCATACCGACTACGCTTCCTGCAATGATGCCGGAAGCGGCATAGGAAGCCGCTTCCGCAATAACCATTTTGGAGAGCTGCCGTGTGCTCAGGCCGATGGCCCGGAATGCTCCATATTGTTTTGTCCGGGAGGCGACGCTCATGGCGATACTGTTGACCACATTGAAAATTGTGATCAGCGCAATCAGGACCAGGAAACCGTAGACAAACAGATTGAAGCAGTAGTAAATCCCCCGCGTACTGCTGTTTCCCAATCGTTCATCTGAGAAAGTATACTGAGTACCCACCATCTGATGGATTGAGCTGACCTCACTGTCAGAGACGCCCCGGACCAACTGTATATCAATCACGGTAAAATCAGACAGCCCAGTTATCTGCCGGAAACTGTCCTCAGAGCAGATGATAATTCCAACACTGTCGGTGTTGCTGAACGGGCAGTCAGAGAGTATCCCAACGACTTTGATTTCCTGGGCTACCCCGCCGGCTTGAACGGTTATCGTGTCCCCGACCTTTATGGTGCTGTCTGACTCCTTCACCACCAGACCGGTACCGGTTGCCTGCTGGGCAGCCTCCAGAGAGCCTTCCAGCAGATAATCCTCTGCCCAGCCAAACTGGTTTATATCGTAGGAGATCAGATCGGCTGTCTGGACTGCGTCACTTCCCGAAACAGGCACACCGTAGGCAAACATCCGGCCATAGGCCGCTTTGACTGCCGGTATTTCATTGAGACGCTCCAGCAGATTGCTGTCCACGGAACAGGTGCGGTCCGGGCTGACGATGGATAAATCCGGCGTCCAGGGCTGCAGGGGTGTCAGGGCGTGGCGCATGAAGTCAACGGTCACGGAGAAGGAGAGGAAGAGGACGATGCTCAAGGCGAAGGAGCCGGTCATGAGCAGATAGTTTTTCCGGCTGGAGACGGCGTGGTGGATGCCCAGGGCGGTATCCACCCGTGTCAGTCTGGTGTTGGCCGCAGACCGGACAGGCCGTGTATCCCCGGCGCTTCCGGACACGGCTGCCAGCGGCGAGGCCTTGGAGGCGCACTTGGCCGGGGAGCGGGCCGCAAACAGTACTGTCAGCAGTCCCACCAGGATTCCGGCCGCCACGCTTGGTATGCTCAGGCCGAAGGCGGGCATTGCCGAGAAGTAGCCGGGGCTCAGATACCGCAGGATTGCACACAAAACCCAGATGACAACGATCCCGGTGGCCACACCGGCAGGAATTGCGAACCTGCACCAGGCAAGCGCCTCTTTCCGAACCAGGCGCATGACCTGTTTGGGCGTAGCGCCGATGCAGCGCATCAGGCCAAAGAACTCTGTGCGCTGTGCTACATTGCTGTTCAGGCTGCTGGCGATCATCAGGATGCCAGCGCACATAACCAACACGAAGAGAATGCCTGCGGCGGCATAAATAAACATCATGAAGCTATCCCTGCTCTGCCCCAGAAGGCCGAGCAGCTTTGTGTTTTCCGCGACCTGGCTGTCTGAGAGCTGGAATACCGACTTGATTTCTCTGATCTTCCCCTGGATATTGCCGGTGCTGGAGAATTGGACATAGTACATAATATCAAAACCGGCGGACGTACCCTCCGTGACACCGGGGTAGATCGCATAATAATCTTCCATACACAGGAAAAGCCCATAGGCGTCGTGCCGCATCAGGCCAGGGGCATTGCCTAAGAACCCTGTCACCTGATAGGAATGAACGGCGCCGTCGGGTGTGCTCACTGTAACTTCATCACCAATCCGGAGTCCCATCATCTCTCTGGCGTTTTCCGTGACCAGCGCCCCACCCTCCGCCTGGGGATAGCTGCCTTCCGTCAGCATGTCGGGAAAGATTTTCGTGACACAGTTTTCATCTGTGCCGA
>CAJTOE010000148.1 GCA_910577805.1 uncultured Oscillospiraceae bacterium | reverse complement strand
TGAACGAGGAAACCCTGGACCGCACGTTCCGGGCCTCCCTGTACCGCCAGGTGGAGACGGCGAAAATCGCCCTCTCCGGCGCGCCGGCGGCGGCCATCTCCCTCCAGCACGGGGAGCAGCGGTACAGTATGCTTCTCACCAACGACCTGCTGCGCCAGCTCTGCGGGCCGGTGTTCCAAAAGGTCCGGGCCGTCATCACCAGGGCCATGAAGGACCGGAACCGGGGCGGACGGCTCAACGACGTGATCCTGGTGGGCGGCTCCGCCCAGCTGACGGTCTTTGTGGATTTCCTGGAAAGCCTCTTTGGCCGCAGGCCCCACGTCGCCGCCTCCCCGGATGAAATCGTGGCCCTGGGCGTGGGACTCTGCGCGGGCATCAAGGAGCGCGCCCAGGACCTCCAGGACCTGGTTATGACAGACGTGTGCCCCTTCTCCTTGGGCGTATCCACCTACAGCCGCCGGGACGACCGCACCCCCCATATGGCCGTGCTGATCCCCCGGAGCAGTATGCTGCCCGCCAGCCGCCAGGAGCGGTTCTACACCCTCAACGACAACCAGCGGGGTCTGCGGTTTGAAATCTACCAGGGCGAGGGCTATTTTGCCGCCGAAAACCTGAAGCTGGGCGAAGTGGAAGTCCAGGTGCCCCCCGGCCCGGCGGGGGAGCAGTGGGCAATCGTCACCTTTACTTACGACATTGACGGGCTTCTCCACGTAGGCGTGGAGAGCAGCGGCGGGGACCGCCGGGAGCGGCTGCTTCTGAATCCCAACCTGCACCTGACCGAGGAGGGCAAGGAGGAGGCCATGGAGCGCATCCGGCGCATCCAGCTTGCGGCTCAGGGGGACCAGCGGGACCAGCTTCTTCTGGAACGCGCCCTGCGGCTCTATGTGCAGACCATTGGGCAGCGGCGGGAGCAGGCGGCCAGCCTCATCCGCTATTGGAAGAACCTGATGGACTGCGGCGACCGCATCCAGCGCCGGAGGGACTACAACCGGGTCAAGGACCAGCTGGACCAGCTGGAGGCCGCAGTGGAAGCGGACCCTCTGGAGGGCGGCGTCTGGTTCGGCGGCGATTTTGCCGAGGAAGGCTATGACGGCGCGTTCGACGAGGATTTTGACGAGGATATGGAGGACTGAGCCATGGGTGATGTTTGGGAAGCTCTGGGAATTGCCCCCACAAAAGATATCTCCGCCATCAAGCGGGCCTATGCGGAGCAGGCGAAACAGTGCCACCCGGAGGAGGATCCGGAGGGCTTTTTGAGGCTCCGGAAGGCCTACCAGACGGCGCTGGACTACGCCGAAGGGACCCAGAACGCCTCCGGCTTTGTCCTGGAGGAGCTGGAAGAGGAGCCGGACGAAAATCCAGCCGAAGAGCCGGAGTGGACCCTGCAAATGCCGGAGGACGACGGCCCCAACCCCTACGTGGGCGGCGAGGCCATTACGGCCTTCCGGGAGCTCTACACCGGCAAGCAGCGGAAAAACCCGGTCATGTGGATGAATTACGTCACCTCCGGGGCGTTTCTGGACGCCGCCTGGGACCCCCAGTTCACCGCCCTGCTGCTGCGGACCGTCCGAGAGGTGTTGGCGGACTTCCAGCCCAACAAGGAGTGTATGACCTGGCTGAATGTGGTCTACCAGTTCTCCGGCGGCGGGGGCCAGACCTTTGACGGTATGGGAGATATCCTCCAGATCGCCGCCCTCGGCCCTGTGCCTAAAACCCTCCGGGGCAACGAATTTGCTATCCTCCAGAGCTTTCTGGATTACCGCCGCCTGACCCATCTGGCCAACGCCGGACGCTGGGACCAGGACGCGCTGGACTCCTACCGGGAGATTTTGAGACGGTACGCCTCCTTCTACATACGGGACCGCTGTGAACAGCGCGTGCCCCCGGACAGCGAGCGCCACCCGGCGGGACTGCGGGTGTTCCTCCACTTCTTCCAGCGGGAGGACCTGCCGGAGGAGGTGTATCGGGAGGCCTGGCAGCGTCTGAGCCTGAAAAGCGCCCTCATGGGCCGGGCGCAGATCCTCTACGGTTCGTTACGGACGCTGATTCTGGAGCGGGTCCCCGGAATTGAGGGCGAGGCCCAGGAGAACTTTTTGGAGCTGAACCGCAGCCTGGACCGCTATCTGGCGCGTATCAAACACGCGCCGGAGACGGAGCCGCAGGAGTCCGCGGCCTTCTTCCAGTCCCCGGAGCTGCAGCGGGCCCTGCCTGTCCCCCGCTTTTTGGAGCAGCAGCTTTTGGTTTACTCCAAGTGGCGGCGGGAGGAGATCGGCGCGGGCCTGGTCACGCAGATTTTGGACTACTACCGGGACCACCCGGACATCCCAAGGGCCGGGGAGGTCGTTTCTGCCCTGGAATCGGACCTGCAAAGCCGGATGGCAAAGCTCTGGACCCAGGAGGACCGGGAGGCGGACGTGCCGGAAGGGACGCTGCCGCTGGCGTACCGGCCCTTCCTCCGGCACTGGCTGAACACCGCCTTTTACACCGCCCAGGACCCGGACGGCGGCGCCCCGCTGCTGACCTGTCTGGAAACGCTCCTGCCCTATCAGGAGTCCTGGAGCAGACGGTTTACAGGCCAGCACGGGGTAAGCCGGACCATCACAATGGGCCTTACGCAGGTGGAGCTGACCTTCTATCCCCTGCACATCGACTATCGGGTGGACGGCGCGCCGGTGTACTGCCCCTGCCTCCCCTGGGAGGAGGTCTCCGAGATAGATTGCGGCGACGAGCTGTTATTCCTCCTGCCCATCACCGCCGCCCCCTGGGAGACTTTCCCAGAGGTCGTGGAAACCGTCCGCCAGCGCCTGGAGGACGGGACGGCCCTTCCGGCGGAGATCGCGGCTCTGCTGGCCCGGTGCATGGCGGGGCATGTGTGCAGCCAGCCGCCTATGGAGCTGTCTATGGAGTACGGACGGCAGCTCTACACCGCGGTCTGGACCGAGGACGGCGAGCCGGGACGCATTTTTCATCAAACCTTCTCCGGCCGGCTGTTCCAGGAGCCTCTGGAGCCGCAGCCGGGCGAAACCCGTCCGGAGGCGGCGCGGCGGCGTTTGACAGAGCTGACCTCCCCCGGCTTCCTGGACCTGTCCCGCCTGCGCCGTCTGCCCTGGCGCATCTACTTTACCGCCGACGGCCGGGAAGAAACGGGCTTGATCCACCCCGAACTGCTGGAGCCGGAGGAGGGGATGCCGGAGCCGGAGCCTGTGCCCCCGGAGCTGCTGGTGACGGAGGAAAACCTCCGCAAGGTGCTCAACGCCTTCACCCAGGACGAGCTGGAGCGGGCGGAGTTTCAGTGGACTTCGGGCCATCTGGTGCTGCGCCGGGACCGGGGATATTACGCCTGTCTCTACTTTGAAAACAGCTTTGGCCGGGGGGACTACTGGTACGCCCTGCTGGCTGACGTGGATATGTACCGGACCGTGGACGGGGACGAGATCGTCTATCACCCCTTCGGCATGGGAAAGCTGCCGGAATACTCCCTGTTCCGCACCGCCCAGGACATGATGCAGCACATAGACCTGGTGCTGTCCAACATGGACCGGGGACAGCTGGAAAGCGGAGGCCGGGGCGGCTGGCTCTGGTCCTGCGCGGTCAACCTCCAGAACGCCAAGCACAAGCTGCGCATGGCCCAGCAAAAGCTGGGGGGCATTCCGCCCTGGCGGGGCGGCCGGGACTATCACCTGGCCAAATTCGTGTTCAGCCGCTTCCCGTCGGAGCTGGAGAGCGTGGATTCCAAGGGGGTGCGGACAGTGACGGCCCTGCGCAGCGGCTCCTTCGGCAAGGCGGGGACCGAGCTGATCCAGTTCATGATGGGGAAGCTGGACCGGGTCCGGCTCACCTGGGACCTGCCCGCCCAGGGGGGCGGAACGGAGCTGTGCCACCTGGTGCTGCTCCACCACCGGGGGCGGTGCATGATGTTCTGGCTCCAGGACCGCGAACGGCAGGCGCTGGCCTACGCCGCCGACGAGCCGCGCTGGTTTTTGGACTTCGCCGCCCCCGCCTGGCTGGTCCACACGGACTGGAAGCGTTTACGCAACGGGATAGACCTGCTGCTGGACGACCTTGATAACATACAGCCGGTGCTGTCCCAGCCGGGGCAGTTTGCAAGCGTAAACCTGCCCTACGACGAGATTCGGGCGGCGCTGGTACACGACCCATCGTAAGGAGGCGGAACAGCATGGATGAATTTTGGAGCGTACTGGGCCTGGAGCCAACCAGGGACAGCGCCGCCATCAAGCGGGCTTACGCGGAGCAGACCAAGCTCTGCCACCCGGAGGAGGACCCGGAGGGCTTTTTGGTCCTGCGGCAGGCCTACCGGCGGGCGCTGGCCTATGCGGAGGGCGGCGCACAGCCGGAGAAACCGGAGGCAGAAGAACCGGCGTTCCGTCTCCCAGGGGAGCCGGGCTGGAGTTTGACGGACCGTCCTCCCCTGCTGGACGAGGGGCCGAACCCCTTCGCGGACCACGAGGCCGCCAGGGCTTTTCTCTCCCCCCGGTGCCTGGAGCAGCCGCTCGCCTGGAGCTTTGCCGATTACCGGGCTTTGCTCCAGCTGGCGAATTGGGCCCATTGGACCGAAACGCTGCTGGAAAAGGCGGGAAAAATTTTGGAGTTTTATGTGCTGGAGAATTTTCAGGACCGAAAGCCTATGCCCTCCCAGCGCCACCCGGCGGGGATGCGGCTGATCGACTATTTCTTCCAGCGGGAGGACCTGCCCCAGGAGCTTTACCGGATGGCATGGCAGCGGCTGAATCTGAAAACCGCCCTGATGGGCCGGGCCAAGCTCCTGCACGGCGCTTTACGCCAGCGGGTGTTGGAGAAAATCCCGGACATCGCGGAAAACGAGCTGGACCGGGCGAAGCTCAACCGGGAGTTCGAGGTCTTTCGCCGGACCGTCTGCGCCCTGGAGGACACCGGCGACCCGGCGGACTGGGCCAAGGCCGGAGCGGAGACGCAGGCGTTTTTGGCGCGGCCTGAGATGCAGAAGGCCCTGTGGGACCGGAAATTCGCCGAGGACAGCATGAAGTATCACGTCCAGTGGACCGGGGAGCATTTCGCGGAAGCCCTGCTGGCGTTTTACGCGCAGAACGAGACGGCCCCCGGCGCACTGACCTTGCCGGACCTGATTCAGGCCAGCCGCCGCCGGGCAGTCATCCAGCGTCGGAACCGGCAGGACAGTGCGGCGGCGGCGCCGGAGGGCAGGCCGTCGTTGCGTAATCGTCCCTTCTTCCGCTGCGTATTTGATTCATGATTTGCCCAAACTGCGCAATGCCCTGGACCTGCTGCTGGCAAACCTGGGGAACCCTGAAGTTGTCACCAGTCCCATTGGGGAATACGCCAGTGAGAACCCGGTAAAACCCCGGCCCTATGAGGTGCTTTTGGAGGAGCTGGTGGAGGAGTAATAACGATAGACGCAGAAAAAGCGTACCTCAGTCGTGAGGTACGCTTTTTTATGATTCATACGTAATATGCAGGGAGACTGGATGAACGATAATAAGCTCCCGGCCCAGCTTTTTGGCATAGCGCAGTGTTGCCGCCGTCCCGCCGCGACGCTCCCCGTTGTACACAGCCAGCAGAAGGCCAGCGGACTCCACCAGCTTACGGTTCCGGTCCAGCATACAGCCGTCGTAGTATTGGCGGCTTACGTAAGTCACCGAATCTGCCCAATTTAAAATCGCGTCGTACCGGTCCCGCGTGGATTTGCTCCATTGGTCCGCCTGTCCTTCGCAGGGCAGAACGCAATGCAGGTTCAGTGCGGGGGTGTTTTTACGAAAATCCAGGACGATTTGTGACAGCCAAACATCGGAGCCGTCCGCCATGCCGCTATAGAAATTCGTCACGCCGGATACCGTCAGTTTTGCGATTTGCTCTTTTAGAGTTTCTTTTAATGCAACGCATCCGGGGTCCAGTTCGTTGTATTTCCAGGGGAATTTGTGTGGGCGATGTCCCGTGAATGCGCAGGTTGTTGTGTTCATTAATCTCCACCTC
>CAJTOE010000147.1 GCA_910577805.1 uncultured Oscillospiraceae bacterium | reverse complement strand
CCTACGCGGTGGGCGGGTTCCTGGACCGGTGCGCGGCCATTTTCCACAACCGGACCAACTACCGCCACAAGCTGGCGATGCTCTACGACGACATCTCCCAGAACGGCGCGATTATCGGCGGAAGCCTGTCCTTCGGGCTGTTCATGACGAGTGTAGGGTTGATTTTGATTCTGGTTTACCTGCTGGTATAAAAAAGCGATCCCTGTGCCCGATGGGGTACAGGGACCGCTTTTTTATATGGAAGCACTGGGAAAAGTAGCTCAAGGAGGAAAACCCCAAAATCTCCGCAATCAGCGAAAGGGAGTAATCCGTCCGGCGCAGGAGGAACCGGCTCTCGTCCACCCGCCGGGAAATCAAATAGTTGATGGGGGATGTGCCGAACTCCCGGCGGAAGGAGTGGGAGAGATAATACTTATTCAAATGGGCCAGCTTGGCCAGATGGTCCAGGGTCAAATCCTCTTTGAAGTGGTTGTCTATGTAGCGGCGGATAAACTCACACTCCTGGCTGGCCCGCGGGCCGGGTCCGGGGGCTTCGCCGGACAGGGACATCGCCTGCTGCCGCCCCAGCCGGATCAGCAGCACCTCCAGAAGATGCTGGCAGGCCGCCTCGTGGCCCGCCAGGGACTCGGAGGACTCCTGAAGCATCAAATCCAGGCAGCTGTTCAGCTCCGTCCAGCCGTGGGTGTGCAGCTCCGAGCTCCACTCCGCAGAGAAACGGTCCTTTGAGATGTAGCTCAGGCGGGGCATACCATGCCCCGCCTGCTCCGGCGCGCCGGAGCCGCTGAATTGATAACGAACCAAATACGCCCCCTCCTTCTGTTGCAATCTAATAAAAAACCCTCACCCATAGAATTTCGATTCCATTATACAATACGCCCGGCTATTATGCAATACCTCCCATAGCTTCTGCGGTGCTTTTCATAATTTTGGGCAAAATGTCCAGTCCGAAACACCTCCGGACATCAAAATATCCAGTATCTCCGGAAAAATGGGTCCGTGATTTTAGACAATCCAGCCAAACGAAGAAAGCACGATATATAAACAAGAGAGCAAAAAACGGGTAGAATTCCGATGTGGTCCTATGCTATACTGCGACTTCGCATTCTACCACACCCTGGTCCGCTACCTGGGCGAGGAGAAGATTGAGGAGCTGGACCTGAACGGCACCGTTGAGACCCTCCAGGCCGCGGTTTCCCCCATGACCTGGTGCGCCGGCATCAGCGCCAACGCGGACCTGAAGGACACCATCAAGTCCATGTGCGTGGAGCTGTTTGAGGGCAAGTACGCCACCGGCGCGGACTTCTGCAAGGCTCTGGACGCCCTGTATTAATCCATAACCAATCGCTTTATCGCTTAACATTGTCCATGTTAGCAGGCGGCGCCCCTGCGGCGCCGTCTGCTTTCTTATACCCAAATTAGGAAGGAGAGCGTAAAAATCATGCGAAAAAACAAAGCAATGATCTTCTGGTTCTGCCTGCCCGCGCTGCTTTCCCTGATGCTGATGTTCGTCTACCCCGTGTGCCGCACGGTGCTGATGAGCTTCTTCCAGGTGGAGAGCGTCACCGCCTCTATGTCAGACTGGAGCTTTTACGGACTGGGAAACTACACTAAAATTTTCGGCAGCGCCAGCTTTTTGACCTCTATGCGGAACATGCTGCTGATCTGGCTGGTGGGCGGCGTGTTCACCCTGACGCTGGCCATGCTGATGGCCGTGATCGTCACCAGCGGCATCGAGGGCATCCCCAAGGACCTGTATGAAGCCGCCACCATCGACGGCGCGGGCAAGGTCCACCAGTTCACCCACATCACCCTTCCCCTGGTCCAGCCCGCCATCATCACCGTGACCATCTTCAACTTCATGTCCGTGTGGAACGAGTTCTTTATGGCCCTGATCTTCACCTCCAGCGAGTCCATGGCTCCCGTGGGCGTGGGCCTTCTGAACATCATCAACTCCATGAAGTACACCGGCCAGTACGGCGGAATGTTCGCCGCGGTCATCATCGTATTCCTGCCCACCTTCCTGCTGTACATCTTCATGTCCGAGAAAATCATTGCCGGCGTGACGGGCGGCGGCGTAAAGGGCTGAGAAACCCACTTTTGCTGATTTCATGCTGATTTTAGTTAGGAGGCTTTTATGAACAATGCACATAAGACGGGCCGGGTGACCATCCCCACGGACGTGGACGTGGTCCCGGAAACTCTGGAGCTTCTGAAGCGCTGGGGCGCGGACGCCATCCGGGACTGCGACGGCACCGACTACCCGGAGGAGCTGAAGGCGGTAGACGCAAAGGTTTACTCCACCTACTACACCACCCGGAAGGACAACGCCTGGGCCAAGGCCAATCCCGACGAGGTGCAGCAATGCTACCTCATGACGGGCTTTCATACCGCGACGCCCCGGAGGCGTTCCATGACTACACCGTCAGCTTTCTGGCCTATCTCATCTGGGACCCGGTCCACATGTACAACGCCGTCACCAACGGCTGGAAGGATTTTGAGCACCAGATTACCTTTGACGTGCGCCAGCCCAAAACCCGGAAGTTCACCATGGAGCGCCTGCGGAAGTTCATCGCCGACCACCCCTATGTGAACGTCATCCGGTACACCACCTTCTTCCACCAGTTCACCCTGATCTTCGACGAGCTGAAGCGGGAGAAATACGTGGATTGGTTCGGCTACTCCGCCTCCGTCTCCCCCTACATCCTGGAGCAGTTCGAGAAGGAGGTTGGCTACAGATTCCGTCCGGAATTCATCATCGACCAGGGGTATTATAACAACCAGTATCGGGTGCCCACCAAGGAATTCCAGGACTTTATGGCCTTTCAGCGCCGGGAGGTGGCCGCGCTGGCCAAGGAGATGGTGGACATCACCCACGAGCTGGGCAAGGAAGCCATGATGTTCCTGGGGGACCACTTCATCGGCACCGAGCCTTACCTGGACGAGTTCAAGACCATCGGCCTGGACGCGGTGGTGGGTTCTGTGGGCAACGGCTCCACCCTGCGGCTGATTTCGGACATTCCTGGGGTGAAGTACACCGAGGGCCGGTTCCTGCCCTACTTCTTCCCCGACACCTTCTACGAGGGGGGCGACCCCGTCCGGGAGGCCAAGGAGAACTGGGTCACCGCCCGCCGGGCCATTTTGAGAAAGCCCATCGACCGCATCGGCTACGGCGGCTACCTGAAGCTGGCCTGTCAGTTCCCCGAATTCATCGACTACGTGGAGTCTGTGTGCGGCGAGTTCCGGGAGCTGTATGAGAACATCAAGGGTACCACCCCCTACTGCGTGAAAACCGTAGCGGTGCTGAACAGCTGGGGCAAGGCCCGCTCCTGGGGCTGCCACATGGTCCACCACGCCCTGTACCAGAAGCAGAACTACTCCTACGCCGGGGTCATCGAGGCCCTGTCCGGCGCGCCCTATGACGTGAAATTCATCAGCTTTGACGAGGTCAAGGCGGACCCCCATGTCCTGGACGGCGTGGATGTACTCCTCAACGCCGGCGACGGCGACACCGCCCACACCGGCGGAGCCGTCTGGGAGGACCCGGCGGTCTCCGCGGCGGTCAAGCAGTTCGTCCACAACGGCGGCGGCTTCATCGGCGTGGGCGAGCCCTCCGGCCACCAGTACCAGGGCCGCTATCTCCAGCTTGCCGGTGTACTGGGCGTAGAAAAAGAGACTGGTTTTACCCTGGGTTATGACAAATACAACTGGGAGGAGCACCGGGACCACTTCATCCTGGCGGACTGCTCCGGCGAGACGGACTTCGGCGAGGGCAAAAAGAGCATCTACGCCCTGGAGGGCGCTCAGGTGCTGGTCCAGCGGGACAAGGAGGTCCAGCTTGCGGTGAACGAGTTCGGCAGGGGCCGCATGATTATTGACTGTCTGCTCAACCTGCCGCTGCTGTACCAGGCCGCGCGGCTGACCGGCGACCGCAGCTATTTGGAGATGGCCTACAGCCACGCCAGACAGGCCCAAAAATATCTGGTCCGCCCGGACCGGACCACGTACCACACCTTTTATATGGACGTGGACACCGGGGACCGCTCGTTCCTGAACACCGCCTGCCAGCTGCTGGACTACTACCTGGAGCGCCTGCCGGAGGACGGCGTGTGCTGCTGGGACCTGTGCTTCACCCAGGGGGAGGAGCCGCGGGACAGCTCCGCCGCCGCCATCGTCTGCTGCGGCATCGCCGAGCTGCACCTGGGGGACTTCGCCGCCCACTACGGAGAGGCCTCCGCCCACATGGAGGCGTTTTCCCGGATGCTGTGGGGTCTGGCCCCGCTGTGGAGCCAGGGGGGCGGCGAAGAATATCTGCCCCTGTTCCGTCAGGGGCTTGTCTGCGGCACCGACCCGAATCACCCGGCCTACTGGGGGGCTGTGGCGGACTACGATCAAAAAATCGTGGAGATGGCCGCCATCGCCCTGACCCTGCTGCTGTGCGGGGAACGCCTAAAACTGTCTCAAACAGAGGCCCGGAATCTGCACCGCTGGCTGGCTGGCGTCGAGGGCCGCGCACTGCCTCAGAATAACTGGCTCTTTTTCCGGGTGCTGGTCCAGGCCGCGTTCCGGCGCATGGGCTGGCCCTGGGACCGGGAACAGCCTGAGGCCGACCTGTCCCGTTTGGAGGACTGGTATCTGGGGGACGGTTGGTACTGCGACGGCCAGCCCTCTCAGATCGACTACTATATCCCCTTTGGGATGCACTATTACGGCCTGATCTACGCCCGCTTCATGGCCCAGGAGGACCCTGTGTCCAGCCAGCGCTTCCGGGAGCGCGCCGCCCGGTTCGCCCCGGATTTCCTCTACTGGTTCGAGGACGGCGGACGGGCGGTCCCCTTCGGCCGGAGCCTGACCTATCGTTTCGGTCAGTGCGCCTTTTTCTCCGCCCTGGCTTTCGCCGGAGTGGAAGCTTTGCCCTGGGGCGTTCTGAAGTCCAGGGTGCTTGGCAGTCTGCGGGACTGGTTCGCACAGCCTATTTTCTCCCCGGAAGGCCTGCTTACGGTGGGGTACGGCTACCCAAACCTTTGCATGAGCGAACATTACAACGCCCCCGGCTCTCCCTATTGGGGGCTGAAAGCCTTTTTATGCCTTGCCCTGCCGGAAACGCACCCCTTCTGGCAGTCCGAGGAGCAAATTCCCGTACTGGAGCCGCTGCGTCTGCTGCCCCAGGCCCGGATGCTGCTGGCGCGGTCCGGCGGACAGGTGCAGTTATTCCCCTCCGGCCAGTCCTGCGTGTGTCAGTTGGGGCAGGTGGGGCCGAAATACGAAAAGCTGGTCTACTCCAGCCGCTTCGGGTTCTCCGTCCCGCGGGAGGACAGCCTGGAGGAAGGTGCTTTTGACAACTGCCTTGCGGTCAGCGAGGCCGGCGAGGACCACTGGCGGACCCAGCGGGGGTTCGAGGCCTACGAGCTGGCGGCGGACCACACCTGGCGGCGGTACTCCCCTATGAGGGGGGTGCAAATCGAGGTCACGGTGACCCCCAGCTTCCCCAGCCACCGCCGGGAGTACCGCATTACCACAGACCGGCCCATTGATGTGGTGGACGGCGGCTTTGCCGTCCCGGCGGGGGAGGAGACAGCCCAATGGGAGGCCCACGGGGTAACCGTCCGCTTCCCCTGGGGGGTGAGCGCCATCCGCTGTGAGGAGGGCGGCGGCGAACCGCTGGTCGCTGTGCCCTGGCCCAACACAAACCTGCTCCACCCCCTGACCCGCATCCCGTCCATCCGCTGGCGGCGGACCACACCTGGCGGCGGTACTCCCCTATGAGGGGGGTGCAAAGGGAGAGGCGGCCTTCCCCCGTGAGGGGGAAGAAATCACATACAAACGCACAGTCCCATTAAGAACATTTAATCTACAAAACTTAATTTTTCAGGAGGTTTTCGTATGGATATCCGTTATTCCGCACACCCCAAGGACGTAAAGCGCTACACCACTCAGGAGCTTCGGGACGAATTTTTGATTGAAAATCTGTACAAGCCCGACCAGGTGG
>CAJTOE010000146.1 GCA_910577805.1 uncultured Oscillospiraceae bacterium | reverse complement strand
CGCCCGCCGCTATGACGGCGGCTTTACGCTATTCTGAGGAGGGATTTTTTTATGCTTCTGGCGCCTATGCGCTACAAGGGCTACAGCTGGCCCCACAACCCCAGAGTCTATTCCATCGACTATGAACGGAACATGGCGGTGAATAAAATCCCCTTTGGGTACTACTTCTTGCAGGACCTGGGCCGGACCCGCCGGGTGATGCGGGGAGAAGGGGAGTTCTGCGGAGAGGACGCTTACGCCCAGTTCGGAGAGCTGGCTAACGTGTTTTATGAGAAAGGACCGGGGATTTTGATTCACCCCCTGTGGCAGACCGCCAGCGCCTACTTTGTGGAGCTGCGGCTGGAGCAGGAGCCAAGACCCTGGTATGTGCGCTACTCCTTCGCCTTTTGGGAGGATATGAGCTACTACAGCGACGAGGCCCGGCCTTTGCAGGGACAGCCCGCCGCCTCCGCCGCCGGGACCGGGGTAAGCCCCCAATTTTACAAGGTCCTGAAGGGGGACACCCTTTGGGGGATTGCGAATAAATATGCACTGTCCTTGCAGACTTTGATCGGGCTGAATCCCGACCTCAAAAACCCAAACCAAATCCAGGTGGGAGACGAGGTGAGAATCCGTTGACTGCCTTTGTTTATACCCGGTCCGGGGAGGGCTGGCAGCTGCCCGCCCCCCTGGCCTGGGAGCTGGAATACACCACCGGGTCCCCCTGCGACAGCTTTTGGATGCGCTGTCCCTGGGACCTGGACAATGCCCCGGAGCCGGGCGGCTGGGTCCGGTTCCGGGCAACGGATGACAATGGCGTTCTATTTGAGGGCGTGGTGGATGAGTGCGAGGCCTCCTTGAGTCAGGAGGGGGCTTTATTGGAGCTGTCCGGAAGAGGGATGGCCGCGCTATTGCTGGACAATGAGGCCTTGGGGCAGGACTATGAAACCGCAACTCTGGCTGATATTCTGCGGGACCATGTGATGCCCTACGGTATTTCGGTCGGACGGACGGCAGAGCTTCCGCCCGTGGAAAAGTTTTCTGTGGCGACCGGGAGCAGCGAGTGGGCCGTGCTGGAGGAGTTTTGCCGGTACTACGGCGGCATCGCCCCGCGGTTTGACCAGAATGGACGGCTGATTCTTGCGCCCTGGGACAATGAGAAGTCTCTTTTGATTGGAGACGGCACCCCGGTGACAAGGCTCCTGTGCCGGGACCGGCGGTACGGCGTGCTGTCTCAGATGCTCGTGCGGGACCGCTATCAGGAGATTGTGCAGCAGGTGGGCAACCAGCGGCTCCAAGATGGGATGTGCCGCCGGGTGATGACTATGCCGGGGAAAAGCAATTTTAAGGCTATGCGCTACAATGGGCAGTTCCAGGTGGAGCGCTCCAGCGCGGAGCTGCTGCGGCTGGAGGTGGATGTGCCGATCCCCTTCTTCGCCCAGCCCGGTGACTTGGTCCGGATCAGCCGGACCGGATGGCGGCGGAATGGGTTATACCGGGCCGCAAAAGTGAAGGTGGGGACGGATCGTTCTGGCGCGTGGAGCCGGTTGGAGCTGGCTCCGCCGGATATTTTACTGTAGGAGTGTGATGGGTATGTGGACCTCGCGGCGGTCTGCGCAGGAAAAACAGCATATGGCCTCCGCCGACTGCGGGCGGGTGACCCTGGAGGGGGACCCGGCTGGGGTGTATTTGGGGGGCGAACGGCGGTGGATGCCCGTGTATTCCCCCGGCGGGTACTTTTGGAAGCCCGCTAAGGACGAACAGGTGGCTGTACTTCATATGGGGGCGGAGCAGGAGGCCCCCGGTGTGGTGGGACGGGTCCAGGATGAGACTGGAGAAGAATTGGAGGTCGGCGACGTGCTGATTTCCGGGAATGGGACCAGGTTATTGCTGAACCGATGGGGGCTGGATGTGACCGGCGAAATGACCATCAATGGAAAAAAGCTGGAGGATTTGATTCGGGAGCTGATCGAGGAGATCATGAACTAATGGATGGAGGCTTGCAATGGAATTGTTGATTCGGGACGGCGACTATGTGCCCGATGGGTCCGGGGGCTTCCTGCGGCTGGAGGGCGCCCAGGAGCTGCTGGAACGCGTGCTGTTCCGGCTGGTGGCCCGCCGGGGCGGAATGCCCTTCCTGCCAGAGCTGGGAAGCCTGCTGCACACCCTGGGCCGGGAAAAACCGTCGGAACGGCGGGGCGTGGCGATGCAGTATGTGACCCAGGCGCTGGCGCAGGAGCCGGGTCTGCGGGTGGAACAGGTGGAGCTGACAGACCGGAAGGATGGGCGGCTGGATCTGAAGGTGTTTCTGGAGTGGCAGGGAGAACACCTGACTGTGAACGCCGCCGTGGGATAGGGGGATTGGATTGAAAACCATTGACGAAATTTTTCAGGAAATGCTGGAGACGTTTTCCCAGCGGACCGGGCTGGAGATGCAGGGAGGATGCGATCTGGCCGCCCGGCTCTATGCGGTGGCCGCACAGGTGTACAGCCTGCTGGTCCAGGGAGAGTGGGTGACCCGGCAGTGCTTCCCGCAGACCGCCCAGGGGGAGTATCTGGAACGGCACGCCCAGCTCCGGGGGCTGGAACGGAAAGAAGCCGCCTACGCCCAGGGGGTGGTACGGTTTTTTGCCGGGCAGACCGCCGGACTGGACAGGACCGTGGGGAAAGGTACGGTATGTATGACTGCGGGAATGGTGCGGTTTGAGACGACGCAGGCGGGCGCTATTCGGGCAGGACAGAGCTATGTGGACGTGCCCGTGCGGGCGCTGGAACCGGGAAGCGCAGGGAATATTTTGGCGAACGCAATCGTTTCCATGGCTGTGGCCCCCGTGGGCGTGCGGAGCTGCACCAACCCGAGCGCCTTCGCCGGGGGCGGCGACACGGAGACCGATGAGGAGTTACGGGTGCGGGTGCTGGATACGTTCAAGCGCCTGCCGAACGGGGCGAACGCCGCTTTTTACGAGCAGGGCGCTTTGTCCTTCGACGAGGTGGCCGCCGCCGCTGTGATTCCCAGAGCCAGAGGCAAGGGGACTGTGGATGTGATTGCGGCGACTTTGGAGGGTGCGCCCAGTCAGGCGCTGCTGGCTCAATTACAGGAGTATTTTCAGAGCCGGAGAGAGATCGCCGTGGACGTGCTGGTGCGCGCCCCCACCTCCCTTACGGTGAATGTGACCGTGAAGGTCAAGGCCCAGGCCGGACAGCGGCAGGCTGTGCTGAAGCAAGTGGAAGAGACGCTGCGGGGGTGGTTTACTGGGAAACGGCTGGGTCAGCCCGTGCTGCTGGCGCAGTTGGGCGCGCTGGTATATGGATGCTCCGGGGTGGAGAATTATAAAATCACTGCGCCCTCCGCCGATTTGAGCGTGCAGAAGGGACAGCTGCCCGTGCTGGGGACCCTGAGAGTGGAGGAGCTGGCATGAGTTACGCAAACCATATCTGGGAGCTGCTGGAGCCTCTGGGGGTCTATCAAAAGAGCGGGACCTTCCAGATGGGGGAAATCCAGACCCAGGGCGCGGTGCTGGACCAGGTGGACGGTCTGCTGGCGGAGCTGGAGGGGGAAATGTGTCTGGCTACCGCCGAGGACTGGGGGCTTGAGCGGGTTGCAAGCCTGTTCCGGCGCAGGCCTGTGGCCTCCACCACGAAACGCCTGCGGGCCGCTTTGGCCGCTCTGCTGCGCATCGGCGGCGACAGCTTTACCCTGGAGGCCATCAACGACACCATCGCCGGGTGCGGCGTTCACGCCCTGGTGGAGGAAAACGGCGTGCCCAATGAGGTCGTGGTCTCCTTCCCGAATGTGCCCGGTATTCCAAAGGAATTTGAGGAGATCAAAGAGATCATTGAGGATATTTTACCCGCACATCTGCTGATTACCTACAACTTCTGGTACATTACCTGGATCGAGCTGGAAAAGCGCATCAAAAGCTGGCGGGACATCGAAAGCCGGAATCTGGACTGGGATGGCCTGGAAACGCTGGTGCTGGATGAGGACGATATGTGAGCCAGTCCTCTTTTGCGCATGAAAAAACCAGGAGCATTACTGCTCCTGGTTTTTTTGCAACGTTTTAGCCGCCAAATACCTTTATCATGAAGCCCGCCGCACAAGCGGAGCCAATCACGCCGGCCACGTTGGGACCCATGGCGTGCATGAGCAGGAAGTTGGAGGGGTTCTCCTTCTGGCCCACGTTCTGAGCCACACGAGCGGCCATCGGTACGGCGGACACGCCGGCAGAACCGATGAGGGGGTTGACCTTGCCCTTGGTGACAATATACATCACGTTGCCCAGAATCAAACCGCCCGCTGTGGACAGCAGGAACGCGGTCAGGCCCAGGATGATGATGCCGCCAGTCTTGAGGGTCAGGAAGCTCTCGCCCACTGCCTTGAAACCTACGGACAGGCCCAGGGGAATGGTCACGATGTTGATCAGCGCGTTCTGCGCGGTGTCGGACAGACGCTCGGTCACGCCGCACTCACGGAACAGGTTGCCCAGCATCAGCATACCAATCAAAGGAGCCGTGTCGGGAATCAGCAGCACTACGAAAATGGTCACGGCGATGGGGAAGATGATCTTCTCCGTCTTGGACACAACGCGAAGCTGGCTCATCTTTACCTTGCGGGACTCCTTGGTGGTGAGGGCCTTCATCAGCGGGGGCTGAATCATAGGAATCAGCGCCATGTAGGAGTACGCCGCAATGGCAATGGCCGGTAAGAGCTCGACAGCCAGCTTGGAGGCCGTCAGAATCGCGGTGGGGCCGTCCGCGCCGCCGATCACGCCGATGGCGGCCGCTTCCGAAGGATTGAAGCCCAGGACCAGCGCCATCAGGAACGCGGCGAAAATGCCCATCTGGGCCGCAGCGCCCAGCAACAGGGACGTGGGGTTGGCCAGCAGAGGACCAAAGTCCGTCATTGCGCCAATGCCCATGAAGATGATGGACGGATAGATGGCGTACTGTACGCCTTGATAAAGCACCCACATGAAGCCTACGGTGCCGCTGTGGGTGGCAGCGTCGTAGACAGGCTCGGCAAACAGTCCGGTCAGGGGCAGGTTCGCCAGCAGCATACCAAATGCGATGGGGACCATCAGCAGAGGCTCATACCCCTTGCCAATGCCCATATACAGCAGAACACAGGCGATGCCCAGCATGACCACAGTCCGCCAGTCCAGAGCGGCAAAGCCGGAACCTCCGAAGATTGCTTTCAATACGTCAATAAAAAATTCCATTCTTTACCCCTCCTCTCAGCCTAATGTGACCAGCAGGTCATCTGTGTTTACTGTGCTTCCCACGGTGGCGGCCACGGCCTTGACCGTACCATCCACAGGGGCGGAGACCTCGATCTCCATCTTCATGGCCTCCAAAATCACCAGCACGTCGCCAGCCTTGACCGCCTGGCCAGGCTTGCACTCCACCTTGAACACGTTGCCGGGCATGGGGCTGTTTACCGCTGTCTCACCAGCGGCAGGCGCGGCAGGAACCGCAGCGGGCGCGGGCGCAGGGGCCGGAGCAGGGGCGGGTGCAGGCGCGGGTGCGGCAGGCGCCGCGGCGATATTGGTGATCTGGAAGGAGCCCATAGGCATACCAGACTCCTCCGCGATGGCGGCCATCACGACCGCTACCAGCTCGCCTTCATCTACCGCAGGTGCGGCAGGCGCAGGCGCCGCGGCCGGGGCTGGCGCCGCCGGCTTCGGTGCGGATTTCGCCGCAGGCGCGGCAGCAGGCTTGCGCTTGCCCTCAATCTGGCTGACTACCCAGGAGATGACATAAATCATCACCATCAGCATGGCCAGCATCATGAAAACCACGACCAGGCCGCAGACAGCCACAAGCAATGCCTGCGGGATGGTTAGCGGCGCAAATGGGTCTAAAATTGCTTTCGCAGGATTCGGCATAGTTTACTTCCTCCCTATTAACCCAGGGTAACCAGCAGATCGTCGGTGTTCACGGTGCTGCCTACCGTGGCGGCTACCGCCTTGACAGTGCCGTCCACAGGCGCGGAGACCTCGATCTCCATCTTCATGGCCTCCAGAATCACCAGCACGTCGCCGGCCTTCACCGCCTGGCCGGGCTTGCACTCCACCTTGAACACGTTGCCGGGCATGGGGCT